>NZ_FOII01000042.1:0-9036 GCF_900111625.1 Variovorax sp. OV084 | reverse complement strand
TCGAAGGATCCTAGCGGAGAACGCAGCCTGAGTAGGCCAGTACAACGTCTTTCGGATGTCTGCTATCGAGGATCGGGGACGTCTCTTTTGGGCCCGAAGGCGACGGTCAGACGTCGTGACTCAAAGACAGCTCGCAGTCTGAAGCAGCCTTCAAATGCCATGGCTTTTGATTCTTGGCGGCCCTAAGAAACATAGAACGATGGTTTATGGGCAGGACAGTTCCACCTTCACTTCCACATTGCTTGTACCGTCCTGCGCAAGCTGATCGAGCCCAGACGCAAAACTTCCAAGGCGCACAAGTCCTTCTGAAGGAGCGCCGTCCTTGTAGAAGAACGCAAGGTTGCCCCACGGAGCGTAAAAGCAGATGTCACCCGCTGAAGGCGTGTAAGAGTCAGGCGCGCCCTCTGTTGTCACTTGCCTCGGTAGGCCGGCAATTTTCTCTGTTGCTTCATAGTCCTTCAGATGCAACGTCAGCGGGAGAAGGGTAGCGAAATCCTCGGCGCTTCGGGTGTTGTCAAGCGTCGCAGTTGCGATGACGGCGCCGTCAATGATCATCCTGAGGTTCATCTGGTTGGCCTGTTTTCCTTGAATTGACTCAATGGCTTCTGGGGATGAGGTCGCCATCTGTCGATCGCCATCACATCAACTTCTCCGGAGTGATCGGCAGGTCGCGCACGCGCTTGCCAGTGGCGTGGAAGATTGCGTTTGCAATGGCGGCCGGGATGCCCACCATGCCTAATTCCCCCATGCCCTTCACGCCCAACGGATTGACGATAGTGTCTTCTTCCTCGACGAAGATGGTTTCGATGGAATGAATGTCCGCGTTCACCGGCACGTGGTAATGCTGCAGGTTGGCGTTCATGATGCGCCCGTAGCGGTGGTCGATCTCGGTCGCCTCCTTCAGCGCCATGCCGATGCCCCACACCACGCCGCCGATTTCCTGGCTGTGTGAAGCCAGTGGATTGAGGATCTTCCCGCAGGCCGTGACCTCGATCACGCGGGTGACTTTCACCGTGCCTAGGTCCGGGTCGACCTTCACCTCGACGAACTGGGCGCCGTGCGCGAGCGAGGCGTATTTGGCGCGCTCTGGCGACGGCGTGGAATCGAACTTCTCGGTGATCTCGTTCGTTCCCGTGTGGCGCATAACTTCGGCAATGCTCACCGAGCGCGCCGGATCGCTCTTGAGGCGCAAGCGACCATCGAGCATTTCGATGTCCGAAGCATTCACGCCTTTCAACGGCGAAGCGGCATCGCGGTTCGCCAGCTCCAGCAGCTTTGCACCGATGGCCAGCGCCGCGCCACGCACCGCCGAACCCACGCTGGAGGTGGTCCACGAGCCGCCTTGCGCCGGCGCCTTGGGCTGCCTGGTATCGCCCAGCTCGAAATGCACCTGGTCCAGCCGCAGCCCGAGGAATTCGGCCGCGATCATGGTCATCACGGTGTAGGTGCCCGGTCCGATGTCGCTGGTCGCGCTGGTCACCCCCGCAGTGCCATCGGCGCGGAAGGTGACGCGCGCGCTGGCTGGCATCTGCATCGCACCCCAGACGCTCGAGGCCATGCCCCAGCCCACCAGCAGCCGGCCGTCGCGCATCGAGCGCGGCTCGGGCTTGCGGTTCTTCCAACCGAACTTCTCGGCGCCGAGGCGGTAGCACTCGCGCAGCGACTTACTGGAGAAAGGCTTTCCGCTCTCCGGGTCGACCTCGGCGTAGTTGAGCAGGCGCAGCTCCATCGGATCGATCTTGAGCACGTAGGCCAGCTCGTCCATCGCACTTTCCAGCGCGAACATGCCGCTCACCGCGCCTGGCGCACGCATCCACGTGGGCGTGGCCAAGTCCGTCGCCGCGACCTTCAGCGGCGCGTGAAGATTGGGGCAGGCATAGATTTGCCGGGTGAAGCCGGTGGTCGAATCCGAGAACGGTTCAAACGACGAGGTGTTGTGGAACGCCTCGTGGATCATGGCCGACAGCTTGCCGCTGCGGTCAGCGCCCAACGCGATCTTCTGGATGGTGTACGGCCGGTAGCCATGCCCGGTGAACATCTGGGTGCGCGTGTAGACCACCTTGACCGGGCGCTTGAGCTCGCGCGCCGCCATCGCCGTCAACGATGGGTAGTAGTTCGGCTTGAGCGATGCGCCAAAGGCGCCGCCCACGAACGGCGACACCACACGGATGTTCTCGGCCGGCACGCCCAGGCTTTCTGCCAAGTGCGCCTGCACACCGTAGACCTGCTGGGTCTTGTCGAAGATTGTGAGCTGATCGCCCTGCCAGAATGCGATGGCCGCATGCGGCTCGATCGGGTTGTGGTGGTTGATGGGAATGCGGTACTCCGCCTCGACCTTGATCGCCGCGGTCTGCATCGCGGCGACAGGGTTGCCTCGCGGTTTGCCCTTCGCTGTATCCGGGTCCGGCAGTGCACGGTCCAGCACGGTTGCGAAGTCAGAGTTGTGCGGCTCAGTCTGGTAAGTGACTTTCACCAGCCTTGACGCGTGACGCGCCTGTTCATAGCTTTCGGCAACGACCAGCGCGATCGGCTGGCCGTTGAAGAAGACCCGGTCCGATTGCAGCGGCCACGACCATGCGGCCGGCGCGCCGGCCGCAGGCGCCGGGCCGAGCTTGCCCGCGTTCAGGTGCGTGAAGACGCGGATCACGCCACCCGCCTGTTCGGCTTCGCGCGTGTCGATGGCCGTGATTCGGCCTTTGGCCACCGTGCTCAGCACGATGAATCCGTAGCTGACATTGGGAATCTGGAACTCGGCGGTGTACTTCGCCTTGCCGGTGACCTTGGCGAGCCCGTCGACGCGGGTCGTTTCCTTGCCTAGATAGCGTGCCATGTGATTCCCTTTCTCACGCCAAGCGCGCGGCGCGCATCAACGCACGCGCGACAGAACGTCGACCCAATTCCACTTTGTAGGCGTTGTGCGCCAGCGGCCGTGCATCGCGCAGTGCAGCTTCGCCGGCACGTTTGAACGTCGCCTCGTCGGCACGCTGGCCCACGAGCAGGGCCTCGGCCTCGGCGCTGCGCCAGGGCTTATGCGCGACGCTGCCCAGCACCACGCGCGCCTGACGAATCCTGCTGCCGTCCATGTCCAGCGCGGCCGCGACCGAGACCATCGCAAAGGCGTACGAGGCACGGTCGCGCACCTTCAGGTAGTGGGAGTTGCGCGCGAAGTCGCCTGCGGGCACCGGCAGCTCGATGGCGACGATGAGGTCACCGTGCTCCAGGTTGTTGTCGCGCTGCGGCGTGTCGCCCGGCAGCCGGTGGAAGTCGGTGATGGCGATGAGCCGCTCGCGTCCGTCCGGCGCGCGGACGCGCACCTTTGCATCGAGTGCGTACAACGCCGTGGTCATGTCACCTGGATAGGTCGCCACGCACGCCTCGCTCCAGCCCATGATCGCGCTGATCCTGTTGAGACCCTCTCGCGCGCCGCAGCCGCTGCCAGCCTCGCGCTTGTTGCACGGCATGGACGTGTCGTAGAAATAGTTGCAGCGCGTGCGCTGCAACAGGTTGCCACCGTTGGTGGCCATGTTGCGCAACTGCCCCGAGGCGCCCGCGACGATCGCTTGTGTAAGCAGCGGGTAGTTCTCACGAATCAGCGGATGGTTGGCCGTTTCGGTGTTGGTGGCCAGGGCCCCGATGGAGAGGCCGGAGCGCGTGCGCTGGATCTCGCGCAGCGGCAGGCGGGTGATGTCGACCAGGCGCATCGGACGCTCGATGTCCTCTTTCATCAGGTCGAGCAGATTGCTGCCGCCTGCAAGGTATTTGGCTTGCGGCATAGCCGACATCGCGGCGGTCGCGGAGGCGGCATCCGCCGCGCGGACATATTCAAACGGTCGCATGGCCATCCTCCTTGATGGCTGTCGCCAGTTGTGTCTCGGTGGCGAAACCCCAGGTCTGGGCCGCCTGGCGGCCCGAGTGGACCTCCTGGATGGCAGAGACGATGCCCGGGTAGGCACCGCATCGGCAGATGTTGCCGCTCATGCGCTCCTTGATCTCGTCGTCGGTCAGGCGCGTTGTGGTCTTGCCGACGTTCTCGGTGACGTGGCTGACCTGGCCGCGCCGGGCCTCGCCCAGCATGCCGACAGCGGAGCAGATCTGGCCCGACGTGCAGTAGCCGCACTGGAAGCCATCGTGCTTGATGAAGGCGGCTTGCATGGGGTGCAGCTGGTCGCCTGTTGCCAGTCCCTCGATGGTGGTGACCTCACGGCCCTGAAGCGTCGCGGCCAGGGTCAGGCAGGACAAGACGCGCTGTCCGTCCACCAGCACGGTGCAAGCGCCGCACTGGCCCTGATCACAGCCCTTCTTGGAGCCTGTCAACGCAAGGCCTTCACGCAGCGCATCGAGCAGTACGACCCGTGAGTCGATGTCTAGTGTCTGCGCCGCGCCGTTGACCAGAAAGCTGACCTTCACGACGTTTTGCGCCACGACGGGCGCCGACGCTGCGCCGGGGACCGGCGGTAGCTGAGCGAGCGCGGACTCGGTCGCCAGCAGGTTCGCGGCGAAGAGGCCGATGCCGCCACCTCCGGTTTGCATCATGAAGCTGCGGCGTGACTTTCCGACGCCGTTCAGCTCCGGCATCTGAGCAAGGAGCGCAGATTCGTCGGCACTGAGCTCGGCCGGCAAGTCACTCTGGATTTCGTGGGGCATGGACGTTGTCCTTTATGAAAAAAATGCAAGGCAGTGGCAACCGACCAAGCCTTCGCGGGCGTTCCGGTGCTGTGTATGCGAACTTCTTCCTGTCGTTCTTCGCCGGGTCTACTGTGTCAAACACTCCGCCGATCGACTACGTGAGCAACGCTTAATGCCTTTATTAGCTTGGCTAATAGCTCCGTGGTTCGGTGCGAAATTCGCAGGCTTTGCGCGTCTCGGCCCGCGCCACTTCCAAGCCAAGTCTTCAGTCCCTTGAGAACTGGACCCGTACGCTGCGCTGCCCGAGCGCTTGCGCCAGACCGTTCGGGTCATCCACCCGACCAAGACGCGTGTACGAATACGGAGAATCGAAGGTCAGATAGAAGAGAACCACGGTATTCGCCCCATACAACATGAGGTCGCCATTGCGGATCGTTCTCGGTCTACTGGGAGCCGCAGGCAACTCCTTCGGCAAGTCGAACTTTTTTTCATTGCCGTTGAGATCGCTCATGTCGAGCGTCAGCGGCAGTCGAGCAGCGAACGCGCGGGCGGCATCCGTATCGGCCAAGGTAACGGCCAAACGACGTTCGCCGACGGTCATCCACATGCGTGCTTCGGCGTGGCTCTCACCGATCACGAGCAGGCCGATGCACAAGCTCGCAAGGCGCAGGCGCCACGGACGCAACGGTCTGATCGTCTCTGCAAACGGACTGCGTTTCTGGGTCATGTTGATTTCGTACGGTCTGCACGCGCTGTTAAGAAAACCAGAAACGCACCGACCAGCAACAGACCGGCGCTGAAAGCGAAGGTGCTCTGGTAGCCGCTGCCGTCGAAAAGCAAGCCCCCCAAGGTCGAGCCCAGTGCGATGGAGAGCTGGACCACAGCCACCATGAGCCCGCCGCCGGCTTCGGCGTCTTGAGGGAGCGTTCGTGCGATCCACAGCCACCAGCCCACCGGTGCGGCGGTAGCCACCAGGCCCCAGATGCCCAGCAGCACGGTGGTGGCGGGCACCGAAGTGCCAACGGCAATCAGCGCGACCGCGATCGCAGCCATCAGCACCGGAATGGTCGTCAGCGTGCCGTAAAAACCGAGCTTCAGAAATCGGCCGATGACCGTGGTGCCGATGAAGCCTGCGGCGCCCAGCGTCAGCAGCACGAGCGACAACGTCGACACATTGACCCGCGTCACCGTTTCCAGGAAAGGCCGGAGATAAGTGAAGAGCGCGAACTGCCCCATGAAGAAGACACCCACCGCGAGCATTCCGAGCACGACCCGCCGGTTCTTGAAGAGCCTGAAGACATTGAGTGAGCCCTTTGCGCGCGTCTGTGCCTGCATCGCCGGCAGACTGAACCACTGCCAGACGAATGCGATTACCGCGACCGGCACCAGACAAAAGAAGGCACCGCGCCAGCCCACGATCGAGGCGAGGTAGCTGCCCAGCGGGGCGGCCACGACCGTGGCCAGCGCATTCCCGCCATTGAAAATCGCCAGGGCCCGCGCCACCTTGGAGGGCGGCACGAGCTGCATGGCCGTGGCTGCCGACATAGACCAGAAGCCACCGACGACGACGCCGATCAGCGCACGGCCCGCCATGTACGTCACATAGTTGGGCGCCATCGCGACGATGGCCCCAGAGAGGCACATCATCGCCGTCAGCGACAGTAGCAGCGTCTTGCGTTTGATCCTGCCGGCGATCGCCGAGATCGACAGGCTCGTGACCACCGCGAAGACGCCGGAGATGGCGATGCCTTGACCCGCCATGCCTTCGGTGACCTTGAGGTCGGACGCCAATGGCGTGAGCAGGCTGACCGGCATGAACTCCGAAGCGATCAGCGCGAAGACGCACAGCGTCATCGCGAAGACGCCGCCCCAATGCGCAGGCTGCGCTTCGCCCCCCTGTTCGAAGACGGCACTGTCTGCCGTCATGTCGATGGCCTGCGCTGTCATCAGGCGCTCGCCGCGATGAGGTGCTTGTTGAAGAACGACGTCAGCTTGTCGAACGGGATCAGCGTCACGCGGTCGTACAGGTCGACGTGGCCGGCGCCCGGCACGACGAACAACTCTTTGGGTTCCGCAGCCCGCTTGTAGGCGTCTTCGCTGAACTCCTTGGAATGCGCCTGGTCACCCGTGATGAACAGCATGGGCCGCGGCGAGATCGTCTCGATGTCGTTGAACGGATAGAAGTTCATGAACTTGACGTTGCTGGTCAAGGTCGGCATGGTGGTGTTGCGCGCCGATGCGCCCTTGGGGGTGAACTCGCCGCGCGGCGTGCGATAGAAATCGAAGAACTCGCGCTGGATGGGATGCGTGTCCGCAGCCAGCGTGAGCACCGTACCACCGGTGTACTGCACTGCGCCGCCGCTGAACTCCGCCTGCCGTTGCTCGACGGCCGCGGCGATGATCTGCTTGCGCTGCTCGAGCGTCTGCGAGTGGTTGAGCGCATCGCGGTTGGCCGCGCCCATGTCATACATGCTCACCGTGGCGATGGCCTTCATGCGCGGGTCGATCTTCGCTGCACTGATGACGAAGCTACCGCTGCCGCACACACCGATGGCGCCGATCTGTTGCTTGTCCACGAATGCCTGACTGCCGAGAAAGTCGACCGCAGCGCTGAAGCTCTCGGCGTACATGTCGGGCGAGACCGCGTTGCGCGGCTGGCCTTCGCTGCCGCCCCAGAACGCGAGGTCCAGCGACAACGTCACAAAGCCCTGCTCTGCCATCTTGGTCGCGTACAGGTTCGCGCTTTGCTCCTTCACCGCCCCCATCGGATGACCGACGACGATCGCCGGGGTGCGCTTCTTGCGGTCCAGTGCCTTGGGAATGAACAGGTTCCCAGCGACGGTCATCTGGTACTGATTCTTGAAGCTCACATTCTGCAGGGTGACCTTGTCGCTCGCGTAGAAATTGTCGGCACCGTTGGGCAATTGGGTGCTCGTCTTGGAAGGCGCCGCCAATGCCGCTCCAGCCGTCGACAACAGGCCGGCGGCGGCCACGCCGGTACCGGCCATCTTCAGAAATTCGCGACGATCGGGTGTGGTGTCTGCTTGGGTTTTCATGGTCAATGTTCCTTTGAATGGAAGTTTGCCGATCGGCGAGAGAATTGACTAGGTAATGAATACTTAATACATTTATTACCCTCACTAATCAGTCCGTTTGATGCGGAGACCGACATGCCAAGACGCAATCTCAACGATCTGCTGGCTTTCGTGACAGTGGCCCGCGAGGGCAGCTTCACCAAGGCCGCCGGCACCCTCGGCGTGACCCAGTCGGCGCTCAGTCAGGCCATCCGCGGGCTGGAAGAAGGACTGCAGATCCGCTTGTTGACGCGCACCACGCGCAGCGTCGCGCCGACCCCGGCCGGTGAGCGACTCATGAAAGCGATCGGCCATCGCTTCGACGAGATCGAGGCTGAACTCGAAGCGCTTACCGAGTTGCGCGACAAGCCTGGAGGCACCGTGCGCATCACCTGCGGCGACCACGTGCTGCACACGGTTCTGCTTCCCAAGCTCGCGCCGCTCTTGCGCGAGTACCCTGATATCAAGCTGGAGTTCGACATGAACTACAGCTTTCGCGACATCGTGGCCGACCGCTTCGATGCGGGTGTCCGCATGGGCAACACGATCGATAACGACATGATCGCCGTGCCCATCGGCCCGCCGCTGCAGATGGCGGTGGTGGCGTCCCCCAGCTACTTCGCCGTCAACCCGATCCCCAAAACGCCAGCCGACCTGACGAAGCATCAGTGCATCAACCAACGCATGCCGACTTCCGGTGGGCTGTATGTCTGGGACTTCGAGAAGCGCGGTCGGAAGGTCAACGTGCGCGTGGATGGGCCGCTGATCTTCAATACCGCACCGCCCCAAGTGGACGCAGCATTGGCCGGACTCGGCATCTCGCTGCTACCGGAGGACGAACTGATGGCACATATCGAATCGGGTCGGCTCGTGCGCGTGCTGCAGGACTGGTGCCCCAAATTCGCCGGCTACCACCTGTACTACCCCAGCAAGCGCCAACCCTCGCCGGCTTTTTCGTTGGTGGTGAAAGCGCTGCGGTTCAGCGGGTTACGACAGCAATAAATCCTGCCGGTGTTTGCTTAAGGCTGTCCGTCTCACAAACCGGTTGCGACTACGCAGCCTGCCCGCCGTCGACAACGATGCGGTGGAGCTACGCTACGGCGCGAGACACGAGCGTCGGCGCCTCTTCGGCTGCTGCGTCGAGGCGCTGCAAGAGCACGTTTTCACCTTTGATCGAGTTATAAGCCAGGGCAGGACGGCGGTACGGTAGGCCGTTGCAACCAAGACGGGTGGTGACTGCTTTGCAGCGAGGCTGTGTGAAAACCCTCTCACGACCTGACGCTTCGGCCGGTAGAGTTCCCGGACATATTGAACACGGGGGTCAATATGCCCAGAT
>NZ_FOII01000010.1:0-194263 GCF_900111625.1 Variovorax sp. OV084 | reverse complement strand
ATGGCCGCGTCCAGGTACGCAGGCTCGCAGCCATCGACGCACACCACCACGACGGGGCGGCTCATCCAGCGGTAGCTGCGGGCATTGACTTCGAGCGAGTCGGGTTTCATGAGAAGGGATTCCTTGGAGGTGAAGAGAAAAGGGCTCTTTCAGCGACGGATGAAGACCGCGATGAAGGCACTGATGAGGCAGCTGGCGGCCACGATCGGAAAGACCATCGAGGTGTTGCCCGAGTGATCCAGCAGGCGGCCGATCAGCGGTTCGCCGAGGCCCGCCAGCAGGTACGAGAAGAAGTTCATGACGCCGGTGGCGGTGCCCGAGCGCTTGGCTCCCACGAGGTCGGGGCACAGCGCCCAGAACGAAGAGGCGGGGCCGTAGACGAAGAAGCCTGCGAGGAACAGAAGCGCCAGCCCGCCGATGCTCGTGGGCAGCAGGTACATGCCGACGGAGGCGGCCGCACCCAGCAGCATGTACAGCACGATGGCCTTGTAGCGCTTCGAGCCGAAGACGCGGTCGGAGATCCAGCCGTTGGTGAGTGCGCCGAAGGCCATGCCCACCGGCAGTGCGACCGAGATCCATGCGGGATCGATCATGCCGTCGGCCATCTTGCTCCAGTCCTTGCCGAGAAAGTGCACCGGCACCCAGACGATCAGCCCGTAGCGCGCGGCATTCTGGAAGCCGATGGCGAGTGCCGCGATGAGCAGCTTCGGGTTGCAGAGCACGGCCTTGTAGCGCGTCCACGAGCTTTCGTCAGGCGTGGTGTGCTGCAGGGACGCGGCCTTCGCGTCTTCCGCGTTGGCTATGCCGGTGTCGGGCGACTTGAACCCGAGGTCTTCGGGGCGCTCCCGGGCGATCAGGTAGAACGCGATGCCGCCCACCAGCATCAGCAGCACGGGCAGCCTGAAGATCCAGCGCCAGTCCAGGTGCAGCACGTTGACCACCACGATGGACGTGACGAACGACAGCACCGACGCGCATCCGGCAGCGAAGGTGTAGAAGCCGAAGACCTTGCCGCGCTCCCCGGTGCCCCACCAGTTCGACAGCAGGCGGCTGCCCGGCGCCCAGCCGAGCGCCTGGAAGTAGCCGTTGACGCCCCATGGAATCGCGAGCGTCTTGAACCCGACGGCGAAGCTCACGACCCAGTTGGCCGCGCAGGACAGGATGGCGCCCGCGGTCATCACGCGCCGGCCGCCGAACTTGTCGGCGAGGTTGCCGTTGATCGCCTGGCCGATGGCGTAGCACCACAGCAGGCTGGCCGAGGCCCAACCCAAGACCTCCTTCGACAATCCGAATTCCTTCTGCAGCCCCGGGATGGCGAAGCCGAAAGTCTGCCGGCCGGTATAGAAGAAGAGGTAGCAGAACATCGCGGCCAGCAGCATTCGCCACTGCGCGCGCCGGAATGAATGTTCGAGAGGCGGCGCGTACGCCCCGGCCTGCAGGCCTTGATTTGCCAATTGCATGTCTTTGTCTCCTGTTCTTGACGGACGTGGGTCCGTGGGACCGGCTCGAATGCCGGCATTTTTTTCGACGTTCTACAGATTCAACCGACTAACCGACTAACTGACTGACAGACTACTGGGCGGACACCGCCCCTATGAAGTTCTTGCCGCGCGCGCCATCCATGGCGCGCGCGATCATGGCCGCGGCTTCGCTGTCCGCCACGCCGTAGTCCGCGAACTCGGTCTTCACGCCGAGTCCCTGGAGAAAGTCTCGCAAGCGCCGGGCACCGGCGGCCAGGTCCGGCCCGAACAGGCGCTGCAGCGTGCGGTCCCGATCGGGAGAGCGGGCCCATGCCTTTTCAAGAACGATCGGCAGCGTGAACGAGCAGGCGATCCCGTGCGCCAGGCCGTAGCGCAGCGTCATCTCGTACGAGATCGAATGGGCCAGGGCCGTCTTCGTGTTGGAGAACGCAAGCCCGGCCTTGAGCGCGGCCAGCGCCATGCGTTCGCGCAGTTCGACGTTGCCGAGATCGGCCCGCAGCGCCGGCAGGCATTCGAAGATGTCCTGCACGGCGGAGATGGCGAAGGTGTCGGAGATGGGGTTTGCGTTCACGTTCCACACCGACTCCAGCGCGTGGGAAAGCGCATCGAGCCCCGTCGACACGGTGGTGCCCGCCGGCACCGAAAGCATCAGCTCGGGATCGACGATGGCGGCCTCGGGCCAGGTGGCGTCAAGGTGCAGCGAGTATTTCTTCTGCCGGGCGGCATCCCAGATCGTCGCCCAGGGCGTCACTTCGCTGCCGGTGCCCGCCGTCGTCGGCACCGCGATCAGCGGCTTGACGCTGGTGGGGGCAAAGGGCTTGCCAGTCGCCAGCAGGCCGACGAGTTCGTCGAACTGGCCGCTTGCCGTGCCCACCATCAGCGCCTTGGCCGTGTCGATGGCGCTGCCGCCGCCCACGGCGACGATGGCATCGCATGCCTCGGGCGATTGCCAGAAGCGGTTGTAGAGGTCGCTCAAGTGCGCCACGTCGGGATTGGGGCGCACGTCGTCGATCACCCCGAGCAGCGAGTCTTTCAGGAGCTCGCGGAGGCGGGAGACCAGTCCGAGCTCGCGGGCTTCGGGAAAGGTGACGACGACGACGCGGCGGCCGGCGAGGATCGTGGGCAGCCGCTCCAGACTGCCTCGGCCGCAGTGGATGGAAACGGGGTTGTGGTACGCGTGGGGCATCGGGTCTTTCGCTTCGGTTGTCTCGTATGGCGGCCAGTGTCGAAGCGGCCCGCTATCGCGTCCAATCGCATTTCCGGTGTCCGCATGGTCGAAAATCGATGGATGGCCCATGCGGGCATCGCGACCGGGAAAGCGCTCATTCGCGCCCGGGCGTGCTTGTGAGAGGCTTTCTTCCTGAAGGAGCCGCCGGTTTCGCCGGGGCCCGAATGCATGTTCCACCAGTACTACAAATCGATCAGATGCTTCCATGCCGTGGCGAAGACGGGCGGCTTCACCTCGGCGGCGCAGTACCTGCACATCGGGCAGCCGACGGTGACCGACCAGGTCAAGGCCCTGGAGGCCCGCTTCAACGTGGAACTGTTCCTGCGCAGCGGGCGCGGCGTGCGGCTCACCGCGGCCGGCGAGCGGCTCTATGCCATCACGCAGGGGCTGTTCGGGCAGGAGGAAGAGGCGATGCTCTTCCTGGAGAGCGCGCGCAAGCTCAAGGTGGGGCTGGTGCGCGTCGGCGCGGTCTCGCCGCCCATTGCGCTGGAGCTGGCGCGTAACTTCAAGGAGGCGCATCCGTCGCTGGACCTGACGGTGTCGATCGGGTCGGAGGAGTCCACCCTCCGGGGGTTGCAGGACTTCTCCATCGACGTGGGCATCGTCGCCGAACCCGCGGCGGCCGAGGGCCTGCACATCGCGCCCTACCGCGCTGAGCGCATCGTCGCGGTGGTGCCCGAAGGCCATGCGTGGACGAAGCGCGCATCGATCACCACCCGCGACATCGAACACGAAACGGTCATCCTGCGCGAGCCCGGTTCCAAGACCCGGCATCGCGTCGAGCGCGCCTGCCTGCAGCAGAAAGTCAACCTGCACTGCGCCATGGAAATCAACAGCCGCGAGGCCATCCTGCACGCGGTGGCCAACGGAATGGGCGTCGGCTTCGTCACGCAGGTGGAGTTCATTCCGCTGCCGGGCCTGGCGGCCGTGGCAATCGACGATGAGCAGCTGTCGATCAGCTATTCGCTGTGCTGCCTTTCCATCCGCAGGGAGCGGCCGCTGATCGATGCCCTCTTTGCCGTTGCCCTGGAGGGGCAGGCCGGCTAGCTGCGGGATTTCACCAAGGTTGCGCTCCCGCCTGTGCGGCGCATACTGCGCCAGAGCCGCGCGTCGGCCCCTCCGGGGTCCCTGGCGGCTGGCAGGAGACACGCATTGCAGCGAACGAACATTGCCAACCCGGCCTATTTCCACAAGGTCGTCGATTGCCAGTACGCCTGCCCGGCGCACACCCCCGTCCCTGAATACATCCGCATGATCGCGCAGCGCCGCTACAGCGACGCCTACATGATCAACTGGGTGTCCAACGTCTTCCCCGGCATCCTGGGGCGCACCTGCGACCGGCCCTGCGAGCCGGCCTGCAGGCGAGGACGGGTGGAAGAGGGCAACACGGGGGAGCCCGAGCCGGTGGCCATCTGCAGGCTCAAGCGCGTGGCAGCCGACATGAAGGACGACGTGCGCGCGCGCATGCCCAAGCTGGAGCCGAAGAACGGCAAGCGTGTTGCCTGCGTCGGTGCGGGGCCGGCCTCGCTCACCGTCGCGCGCGACCTGGCGCCTTTGGGCTACGAAGTGACGGTGTTCGACGGCGAAGCCAAGGCCGGCGGCTTCATCCGCACGCAGATACCGCGCTTTCGCCTGCCGGAGTCGGTGATCGACGAGGAGACTGGCTACATCCTCGATCTGGGCGTCGAGTTCCGCAGCGGCGTGCGCATCGACTCGATGACGGCTCTGATGGCGCAAGAGTGGGACGCGATCTTCGTCGGCTGCGGCGCACCCCGCGGGCGCGACCTGGATGTGCCAGGCCGACAGGAAGCGGCGGCGAGCATCCACATCGGCATCGACTGGCTCAACTCGGTTTCCTTCGGCCACGTCAGCAGCATCGGCAAGCGCGTGATCGTGCTGGGCGGTGGCAACACGGCAATGGACTGCTGCCGCTCGGCCCGCCGCCTGGGCGGCACCGACGTGAAGGTCATCGTGCGCAGCGGCTTCGCCGAAATGAAGGCCTCGCCCTGGGAAAAGGAAGACGCCCAGCACGAAGGCATTCCGATCATCGACTTCCACGTGCCCAAGGCCTTCGTCCACGAAGAAGGCAAGCTCTTGGGCATGCGCTTCGAGATCGTCCGCGCCGAGTACGACGACAAGGGCCGCCGCACGCTGGTGCCCACCGGCGAGCCGGACGCGTATTTCGAATGCGACGAAGTGCTGGTCGCGGTGGGCCAGGAAAACGCATTCCCGTGGATCGAGCGCGACTGCGGCATCGCCTTCGACAAGTCGGGCCTGCCGAAGCTGGACGAGAACACCTTCCAGTCGACGGTGCCCAACGTGTTCTTCGGCGGCGATGCGGCCTTCGGCCCCAAGAACATCATCACGGCCGTGGCCCATGGCCACGAGGCTGCGGTGTCGATCGACAAGCTGCTGCGTGCCGAGCCGGTCTACGTTCGCCCGGCGCCGATGACCAACCTGGTCTCGCAGAAGATGGGCATCCACGAGTGGAGCTACGACAACGACACCTCCAACGACCTGCGCTACAAGGTGCCGTGGGCCAAGGCCGAGACCGCACTGGCCAGCATCCGCGTGGAAGTGGAACTGGGCTTCGACGCCGCCACCGCCTTCAAGGAGGCCGAGCGCTGCCTGAACTGCGATGTGCAGACCGTGTTCACCGAAGCTGCCTGCATCGAATGCGATGCCTGCGTGGACATCTGCCCGATGGACTGCATCAACTTCATCGACAACGGCGAAGAAGTCGAGTTGCGATCACGGCTCAAGGCGCCGGCGCTGAACCTGGCGCAAGACCTGTATGTATCCGGCGGGCTCAAGACGGGCCGCGTGATGGTCAAGGATGAAGACGTCTGCCTGCACTGCGGCCTGTGCGCCGAGCGCTGCCCCACGGGCGCGTGGGACATGCAGAAGTTCTTGTTGAAGATGACGCCTGCCGGGCAAGGGCATGCGCAGGAGGTGGCCGCATGAAGCAGATAGAGGCGGTCAACGACTTCGTCATCAAGTTCGCCAACGTCAACGGCTCGGGTTCGGCCTCTGCCAACGAACTGTTCGCCAAGGCCATCCTGCGCATGGGCGTGCCGGTGAGTCCGCGCAACATCTTTCCCAGCAACATCCAGGGCCTGCCGACCTGGTACGAGGTGCGCGTGACCGAGCAGGGCCATCTCGGACGGCGCGGCGGCACCGACATGATGGTGGCGATGAATCCGCAGACCTGGGAGGCCGACCTGGCCGAACTGGAGCCCGGCGGCTATCTCTTCTACGACAGCACGCGGCCGCTGCCGCCATCGAAGTTCCGCAGCGACGTTCGCGTGATCGGCATGCCGCTCACTGAGATCTGCAACGCCGTTTATCAGGACCCGCGGCAGCGCCAGCTGTTCAAGAACATCGTCTATGTGGGCGCCCTGGCCATCCTGCTCGGCATAGAGCCGGAGGTGGTCGAGAAGCTGTTCGGCGAACAGTACAAGGGCAAGGAAAAGCTGCTGGCCTCCAATGTGCAGGCGCTGCACCTGGGCTGCGATTTCGCGCGGGAGAACCTGCACGAGCCATTGGGGCTGCGGGTGCGGCGTGCCGACGGGGTCGGCAACCGGATCTTCGTCGATGGCAACAGTGCCGCCGCGCTGGGCTGCGTGTATGGCGGTGCCACGGTCGCGGCCTGGTATCCGATCACGCCGTCGTCCTCGGTGGCCGAGGCCTTCCAGAAGTACTGCACCAAGTTCCGCGTGGACCCGGCCACCGGCCAGCACCGCTTTGCCATCGTGCAGGCGGAAGACGAACTCGCATCGATTGGCGTGGTGGTCGGCGCCGGCTGGAACGGCGCACGGGCCTTCACCGCGACCTCGGGGCCGGGCATTTCGCTGATGAGCGAGTTCATCGGGCTGGCCTACTTTGCGGAGATCCCCGTCACGCTCATCAACGTGCAGCGTGGCGGCCCTTCCACCGGCATGCCGACGCGCACGCAGCAGGCCGACATCCTCTCGTGCGCGTATGCCTCGCACGGCGATACCAAGCATGTGCTGCTGTTTCCCGAGGACCCGCACGAGTGCTTCGAGCATGCGGCGGCGGCGCTGGACCTGGCCGACCGGCTGCAGACGCCGGTGTTCGTGATGACGGACCTGGACATCGGCATGAACCAGCGCCTGTGCGAGCCCTTTGCCTGGGACGACAGCAAGGCCTACGACCGCGGCAAGGTCATGAGCGCCGAAGAGCTCGAGGCGGGCCGCGACTTCGGCCGCTACAAGGATGTGGATGGCGACGGCATTCCCTGGCGCACGCTGCCCGGAACGCACCCGACCAAGGGCAGCTACTTCACGCGCGGCACGACGCGCGACGCCTACGCCCGGTACTCGGAGCGCGGGCCGGACTACATCTACAACATGGAGCGGCTGCTGAAGAAGTTCGCGACAGCAGCCACGCTGGTGCCGCAGCCGGTGCTGAGGCCTGCTGCCGAAAAGACCAAGCTAGGCGTGATCTATTTCGGTTCGACCAGCCCATCGATGCACGAGGCGTTGCAGGCGCTGGAAGAACGCGGCATCCATCTCGACGCGCTGCGGCTGCGCGCCTTTCCCTTCCCGGACAGCGTGGTGCAGTTCCTGGCGCAGCATGAAAAGGTGTTCGTGGTCGAGCAGAACCGCGACGCACAGATGCGCAGCCTGCTGGTGAATGAGCTGGACGCCGATCCGGCGCGGTTGATACGGATGCTGCATTTCGACGGCACGCCCATCACCGCGCGCTTCATCGTCCAGTCGATCAGCGCGCATGTGCAACAACAGACGCAAGCCTCCGGCAGCACCGATAAGAAAGAGCCTGCATGACCTACCTTGCCAAGCCCCGGTTGCGTCACCCGACGCTGGCCACCAACAAGGTCGGCTACACGCGGCGCGACTACGAGGGAAAGATCTCCACGCTGTGCGCCGGTTGCGGCCACGACTCCATCTCCGCCGCCATCATCGAGGCCTGCTGGGAGCTGGACATCGAGCCGCATCGCGTGGCCAAGCTCTCGGGCATTGGCTGCAGCTCGAAGACGCCGGATTACTTTCTGGGCGCATCGCACGGCTTCAACACCGTGCACGGCCGCATGCCCAGCGTGCTGACCGGCGCCAACCTCGCCAACCGCGACCTGCTGTACCTGGGCGTTTCGGGCGACGGCGATTCGGCTTCCATCGGCCTGGGCCAGTTTGCCCACGCCATGCGGCGCGGCGTGCGCATGGCCTACATCGTGGAGAACAACGGCGTCTATGGCCTGACCAAAGGCCAGTTCTCCGCCACCGCCGACCAGGGCTCGAAGAGCAAGAAGGGCGTCGTCAACACCGACAGCCCGGTGGACCTCGTGGCCATGGCGCTGCAGTTGGGCGCCAGCTACGTGGGGCGGGGTTTTTCGGGTAACAAGGCGCAACTTGTGCCACTGATAAAAGGGGCGATCAGCCACGGTGGCTCCGCCTTCATCGACGTCATCAGCCCCTGCGTTGCCTTCAACAACCACCCCGGCAGCACCAAGAGCTACGACTACGTGCGCGAGCACAACGAGGCGGTGAGCCGCATCGACTTCATCAGCGGGCGGGACGAAATCGTCGCCGACATCGAGCCCGGAGAAGTGATGGACGTGCGCCAGCACGACGGCACGCTGCTGCGCCTGCGCAGCCTGCACCCCGACTACAACCCTGGCGACCGTTATGCCGCCATGGCCTACATGCAGCGGCATCACGAGATGGGCGAGGTGGTGACCGGCCTGCTCTATGTCGACCCGCTGGCCACCGACCTGCACACGGCGCTCAACACCAGCGACCAGTCGCTCAACGCGATGGGGCCTGACCAGCTTTGCCCCGGCGCCATGGCGCTGGAGCGGCTCAACGCCTCCTTGCGCTGAGCCGCTGTCGGCGGCACCATCCACGACGCCACTTCCGGAGGGTGCATCATGACCGAGCGCACTGTTTTCCAGTCCATCTCGCGCAAGCACGTGATCAGCCTGGGTCCGCAGGCGAACGTACGCGACGCCGCATGCGTGATGACGCGTGCCAACTGCGGCAGCGTGCTCATCATGGACCTGCCCGACACGCTGCTGGGCATCCTGACCGAGCGCGACCTGATGACCCGGGTGCTGGCCAAGGGGCTGGACCCTGATCGCACGGCGGTGCGCGACGTGATGACGCCCAACCCCATCTGCGTGCCGCCCGAAACGCTGGTGTCCGACGCTGTCGCGCTCATGCTCGAACGGGGCTTTCGCCACCTGCCGCTGGCGGCGGGGGCGAAGATCCTGGGCGTGTTCTCGGTGCGCGATGCGTTGCCGCGGGAGATTGGGGCCGCCGTGAGCCTGAGCGAATTTCGGGAGCAGGTGAACGACGTGCTGGGTTGAGGCGCGGCGTTCGGTCCCGCTGCGACCGTTGCCGCCTAGAGCGCAACCGCGTCCGGAATCTCCTTGTTCGCCTTGAAGCAGGGCAGCGCCTCCATCTGCTTCCACGCCTGGAGCTGCGTGAAGTTCGTCTTGGGTCAGGCCTTGGTCCTGGTATTGAACTCGGCGCCGGGCAGCTCGGCCCGGACGACTTCGTACTTGTGCGTGAACTTGGCGCTCGCGGGCGCATTGAACAGCAAGCGCCGGAGCGGAGAACTCCTGAGAGACGGGGGTCTGGCTAATGCATGTAATCCAGGGTCCCGATCCGGGTCTGGAGCCGGGCGGCGATGCGGGTCAAGCCTGTGGTCGTTGCCACATCGGCGGGAACCTGGCGCTGCAGAACCTGCATCGCCGGCACGAGCGTGGCGCCGTGCGGCGGCGGGTCCTGCACGCTCCAATGGGTGCCGATCTCCGGAAATTGCATCAGCCACTGCAGCAGCACGTCGATCTCTTTCTGATGGATGAAGTCGAAAGGCTCGGTTGCAGCAAACCTGTTCTGCGACCAGAGCGGACGCCCGCCTATTCGACCGCCGTCAGTGGGGCTTGCCGGAATCAGTCCGCCGACGAGATGCAGCTTCAGCGTGCTTGTGATGGGCACGATCGCGCGCTCCGCGCGTGCCTGTGCCGTCTTTTCCTGCTGCGTCGGCTGCGGCCCGACGAAGGGCACCAGGGGAGCATGCGGCCCCCGGGGGCCGCTCAGGGGCACGGCGAGAACATGGCCGGCGCCCGTAGTGGCCGATTGCGGAATTGCAAGCGGATGCCACAGGATCGCGTCCCACGTGAAGCGTGCGGTGGTGGACTCCGCGAGGTCCAGGATCATCAGGTTGATCGGCCATGCACGCGGGTTTCTCGCAGGCTCCGCGTGAAAGATCGCCATCGTCATGACGGGCAGCAGCAACTGCTTGCGCGCGTAGTCCTTGTCGTATCCAGCCGGGCTGGCGGCCAACGACGGGGACTCGCCCTTCATCAGGGAGCGGACCGCCTTGGCGATCACGGGGGAATGGCGTATCTCGCTCCAGGGGGCAGGCCGTGTGCCGCCATAGACGCTGTCGGTGCTCTTTGCATAGATGAGGCCCGGGTCGGCCACCCTCTGCGCGAGTACCTGGTACTGCGGGTCGTTGATTGCGTTCTTGGTGGCCCACTCCTGGAGGAGTTCTCTGTCCTTCGCATCGATGTAATCGTTGGGGTCGTTCGATGAAGCGCCTGGGGTTCTTGCCATCGCAATGAGGTGAGTGCTCAGGATGGATGCCGTCCAGGTTGGCGGAGGAGTGCCCGTCTGCTCGATTCGCAATGCTTTCCACGTCGCGTTGTCGACGTTGAGTGCAGCCCTGATTACTGTTATTGAGGTGACGGCATAGCCAAAGTGGAGATTGAGCTTTGGCAGCCTGCCGTATTTGGACCGGAATGCCTTGAGCGAACTCTCCAGGATGCTTGTGGATTGAAGGTATGCAGGCCCGACGTCGCCGACATACACCTTGTGGTTCTTGCTGATGAGCCTGCCCGCCATCTTGTAATAGACCATGCCCTCGCGCGTCGACGCGCGCCAGCGTGCGACCCAGTCACCGGCATTGGCCATGGTGTAGGGGGCCGCAGGCGTCCCGGCGCCTCCGGGAGCGCCGGCCAGCACCGCTTCCTTCATCAATCGCTCGCAGATGCCGAGCAGATGCAAACCATCGACATACAGGTGCTGACCGGTGCGCTTGAGGTGGCGTGGCATGTTGAAAGCTCCATCGAAGAGATCAATCTGTCTAGGCGTCGGGCCTGACGCCAATGATCGAGAAGTACCGATTCAGGTCGCCGTCCTCGCGGAGCACTTCCTGCATCAGTTGCGGCAATGGCATACGTCCCCACGCCACCGCGCGGTTGACGAGGTAGGGCGTTGGGCTGTGCGGCTCTTCGCGCAGCAGGTAGGCGGCGGCCAACTCCAGCAACTGGTAGGCCTCGGCGCGGCTGCCGATGCGCCCGCTTGCCGCGGCCTGCGGCAGCGGCGCGGAAGGAGAAAGAGAAGGAGGAGGAGAAGGGGCTTCGCTCATGTCGTTGTCGTCCATCGAGGTCGCGGAAAGCGTTGATGTGTCCGCCGCCCAACTTGCGGGCGGCTCCATTGGCATGGCCGGTGGTTCTTCATCGCGCGGGTCGCGCTCCTGCAGCAGGCTGCGCAGCGCCTGCCGCATGCGAAGCAGCATCTCCGTCACCTTCGACAGGCTCGGCGCGTCCGCGCCCAGGCGCTCGTCGAGCAGTGCGCCCAGGTCGCGCCATGCATCGGCGGCCAGCGTCACGCGGTCGTCGAGTGCGGCAAGCGCATGCAGGTCGCGTGCGGCCTGGTCGAGGATGTCCTGGCGCGACACCGTCTGCGCGCTCGGCTCTGCCGCCACTTCCTTCGCCTTCGACTTGGTATTGCCCGCACCGGCGCCGAACTCGGTGGTCAGCGCGCGCTGCCAGTCGCCAAGGTTGATGAAGGGTGGGGAGAAATCCGGCCATGCGAGCAGCGGCACGCGCATCAGCAGGGTCTGCGCGAGGGTGTCGTTGAGCCACACGAAAGTGGCCGTGCGCATGTCGGCGTCGCCGTCCTCGCCGATGCATGGATGCACGTCTTGCCAGAAGTCGCGCGCCAGCCCTTCGAGCAGCCGTGTGCCGGCGATCAGCCCGTCGATCGCATGGCGATGCACCCACGCTTCGGTGAGCCATGCGGCCACCTGCAGGTCCTTGCTGCGCCGTTGCAGCACCTCGGCGCACAACATCTCGGTGGCGCGCCAGTCGGCCTTCTTGAGCGGACGGGTCCATTCGCCCATCGGCAGGCTGGCGTCTTCCTCCATACGCGCATCGCGGATGCGGGAGTACACCGGGTCGTAGCGCAGCGGCGGCCCGGCGGGGCCTTCGCCTTCGATTTGCAACGGCGCGAGGAAGGCCGCGAGGTCGGGTGCGAAGCCGTTGGCGGCCTCGGTGTTCAGGGGAGCGAGCACGGCGGCCATCAGGGCGTATTCCATTCAGGGGCGCGCATCGGGAACGCGGCGGGCCAGATCAGGGCGGTCTTCTTGCCGGCGGGGCTTGCGGCAACGCGCAGGAACACGCGCGCGCGTCCTCCCGCAGGCGACTGGGCGGTGTCGCCAGCCGACTGGGCCACCAGCGGAAACTCGAACTTCAGCAACTGCGAGCGGCCGTCCGGCCGTTGCACCGTGTCGGCTTCACGCTGGCGCTGCGCCAGCGTGAACAGCGCCCACGGGTCGGCGAAGCGGAAGCTCACGGTCTGGCCGTCGGTCAGCAGTGCGTGCTGCTGCGGGTCGGCGCGCGCCGCCAGTGGCGAGTCTTTCGCGATGCGCAGCACCAGCGCCACTGGCATGCCGTATTCCCAGCGCAGCGTGCGCGGCGGGTCGCGCTGCTTGAGCACCTGGTCGCCGACTTCGAAGGACCAGTCGATGATCTTGTTGCCCTCGATCTCGGCGCCGGTGTTCACGCGGAAGTCCACGCTCAGGTCGTAGCCCGGCGCGGCGCCTTCCTCCGTCGGGAACAGCGGCAGCATGAAGTCGCGTGCGCGGCCGAACTGCTCCGCGAAGCGGCGCGCGGCCGTCCCCGGCATGGCCGAGGTGCGCACGGCGCCGTCGGTGCGGTTGTCCTTCAGCGCGCGCGACAGCGGGTCGAAGGCCCGTGCGAGGTCGTTCACGTCCGCCGGGTCGGCCAGGTCGAAGGCGCGGCCCGTCGCCGCGCCGAACGGATGCCGGCCCGCCAGCGAGCGGTTGAAGCGCGTGGAGAACTGCGTCCACAGCTCCTGCTGGTCGCCGAACTGCAGCTCGTAGCAGCGCGCGAGCAGGGCGCTGTAGATCTGCTGGTGGCGGTCGGCAAAGTAGTCGCCGATGCGCGCTGCCGGCGCCTTGCCGGCCAGCTTGGCGGCGCAGGTCTCGCGGTCGATCTCGGCGCCGGTCGTGCCGAGGAACTGTTCGAGCAGCAGCAGGCTGCTGTTCGGGTTCTTCAGCCGGTAGCGCTCCAGGTCGCGGTTGATGGCCTGCCAGCGCTGCGCGAGCACCGAGCCCGCACCCGCGCCGTCGAGCGCCGCGATGTAGCTGTCGGCCAGCTTGCCCAGCGTTTCGGTGCGGTTGAACTGCTGCCCCAGGTAGGCCGCGAGCGAGCCCGTGTCCGGCACGCCGAAGGCCACCAGCATCGGCCCGCGCTCGCCGCGCCAGCCCTGGAAGTCGCGCCCGCGCATGGCGTACAGCTCCGACTGGTTGAAGGCTTCGTCCACGCCTTCCAGGCGTTGCAGCGCGTCGCGCGACATCATTGCGCGCAGGTCTTCGGCGCGTGGACCGGCGCCCATCTCGTACAGCAGTGCCTGTATCTTGGCCAGGCGCTGGCGCGAGGCTTCGTAGGCTGCGGCCTGCGTGTCGGTGGCCATCAGCGCGCCTGACGTGGGGCGCATGCCATCGTTCGCACCGGTCGCAGCCTCGGCCACCTGGTCGACCACGAGCTGCGCGAAGTGCGCATTCAGCGCGCTCTCGATGCCCGGGCGAACCATGGCCGGAAAGGCCGTCATGCCGTCGGTCATGTAGCGCTTGCGGATGTCGCCGACGGCCAGTGCCTGGTCGAGCCGCATGAGATCCCATGTGGCCGTCGAGCGAAGGCCCGCGCCCGGCAGCTCGCGGTCGCGCGCGGCGGCCATGAAGGGCTGCGCCAGCAGCGCGGTGAGTGCGTCGCGCAGCGCGATGCGTTCGGGCGCCAGCGCGAAGCGGCCTTCCTTGTCCTGCCACACGAGGCCGGGCTGCGCGCCGCCGAAGCGCAGGTTGAACTCGGCGCGGAATTTCTGGAAGGCATCTTGCGCGCGGCCGCGCACCGCATCGGCCGGCTCCTGCCCCAGCAGGCGGTTCTGTTCGATGCGCGCGATCGTGCGGTCGTACGAGGCGCCCAGCACCAGCACCGGCTGGCGCATCCAGCCGCCCTTGCCCGAGGCGACCAGGTCTTCCTGGTCCTTGATGGCGGCGATCACTTCGCGATAACTGGCCGTGGTGCGCGCGAAGGTGCCTGCGCTGGCAAGCGAGGGCAGCAGCCGCCCCAGCGATTGCTCGGACACCAGCAGCTCGTTGTTGACGAACAGCCGCGTGTCGAGCTGCGCCGTGCCCTTGTCGAGCGCGCAGCGCAGCGCCGACTGCACCGGCGCCAGCGGAATCGCCAGTGCATTGCCCTCGGCCGCCTGGCGGAAGTAGCGCAGGTTGCGGCTCAGGTCGGCGGGCAGCTCGGCGCCCAGCGCGTAGCGCACGGCCACGCGCAGGTCTTCCGCATTGCCGGTGGAAGGCTGGCGCAGGCGCTCCACCGCCTGCAGGGCGGTGTCGAGCTGCTCGGCCGAACCCAGGTAGCGTTGCAGGGCGCCGAACTCGGGCTGGTCTTCCACCAGCAGGCCGTTCTTGCGCGGCGCATCGCCGATGGTCTTGAAGCTCGGCGGCAGGCTGCAGTTGGCACCGACGATGAATTCGCCGGTGGCCTCGTCCTGCTCCACGCCGCTCAGCTGGCTCACGCGCGCCATCAACTCGCGGCGCAGCGTGCTCACGGCGATGTCGCCGAACTCGCGCTCGATGCGCTCTATCACGCGTTCGTTCAGGTCGTCGAAGGGCCGCCACGAGCCGGGCATGAAGAAGGAATAAGTGCCGTCGGTGCGCAGTCGCTCGTTCATTGCCAGTAGCGACAGCGCCTTGTTGCGGTACCACGCTGTCGGAATGGTCTCGCCGCGCTGCAGTGCGCGCATGCGGTATTGCGCATCGTGCTGCAGTTGCGAGAGCGCCGATACCAGCGTGCTGTTGTGCCGGTGCAGCTGCCATGTGGCCACAACCAGGCCAATGCCCCAGCCGCTGAGGAACAAGATGGCCGTCCAGCGCAGCGCGCGGTGCAGCACCGGGCGCGCCAGTGTCTGCGTGCGCGACGGCCGCGTGAGGCCGTACTCGAGAAAGATCTTCTTCTCGAACAGGTCACGCAAGAACGCCGGCTGGCGCATCAGCTGCGCGATCAGGTCGCCGCCGATGGGCTCGAGGTCCTTCTGGCCGTAGCTGTCGTGCTCGGCGTCGATGGCGGCAACTGCCTGTGCCGATTCGCCGCTGTCGCCCGTCAGGTAGATGCCGCGGAAGAAGAAGGGCTCGTGGTACGCGCTCGGGCGCATCAGCTCATCGACATACAGCTGCAGCTGGCCGCGCAGCGCCTCGATGCGCGAAGGCAGCAGCAGTTGCGGGCCGGCGCCCTGCGGCGCGGTATCGGTGGCGAAGAGCTCGGCCGACACGTCGGACACCGAACGCACCACGGTGCCCACCGCCTCGTCGACCCAGCCCGGCTGGTAGGTGGTCGACAGGTCATAAGGCGACGACCAGCCCAGCATGCTCGCGCGCAGCGGCTCGGGCAGGGCGCTCGCGAAGGCGCTGAAGCCTTCGAGGTGTTCCGCGCCGGTGACCAGCACATACACGGCGAAGCGCATCGCAAAGCGGTTCTGTGCGAGCCACAGGCGGCGGTGCGCGAGCTTGGCGCGCTTGGATAGTTCGAGCCGGCCGTCGGTGCTGTCGTCGAGCAGCAGCGCCGCCGGAATGGTGATGACCACCGAGTCGAACGGCCGCTGCGGCCGGTAGGCCCGGCACATGCCCAGGAACTCGTCCCATGGCTTCTCGGAGGCGTCGTCGTCATCGGGCGAGCCGAGATAGGCACCCTGGATGTCGATGACCACGCCGCGGTCGAAGAAGTGCCACGAGATGCCCTGCGTGGTCGCGGCCGAGGCCGACTCGGTGCTCAGCGCGCTCGCCACGCCCGACTGCTCGATGGGCAACTGGCGATGGTCGTCGCCCTCGTTGAGCAGCATGATCCACGGAATGCCGTAGCGGTCGGCGCGCGAGGCGATGTTGCCTTCGATCAGCTCCACGGCCTGGCGGAACGAACTGCGCAGCGAGTCGAAGCGGATGCGCGCGACCTTCGGGTCGCTCGACGGCTTGGCGTGCGAACGCCGTGCCGCAAAGTACAGCACCATGCCGAGCACGAGCAGCACCACCAGCGTGAGCACCGCGATGGAAATGAGGAAGAGCTGGTCTGTCAGCATGGCGACGACCTCCTGGGGCTCTTTGAATGGCGCAGCATGTCGTTCATCGCTGGTATGCCCCCGATGCATCGACCGCACCCGGCTGCAGCACCTGCCGCACCGGCCACGACTGCCACAGCCACAACAGCTCCGACACCGCCAGCAGCGAGGCGGTACACAGCAGGAACAGCACCGTCCAGCGGCTCAGCGTGGGCAGCTTGCGCGGAGCGATGTGCGAGAGCGTGCTCGCATAGGCGCGCTCCGACACCACGCGGTCGCGGCCCGAGAAGTCGGCCTGCCGCTGGTAGACGAACTGGAACAGCTCTTCGCGATAGCCCAGCAGGCGGGCTTCTTCGCCGCCGCCGCGGTACTTGCCCTGGAAGCCCAGTGCCAGCGCAAAGAGATACAGCCGCGCGATGTCGCGGCGCGAAGGCTCGCGGCCCGACAGCAGCTCTTCGATGCGGCTGAACACCAGGTCGCCCGCGATGTTGGTGCGGAACAGCGAAGACTCCAGCAGGTGGGCGGTCCAGCGCTCGCGGCCGATCCACGGCGTGTGCAGCAGGATCTCGTCGGCCAGCGCGGCCTTGAGGTAGCGCGCGTCGGCCACGTTCTCCAGCTCGAAGCGCGTGCTCTCGCGACGCGATTCGAGCGACTGCAGCTCGAGCAGGTTCTCCAGGTGGCGGGCCAGCGCCTGCGCCACCATGTCGATGTCGGTCTCGCGCGATTCGGCGGTGCGGTCGCGTGCTTTCACGATCTCGTCGTAGAACGCGCGGAACTGCTTGGTGATGTGGTCGTCGACCGCAAGGTCGGGAAGGGTGCGTGCCATGGGGGTCGATCAGTCTTTGATGAACAGCACGATTTCCTGCGGAGGCTGCGCGGTGGCGCCTTCGTTCGCGTTGGCGATCACCAGGAGTTCGCCGGGCACGGTCAAAGCGGTGCTGGTCTGGATGGCGTAGAGCAGGTAGCCCGAGCCGGGGCGCAGGCCGAGTTCGTCGGCCGACTCGATGGGTCGGCGCACCGCGCCCAGCACGCGGCGTTCGCGCAGCGAGGGGTAGGCCGACTGCGCGCCGACGATGGCGCTGTCCATCCAGGCGAGCAGATCCTTGTCGGACTGGCCGCGCAGGCCGACCACGATGCGCGTGCCGGCCAGCCACTGCGGCTGCAGCGTGGTCTCGAATGCGCCCTGGCGAAACTCGAACTTGTGCTCGCGGTACTCCTGGCTTACTTCGGACACCGCGTCGCGCAGCGCCAGCAGCAGCGGCTGGAACACGCGCGAGGGGTTCGCATGGTCATAGTCCATCGGCACCGGCGGCAGGCCACCGGGCCGCAGCAGGCTCAGCGATGCCAGCAGCGCGCACAGCGACCAGTACATCGGCAGCGGATGCAGGTGCGGCGTGCGCAGCACGGCCTCGGCATGCGGCAGGCCCGAAAGCAGGCTGCGCAGCCGGTCCTTCAGTTCGAGGTGCGCGAGGCGGTCGTCCACGCGTGAAGAGGGCACAGCCGTCTGCTTCGCGACGAAGGCCGCCTTGCCGCGCAACTGGCCCAGCAGGCCGGCGGCCGCAGTCCACAGCGGGTTGTCGCGCGCTACTTCGAGCAGCGGCGGTTGCGCGTCGCCGAGCTTCACGACTTCGTTGTCCTTGAACACCTGGCCCAAGCGCAGATGCACGTGCGTGCCGGGCGGCACCGCGCCCGCGCTGAGTGCCAGGCGCGGCAGCATGCGGGGGATGTTCGCGGGCTCGGCGTCCGACACGGCGTCTTCCACCGGCGCGCCCGACACCGAGCGAAAGCGCACAGTCGCGCCGCGATGCCGCGCGGGGCCGGCGACCGGCAGCGTGAGGTAGATGTCGAGCGGCTCGACGGCAAGCTGGTCTTTATGCGGCGCGAGCGAGAGTTCGAGCGCACCGTGCGCGGCCTCGGCAGCCGAGTACTGCACGGCGGTGCCGTCCGGCAGGATGGCGTCGAGCGCCAGCACGCGCAGCAGGCCGGCGGGCAGCAGGCCCTGGTCGAACACCAGGCGGCGCACGCCCCAGCTGAAGGGCGCGGCGGCCAGCGTCTGCCAGGCCACGAGGGAATCGGTGCGCGCCGAGAGTTGCTGGAAGTGCTGCGGCGACAGCAGCATGCCTTCATGCCACTCGATGCGGTCGGTGATGGGGGCGGCGCTGTGCACGTCAGACATGGCGGGCTCCTGCGCAGGAAGAAGAAAGATGGAATGCGGTGTTCACTGGCGAGGGTCCGGGTTGTTCAGCGTGTGGTCGACACGTCGAAGCTTTGAACGTCGAAGCGGGCGACAACGGCGCCCTTGAGGTCTTCCACCCGCACGCGATTGGCGCCGGGCGTGGTGTAGTTCGCGAAGACGAGCACGGCCGCCACGCGCTGCGAGCCGAAGGCGCTGGAGGGCACGCGAATCGTCTGGCCCGGCACCAGCTCCCACGAGAGGTAAGACAGGCCCTGCGGAAAGGTCTTCTGCAGGTCGGCGCGCGCGCCGAACCACTTGGCTGCGGTGAGCTCGGTGATGCGGGCGAGCATGGTGTCGTCGAGCACCATCACCACGTCGACCGCCACCGGGCTGTTCTGGTTGGCGTCGGGCGAGGCCGACAGCGTGAGCTCGCTCCAGTTCACGCGCGTGCCCTTGGGAAACAGGCTGCCGCATGCGGCCAGCTGCGAGAGCAGCAGCAGGGCGGCGATCCATCTGAAGAGAAGAGTCTTTGTGCGGTTCATCGCGATATTCCAGGGTTCGCCGCGGCTGAAGTCGCATACGCGGCGGAGGGCTGTGCCTGCCGCGCGCCCACGGCAATGCCCATCAGCAAAATCAGCAGGGAGGCCAGCACGCTGCAGCCCGCCAGCAGCATGACGTTGCCGCGCGTGAGCACGAAGCGCAGCGGCTTCGCGGGTACCGCGTCGGCGGCAGGCGCCGTCACGCGCTCCGACGGCAGGCCCGCCGACACGACGGAAATCAGCACGCAGGTGGCCAGCAGCGTCAGCAGGTTGCGCGGCCCCTCGCAGATCAGGTCGATGGCCAGGAACAGCGCCAGCGCAGCCTCGATGGGCAGCTGCAGCATCGCCAGCACGATGCCCGCGTAGCCCACGTTGGTCAGGCTGTTGTTGCCGGCCGAGGCGAAGGCCGCAACCGTCGCGCCCATGCCGATCATTCCGATGTCGGCCGCGCTGAGCGTGCGGTCGTAGAGGTTGGCCACGAACAGCGCCAGCAGCACGTAGTACAGCGCCGAGCCCGCGCGCAGGAACACTGAGGCGGTGGGCACCACCAGCTCGACGATGCCGCGGCTGAAGCCCAGGCGCGCGCTCATCGCCTCGATGGTGTGCGGAATGCTGGCCGTGGTGCTCGACGACATCAGGCTCACGAGCATCGGCGTCTTCAGGTGCTGCAGCACATCGGCCAGCGGCTGGTTGCCGCGCTGGTGGATCACCGCGATGGCGCCCGCGGCCAGCAGCGCCACCAGCGCCACGAAGTGCAGCAGGAAGCCGCTCATGGCGCGGATCGTCACCGCGTCGGTCTGCGCGAACACGTGCGCCGACATACCGAAGGCCACCACAGGCAGCAGGATGTTGGCGCGCGCGATGATGAGTTCGAGCGTGCGGTAGATGCCCTCGAACATGTGGTTGAGCGCGGCGTGCTGCGTGCGCGCCAGCGCGGCAAAGGCCAGGCCGAACAGCAGCGCGCACGACAGGATGCCCAGAGAGCGCCCCTCCACCAGCACGCGGAAGAAGTTGTCGGGCACCAGCGTGACGCGGGGGCGCTCGATGGCCGTTGCCTGCGTGCTGCTGTCGTGCAGGCGCATTTCGAGGTCGCCGCCGTCGCCGGCCTGCTGCACCAGTTCGCCCAGGTGCTCGCGCGATTCGGCGTCCAGGTGCGCGCCCGGTGAGTTCACCCAGCCCAGTGCCAGCCCGGTGCCCGCGCAGCTCATCACCAGCAGCAGCGCAAGGCCCGCGATCATCGCGATGCGCCGTCCCGGAAAGGGCAGCCCCATGGTCTGGCGCAGGCCGAAGAAGGTGGCGACCACCAGCAGCGGAATGGCCGCCATGCTCACGATGGCCAGGTAGACCTGCGCTGCCGTGTACCCCACGTCGCCCACCACAGGCGCATAGACGCCCACGACTCCGCCTGCCGCCATGCACAGAAGCAGGGCGAGCAGGCTGTGGGACATGCGCGTCAGGAAACCCATGTCGGCTTGTTCCATCCCTTGTCGAGTGCGAAGGCGACGGTGGCGCGGGCCAGCTCCAGCGAGCTGTCGATCAGCATCAGCGCGCTGTGCCCGGCGGCGTTCGCTGCCTTCGCGGCGATCGGCAATTCGGTGCAGCCCATGATCACCACGGTGGCGCCGGTGGCGGACAGTGCTTCCAGCGCAAGCTCGAAAGCTGCCGCGCCGGCCTGCACGTCACCGCCCTTCACGGCGCGGATGCAGGCGTCCACGTGGTCCTGGCCGGTCGTGGCGTCGGGCACCAGAAAGTCGATGCCGCGTTCGCGCAACGCCTGCTGGTAGAAGCCAGAGGCCAGCGCGCCGCGCGTGGCGAGCACCGCCACCCGCACCGGCCGTTCGCCCGGTGTCGTGGCTATGGCGGCCACGCACGACTGCGCGATGTGGATCACCGGCGCCCGGCTGTGCTCGACCATCTGCGCATACCAGTGGTGCGACGAGTTGCAGGGAATCGCGATCACGCCCACGCCGATGTCGTTGAGCACGTCGATGCCCGCGAGCAGCGCGCTCAGCGGGTCGGGCCCCGTGCCCAGGATGGCGCTGGAGCGGTCCGGCACGTGCGGCAGGTTCGCCACGATCACCGGCAGGTGCTCCTGGTCGCGCGTGGCGGGAGTGAGCTGGATGATCTTTTCCATGAAGTCCACCGTTGCCGATGGGCCCATGCCGCCGAGAACGCCGATGCGTGACATGAGTGCGTGCCCTCTAGATCTTCAGTGGCCGGGGGCACACGACAGCGACGGCCGCGGTGTTGCCGATGACCAGCACCAGCGTGCGCAGCATGTCGCACACCGGGTCCACCGCCAGGAACAGGATGAACGCCGCCTCGAAGGGCAGGCCCAGGTAGGTGCAGGTCATGCCGATCAGTGACACCGTCACCAGCCCCGTCATGCCCGCAGAGGCAAAGCCCGCGAGCACCGAAGAGGTGAGCACGATGCCGATTTCCACCGGCGACAGTGAACGCCCGTAGATCTGCGCGATGAAGAGCGTGGCGCACACGTAGTACACGACGGGCCCGATGCGCAGCAGCGACACCGTGAGCGGCACCAGCAATTCAACCCGCGAGCGCGCGAAGCCCAGCCGTGTGACCAGGCTCTCGATCATGATCGGCATGCAGGTGGCGCTGCTGCGCGTGGCCAGCGCCAGCGCGAAGGGGCCGCGCATGGCGTTGAGCGTCTGCCCCAGCGTGCCGTTGGAGCGCTTCCAGATGATGACGCACGCCACCGCCAGCAGCACCGTCGACACCACCAGGAAGGCCAGCACGAAGGCGCCCATCGCGCGCAGCGGCTCGATGCCCGTCTTGCCCAGTTGTGCCGCGCTCATGCAGAACAGCACCACCGGCAGCGGAAAGCTCAGCCAGCGCATCAGCGTCTGGCAGGCGTGATAGACGGTTTCGAGCGCCTGGGTCAGCCCGTCTGAAATGCGCGTGGGCACGTGCCCCACCGCCAGGCCGAACAGCAGCGCGAACACCAGCGTCTTCAGCGTGTCGCCGTTGGCCAGGGCCGTGAAAATGTTGGCGGGCACCAGGCTCACCAGCATGTCGGCGAAGCTGGCGGTTTTCTTCACTTCGTCGGTGCCGCGCAGGCTCATGGCCGTGTCGCTGGCGCTCAGGTCGCCGCCGACGATCTGGCCGAAGGTCTGCATGGTGCTGGCCGGCAGGTTCTCGCCGGGGCGAAGCAGCAGCAGCGTGGCCGCGCCGGCAATAGCCACGAAGGCCGAGAACGCGAGGAACACCAGCGCCACGCGGCCCAGCAGGCTGGCCGTGCCGCCGTCGCGAAACAGCCGCTGCAGGCTGAAGATCACGGCCGAGACCATGAAGGGCAGCGTGATCATCTTCAGCAGGTCGACGTAGATGTCGCCCACGAAGCTGAGGGTGGTCGCGAGCGGGGGCGCGAGCATGCCGAAGGCCACGCCGGCCCCGAGGCTGATGATCACGACCCAGGGGTTGAGGACGAAGGCGTAGAGCTTGGAGGAATTCATGATGGGTGCGTGTTCTTTGCGGCTCAGCGATCGAGTGCCTGCAGCACCTTCTGGATGTCCAGCTTCTCGGTGCGCTGGGCGAGGAACTGGTTGACGTAGGCCAGCAGCGTGGTGTCGGTCACGGCCACGCCGATGCCGAGGGTGTCTTCGAGGTCCTTCAGCGTCACGGTGCGCAGCACGAGCGATACGGTCGGGTCGGCCTTGAGCACGCGCTTGACCTCGAACTCGTCGCGATAGGCGCTCACGATCTCGCCCTTGTGCAGGGCCACCAGCACCTCGTTCCAGGTCGGAAACTCCTGCACCTTGGCGTGCGGGAAGTTGGTGCGCGCGTAGTCCGCGAAGGACGACTTGGCGATCACGCCGATGCTGCCGTTGAAGTTGCGGATGACCTCCGGCAGCGGGCGCCCGTGCGAGAGCTGCGCGAACTTCACGCGGTTCAGGATCAGCGAGTGGTTCAGCGTGAGGTAGGCGTCGCTGAACGCAATGGTCTGCGTGCGTGCCAGCGTGCGCGACAGCTTGCTGATGGCCAGGTCGGCCTGGCCGTTGGCCAGCAGGTCGACCACCGCGTTGAAGGTGCCGGCCTCGCGGTTGAAGCGCAGCTTGACGCCCAGCTCCTTCGCGAGCGACTGCGCCAGGCCGACCTCGAGCCCGGTCCACTGGCCGGCGTCGTCGAAGAAGAAGAACGGCGGCGTGTCGACCTTGAGCATGGCCACCACGAGCTCGCCGCGCGTCACGATGCGCGCGATGTCGGGCGCGAGCAGGCGGCCGTCGGGTACGCGCACGAGGCCGTTGGTGAGCACGGGTGCCGCTGGCGCGACAGGGGCTGCCGGCTCGACCGGAAACGCGGGCGCGGGCGCCACGGCGGCGGGCGCAGCGAGTGCGACCGGCACGGCGATCACGCCCTGCGCCACGGGCCGTTCGCCCGCCGCGCTGGCGGGGCCACCCGCGCAGAGGCCGGCCAGCGCCAGCAATGTTGGGAGGGCGAGGCGACGCAGCGCGCTGTGCATGCCCATGAGGTGTCGTGTGTTGTTCGACATGCTTTGATCTACTTTGGTCATTGGGTGGAGGCGGCGGGAGCCGGCGCGGCTGTGGGGGCAGGTGCGGGGGAGGGCGACTGCAGCGGCGCAGGCGCCGCGGCGGCAGGAGCCGAAGGGATGGGCGCAGGCGCCAGCAGCTTGCCGATCTCCACGCCCATCAGGAACAGGAGGACGCACAGCAGCACCAGGCAGGTCACCGTGATGGCGACCATGCGGGAGCTCATCGTGAAAACGTATTGCGACATGAGTAAGTAGGGATCGGTCAGGGGACCATTGAAGTGAACTGTCCCGGCACGACGACCTGGATCACGCCGCCCCAGTTGCAAGCGAGCTTCGAGCTGTCCTGCAGTGCGGGCATGCTGCCGACCAGCACCGTGGGCGAGCCGGGCGCCCAGGGCGCGGCCGTTACCGGAATGCAGGGCATCGGCGTGAAGGCGCCGAGCGCGGCGGCGGTGGCCGCGGCCACCATCGGGTTCGACATGCTGTTGCAGGTGCCGAAGGGCAGGATGTTGGCGATCGGCTTGTTGTCCATGATGGTGGCCGCCGGCACGCCGCTGGTGACCACCGCGTTCACGGGCAGCACCACGAGGTTGGAAGGCGCGGCGCCGAAGCTGCACTGCAGCGTGGCCCCCATGCAGACGTGCATGCCCATGGTTCAGCCTCCCCTCACGAGTTTTTCCAGGCTCTTCATGAAGCCCGGCGATGCGGCTGTCTCCACGACCTCGTGGCCGGCTTGGTCGAAGCGGCGCGGGTTGCCGTGCGGCTTGCCCTGGCGGTACGCGATTTCTTCCATCAGCTGGCCGTTGGGCCAGAAGCGCCGCAGCGGGCCGTGCAGCACGCTGGCCACGTAGGTGGACGACTGCGCCACGCCGCCGCTTGCCAGATAGTCGAGCACTTCGCCGTCGAGCAGGCCGGCGCGGTATTGCTCGCGCCGCACCATGCGGCCTTCGTTGTAGTAGGTGGCTTCGCCTTCGAGGCGGCCGGCCACGTAGCGCAACCGTGCCGTGACGTCGCCTGACTCGGCATACGCCACGGCATCGCCGTGCAGCGTGCCGCGCACGTGCTGGTGTGTCTGCATGAGCTTGCCGCTGGGGTAGTAGCTGCGCGTGGTGCCTTCGGCCACGCCGCCGAAGCGCTGCGTTTCCTGCAGCAGCTGGCCGCGTTCGTCGAACAGGCGCATGGCGCCGTGCGGCACGCCGGCCTGGTAGGAGGCCTCCATCGCCGGCTTGCCCGCGGCCGAAAACACCTGCATCGGCCCGTGCGGCACGTCGCCCAGGAAAGACGCGCGCACCACCGTCTGGCCTGCGCCGTCGAGGGCTTCGCGCACCACGGCCTCGGGCATCAAGGCCAGGTCTTTTGTTGGGAGGGAAGGAAGTGCCATGGCGTTCAATCGTTCAATTGATCTTCACCAGCCCGCCCTTGAGCGTGACCATGCCGCCGCCTTCGACGGCGTTCATGCCCGAAGCCTTGCTGCTGATCGAGGGCGCCTCGTTCGACAGCGAGGCGCCGCCCTTGGCCGACAGCGCCACGCCGGCCTCGGCCTTGAAGTTGACGCCGGCGTTGGCGCCCAGGTCGGTGCCGGCCTTCAGGTCCAGCGTCTGGGCCGACTTGATGAGCAGGGTGCCTGTCACGTCGATCACCAGGTTGCCCGTGACCTTGAGCTCGTAGTTGCCCGTGACCGTCTGCGTGAAGTTGGCCTTGTTGTCGTGCGTCTCGTTGCCCGTGACGTCCAGCGCGCGCGTGCCCTTCACCGAGTGGGTTTCGTTGCCCGTGTCGACTTTGACCGTGCGGTTGCCCTTGGTGACGGTGTGGAGCTCGTTGCCGGCCATCACCGTGGTAGTCAGATCGTTCTCGATTTCCACGCGCATGTCTTTCTGGGCGTGCAGGTAGAACTCTTCGGAGCCCTTCTTGTCCTCGAAGCGCATCTCGTTGCCCGCGTCGCCGGTCTTGGTCGAGCGCGATCGGATCGTGCTTTGCGACGACATGCCCGGCAGGGTGACCGGCGTGGGGTTCGTGCCGTTGTAGACGCTGCCCGAGACCAGCGGCCGGTCGGGATCGCCATCGACATAGCTCACGACCACCTCCTGCCCGATGCGCGGCAGGAAGAGCGCGCCCCAGCCCTTGCCGGCCCACATCTGCGAGACGCGGATCCAGCACGAACTCTTGTCGTTCTTCTTGCCCAGCTGGTCCCATGGAAACTGCACCTTGATGCGCCCGTGCTCGTCGGTCCAGATTTCTTCGCCGGCCGGGCCCACCACCTGCGCCGTATGGTTGCCGGCCACCACCGGTCGCGGCGTGAGGCGTTGCGGGCGGAAGGGCAGGTCGGGAGGCAGGGTCTCGAAGCTGTTGCTGTAGTGCTCGCGCTCGGCGTGGTGCCGCACGCTGTGCACCACGTGCTTCACGTTGAGATCCTCGCGGGAGTGCTCTTCCAGCGTGAAGGTGGTGCCCGGCGTCAGGTAGTGGCAATGGCTGTCGCCGCGGCCCGACTGGCTGCCGGCCTGGTGCATTTCCAGGCGGATGCGCGCGCGCGCCGCGCCGGCCGCCGCTGGCACGCGCGAGGGATATTCGTAGTCGAGGCCGCGCCCGATCTTTCCCTCGTGCTGCTCCCGCAGATCGGTGTCGGGCGTGAGGAAGTCGTAGTCGTCCACCGCCTGGTCCTTGGTCACCAGCCGGGCGTCCGACTCGAAGCGGGTGACGGCATGGGTGTGCGCGTAGCCTTCCTCGCTGCTGCGCATGACGAGCTTTTCCGCGTGGGGGCAGGGCATGCACGCCGAGTTGCTGTCGGCCAGCACCAGCGTGTGCGCGCCGTCCGCGAAGGTGAAGAAGTAGAAGATGCCTTCCTCTTCCATCAGGCGCGAGATGAAGTCGAAGGCTGTCTCGTCGTAGCGCACGCAGTATTCGCGAGGTGCGTAGGTGCCCTGCAGCTGCGTGCTGAAGGCCACGCCGAATTCGCCGAGCACCTTCTGCAGGATGTCGGGCGTGCTCATGCTCTGGTAGATCACGCGGTCGCGCCCCAGCGTGAGCAGCCACATGCGCGGCACCAGTTCGAGCGAGTAGGTCGCGAAGTCCCGGTTGCTGCCCAGGTAGGTGAAGCGCGAGACGATGCCGTTGAAGAAGCGGGTTTCCTTCTCGGGCCGCTGCAGCACAACCGTGGCCGAGGTGCCGATCAGGTCGTCGGCTTTCAGCGCGCTCGAAGGGGAACGCATGGTGAGCGAGCACGCGAACAGCTGCGACAACCCCTCGGCGGCCTGGAAGGCGTCGAGCAGCAGTTCGTCCGGCCCGAGCACGGTCTTCACCGTCAGGAAGGCGGCGTGCTGGGTGAAGCCTTCGCGCATGTTCATCTATCAGCTCAGCGTGGCCGGTTCGAAGCTGAAGGCGAACGCACCGTCGCCGTCCATGCCCATGTGCACCGCGGTGAACGCGGCGGCCATCGAGATGCGCTCCAGCACCTGGCGCGAAAGCTCGGGCAGCACCGCATGAGCCAGGATGTGGTCGATGTTGCGCGCGCCGCTGTCCACCTCGGTGCAGCGCGCGGTAATGGCGTCTTCCACCTGCACGTCCCACGTGAAGGTAGCGTGGTGGTTCAGCGCGAAGCGCCGCGCCAGCTTGCCGAGCTTGAGGTTCACGATCGAGCGGATCTGCTCGTCGCCCAGGTGGTGATAAGGCACCAGCGCCAGCCGGCCCAGGAAGGCGGGGCTGAACTGCTTGAGCAACTCGGGGCGCAGTCGCTCCACCAGCTCTTCGGGGTCGGGCCTGCGCCCGCCCTGCGAGGCCTGCGTGATCACGTCTTGCGCGGCGTTGGAGGTGAGCAGGATCAGCGTGTTCTTGAAGTCGATCTGCACGCCTTCGCCGTCTTCCATCGTGCCCTTGTCGAACACCTGGAAGAACAGCTCCAGCACGTCGGGATGGGCCTTCTCCATTTCGTCGAGCAGCACCACGCTGTAGGGGCGGCGACGCACGGCCTCGGTCAGCACGCCGCCGCGCCCGTAGCCCACGTAGCCGGGCGGCGCGCCCTTGAGGCTGGAGACGGTGTGGGCCTCCTGGAACTCCGACATGTTCACGGTGATGACGTTGCGCTCGCCGCCGTACAGCAGGTCGGCCAGCGCGAAGGCCGTCTCGGTCTTGCCCACGCCGCTGGGCCCCACCAGCATGAACACGCCCACGGGCTTGCCGGGGTCGTCGAGGTCGGCGCGGAAGGTGCGCACGCGCCGCGCGATGGCGTCGAGCGCGTCGTCTTGCCCGACCACGCGCTCGGCGAGCTTCTCCTTCAGGTTGAGCACCGTGTGCAGTTCGTCGGTCATCATCTTGCCGACCGGGATGCCGGTCCAGCCGGAGATGACTTCGGCCACCATCACGCCATCGACGCACACGGGCACCATGGGCTCGTCGCTCTGCAGCGCCTCCAGGCCCTTCTCGAGGCGGCGCAACGCGGCGGTGAGCAGCGCGGGGTCGTTCTCTTCGTCGGGCGGCGGTGCGTTGTCGCGCAGGCTGTCAGAAATCTTGCGGCGCAGCGCGACGATCTCCATCACCGCGTGCTTCTCTTCGTCGACCTTGTCGGACAGGCGCTTGTGCTTCTGGCGCAGCACGTCGAGCCGCGAGGTGAGCGCGGCGATGGCGTCCTGGTGGTCGCCACCGGTGGCGGCCTCGTGGCGCAGCACGCGCAGCTCGCTCTCGCCCGTGGAGATGTCGCGCGCGGCCGATTCGAGCTCGGCCGGCAGCCCGTTCTGACCGATGGCCACGCGCGCGCAGGCGGTGTCGAGCACGCTGATGGCCTTGTCGGGCAGCTGGCGGCCGGTGATGTAGCGGTGCGAGAGCTTGACGGCCTCGCGCACGGCGTCGTCGACGATCTCCACGCCGTGGTGCTTCTCCAGCGTCTCGACCATGCCGCGCAGCATGTCGATGGCGACTTCTTCGCTCGGCTCCTCGACCTTCACGACCTGGAAGCGCCGTGCCAGTGCAGGGTCGCGCTCGACGTATTTCTTGTACTCGGCCCAGGTGGTGGCCGCGATGGTGCGCAGCTCGCCGCGCGCGAGCGCAGGCTTGAGCAGGTTGGCCGCGTCGCCCTGGCCCTCGGCACCGCCCGCGCCGATGAGCTGGTGCGCCTCGTCGATGAACAAAATCACCGGCGTGGGCGAGGCCTTGACCTCGGCAATGACCGACTTGAGTCGGTTCTCGAACTCGCCCTTCACGCCGGCGCCCGCCTGCAACAGTGCCAGGTCGAGCGAGCGCACCGACACATGGCGCAGCGCGGGCGGTACGTCGCCCTGCACCACGCGTTGCGCGAAGCCTTCGACCACCGCCGTCTTGCCGACACCGGCCTCGCCGGTGAGGATGGGGTTGTTCTGGCGGCGGCGCAGCAGCACATCGATGATCTGGCGGATCTCGCCGTCGCGACCGCGGATGGGGTCGATCGCGCCGTCGCGCGCGAGCTGCGTCATGTCGACCGTGTACTGGTCGAGCGAGGGCGTGGCCGAGTTGTTGCGGCGCGCGGTGGGCATCTGCAGCGGCGGCGCACCGGCGTCTGGCGCCGATGGCGCAGCCGACTGGTTCGCGGCAGGCGCCGAAGCTATCGGCGCGGTGGACAGTGCCGAAGCGGCCGCATCTTCAGGCGACGACTGCAGCAGGCCGGCGAGTTCGTCGCGCAGCGTGCCGCGCGGAATCTGCAGCAGCGCGGGCGCGGCATCGACCAGGCGGCCGCGCAGGCGGTCCACATCGAGCAGCGCCAGCATCAGCGTGCCCGAGCGGATGTGCTGCTGGCCCAGCAGCATCGAGCTCATGAGCCAGGCTTCCTGGAACAGCGGGGCGAAGTCGGGCGTCAGGCTCGGCGTGCGGCCGTTGCCACGCTTGAAGGTGTCGAGCGACTTCTGCAACTGCGCCTGCACGGTGTCGGGGCGCAGGCCGAAGCGGCCGAACACCAGCCGCAGGTCGGGGGCGTCGTTATCCACCAGCTTCAGCAGCAGGTGTTCGAGGTCGACGTTGTAGTGCGTCTGCTGCACGCACAGCTCGGCGGCCTGTTCCATGGCGCGCTTGCATTCCGGGTTGAGCCGGCCGAGCAGGGTGCGGATGTCGATGTCCATAAGGCGTGTTCGGGTCAGGCGCCGGGCGCGTCGCCGCCGTCGCTGGTCAAGGTGTGGTGAACGGGCGGCAATGCGCCGCGGAAGGTCGGGCCCGCGACCCATGAAGTCCAGCCCAGTCGCATCGGGTTTGCGGCGCCGAGCACGCTGCTGCGCAATTCGGTGGGAGCGAGGCTCAGCTCCATCTCGACCTTCAGGTCTTGCGGGATGAAGCGGCGCACCAGCCACTTGGCGAGCGCATGGTCTGCGCCGCGCGGCAGCAGGGCGCGCAGGCGCTGCTGGCTCAGGTTGCTGAAGGTGAGGCGGATGCCGGCGCCCTGGTCCCACACGCGCTTGCCGAGCACGGCGCCGCCGCCCAGCGGCGTGCGCATGTCCAGCCGCGCCGAGGCATCGGGTTCCAGTGCGAGCCAGCGGCCGCGGAACTGCGTGCCGTGCACCTGCACGCCGAGCCGGTCGCGCAGCAGGGCCAGCAGCGCGGTCATGCCGCGCGGCGCGCCGCCGAGCAGACCGGCATGGCGCAGCCACAGGGCGGAGCCATCGGGTGCGCGCACACCGGCGCGCAGGCCCAGTGCGCTGGCTGCATCGAGCGTGGACGCCAGCGTGGAGCTCGAAGGCGACTGCGGGTTGAGCGCAACGTGGTGCTTGCGGCGGCCGCGGTACAGGAAGGCCAGGAAGCGGTGGTTGAAGATGTCGAGGAAGTCCCCCGTCGCGTGGTCGCGCTGCTGCCGGCGCTCCAGCAGCATCTCGGTGAAGGGCATCGGCAGCGGGCCGCCGCTGCCGCCCAGCGAAAGGGCGGGCGTGGTGAGCTCGAAGGGCTCGCCGGTCGATGCGTCAGTGCCGACTTCGCGCACGTCGCTGGCCTCGAACGCCAGCGTGACGAAGGCATGCAGCCGCACGGCCTCTCGTTCGCGCGGGCCTTGCGAACGGCCCACAGGCACCGCCTCGGGCGCGGCGCGCTCGAGCAGGCTGATGGCCTGGAACAGGTTGAAGTCCTGCGGGCGGGCGGTGAGTTGTTCGATCACAGAACCACCTGCCGGCCCGTCATCGGGGCCCACTGTTTTCTGACCTCTTCGCCGTTGCGCACCACGAGGCGAACGAAGGAGTTCACCGAGGTGTACATCGCGAAGAAGCGCGCGAGAACGGCCGACATCATCAGAGGCGAGCCGCCGACGAAGGCGTCGTCCTCGAATTCGAGCGTGACCTGCGTGCCGCGGCAGTAGCCGCGCCAGGCTTCGGTGCCCACGTGGGCGGTGACGCCCCGCGCCGAGAGCCCGGCGATGCCGCGGATCTGCGCATGGTCGCGCCGGCTGTCGGAAGCGAACAGCAGCAGCATCTCGCGCAGTTGCTCGCGGCCGGTGGAGCCGTCCACCAGCGACTGATGGTTGAGCGTGAGCAGCGACACCAGCCGCCACAGCGTTTCGCTGCCCAGCGGCGGATCGCGTTGCGCGGTGGGCTCGTACAGGCAGCGCACTTGGGTGGGCTGCGACGGGCCTTCGGCCACCAGGCGCGCGCCCACGGGCACCTGCTCGGCCAGCCGCCGGTTGGTGCACAGCAGGTGCGCATACACCACCGGTTGCGCGGGCCGGCTGTGCGTCTTGCCCTGGTCGACGAAGGACAGGAAGACGTCGGTGCCGGGAATGTTCTGGCGCAGGCAGGGCTCGCGCCGTGCGGCCCAGAACACCGCGCCGCCCTGCGCGCCCTGTGCACCGTCCACATGGCCCAGTGCGGCGAAGCCCGGCACGTCGACGGGCTTGTCGGCGTCCGGGTCGGAGGCGATCACCGAGACGATCGAATGCACTTCGGTGGTGGCGTCGCGCTGGCGGTCGGGCACCAGCATGTATTCGTAGTGGCGCTGGTCCATCACCAGCGGCTCGCTCACGCGCGGGAACAGATTGACGATGGGCGTGCAGCCGAGCTGGAAGTTGTCGGCGTCGATGTGCCGCAGCACCCTGGTGGTGCGATCGAGCTGGAACACCAGCTCGCAGCTGCGTCCGCGGCCCAGGCGCGAGCGCAGGTGATGCAGGTCGAAGAAATGAAACTTGCGCGGAAACGCGAAGTACTCCTGCAGCAGGCCGTAGGCGGGCTGTGCGTTGGCGGGCTGCGGCAGCACTTCTTCGCCTTCGGCAAAGCCGACCTCGCGCCATGCGTCGGCCGGCAGCATCTGCAGCGTGCCGCCTTCGGGGGTGATGCCTACCGACTTCACGCCCGACACCAGCGCGTCGTACAGCGGCATCGTGGTCATCCAGTCGCCTTGCAGGTGGATGCGCAGGCTGTCGATCTCCAGCTCGGAGAAGTCGGCTTCGGTATTGCATTCGAGCCTGAGCCGAAGCACGGCGTCGGCGTCGATGGCGGCGTGCGCGATGCGCAGTGGCCACAGCACGGTGTCCCATGCGGTGCGGAAGCGGCACTCCTGCGGCTGAGTGGCTTGCGTCCTCGCATGCAGCATGGTGTGGCGCGGCACGCGAAAGCCCGCCGTGACCTTGCCCTGCGCCGGATCGAGCCCGAACTGCGCCACCGACATCGAGGGCAGCGGCTGCACCAGCGACGGGCAGAGGTTGTCGAGCAGCGCGTAGGCGACGTCGGGAAATTCCTGGTCGAGGTCGCGATGCACGCGCGCCGACAGGAAGGCCACCGACTCGATCAGTCGTTCGGTGTGCGGGTCGAGCGATTCGCCGCCGTGCAGCGAGAGGCGCGAGGCGACCTTGGGATAGCGCTGGGCGAAGTCCGACCCCTGTCCTCGCAGGTAGGACAGTTCGCGCTTGTAGTACTGCAGCAGGTCGCTGTGCTGGATGTCGGACACGTCAGGCGACCTTCATCAGGCTGTCGGGCGTGCCGAGCAGCATTTCGAAATCCACGTGGCGCAGCGCGAGCCCGGCCCGCGCCTGCGCGCCGATGCGCACCAGCGCCACTTCATGCCGGTTGGGCGTGGCGCTCACTTGCACGCTCACGTCCGTCAGGCGCGGCTCGTAGCGCTGCACCGCCTGGCGCAGCGTCGCAGCCAGCTGCTGCAAGTCGGCGGCGTTCTGCGCGCTGAGCGCGGAGAAATCCGGAATGCCGTACTCCAGCACCGTGCCGCTGCCCTGCGCATAGTCGGCAGCCGACAGCGGCGAGCGCGTGTTGAACAGACGGCGCAGCTCACGGCCAATGGAGTCCTGCAAGGACTCCATCGTTTCGAGATGAGCAGCGCCGCGGGCGTGCTCGGACGGCGCCGACGCCAGCCGGTCGAACAGGGGCGCGACGCCCCCTTTGATGAGTTCGGACACGGTAGGCGCCGGGTGTCAGCGTCGAGCCGTCATGCGACCGCGACGTTCTTCGAGAGATCCCAGCCGAACGGTGCGATGCCTTCCTGGCCGCCTTCTTCCTTCTGCTTCGTGTACTCGACCTTGATGGCCGCGTAGTTCAGGGAGACGCTTTCCTGCGGCAGGTCACCGCCGCTGGAAACGGAGAGGCCGCTGAGGATGACGTCGGTCAGGGTCACGACCATCAAGGGCAGCAGGCCGCTCTTGTCTTCGCGCGGGAAGGTGATGATGGTGTCGCCCGCGAACACCTCGCCACCGGCGAGTTTCTGCAGCAGCTGGGGCGTGGCCGAGTCGCTGGTGCGGGTCACGGTGATTTCGGAGAAGCTGGGCTTGCCCGCGGTGCGTTCCTGGTTGGAGGTGCCCGCCGTCACGGCGAGGCCGGCGCCGAACTGGAAGCTCTGGACTTCCAGTTCGTCCTTGTGGCCCTCGATCTGGGTTTGACCGGTGACACCTGGGATCTTGAGATAGATAGGCATGTGAATGTTCTTTCAGTAAATCTGTTGGTTCGTCTGTCGATGCAGATGAATGAAGGGGGCGATCAGGCGGCGGCAGCCGGCAGGTCGGCCACCAGGCGGATCGAGGCCGAGAGTTCCTCGAGCTGGAAGTGCGGCTTCAGGAAGGCGATGGCGCGGTACGAGCCCGGCTTGCCCGGAACTTCGGTCACGTCCACGCGGGCCTGGCTCAGCGGGTACTTGGCCTTCATGGCCTGCGGCGCCGAGGGGCTCACCAGCACGTAGTTGGCAACCCAGTTGTTCAGGTGCTTCTGCATGTCGGCCTGCGTCTGGAAGCTGCCGATCTTGTCGCGCACGATCACCTTCAGGTAATGCGCGAAACGCGAGGCCGCCAGGATGTAGGGCAGGCGAGCCGAGACTGCCGCGTTGGCGTTGGCCGAATCCTTGTCGTACACCTTGGGCTTGTTCACGGTCTGGCCGCCGAAGAAGGCCGCGGTGTTCGAGCCCTTGGAGTTGACGATGGCGATGAAGCCGAGGTCGCTCAGTTCCTTTTCGCGGCGGTCGGTGATGGTCACTTCCGTCGGCGGCTTCAGGGCGATGTCGCCTTCGTCCGTCTTGTAGGCGTGAGCCACCATGCCGTCGACCTTGCCGCCGCCTTCGACGCCGCGGATGGCCGTGGTCCAGCCGTACAGCGAGTGAGCCTGCGTGATGCGAAGGCCCAGCTGGTAGGCCGCGTTGGCCCACAGGTACTTGCCGTGGTCGGTGCCGTCCACGTCTTCTTCGTAGTTGAAGTTCTCGACGGGAATGGTCTTGGCACCGTAGGGCAGGCGAGCCGCGTAGCTCGGCAGCACCAGCGAGACGTAGCGCGAGTCTTCCGATTCGCGGAAGCCGCGCCACGAGGCGAGCTCGGCGCTCTCGAAGGTCTTGGACAGGTCGCGCGGAATGCCGAGTTCGGTGAACGACTTGAAGTCGAACAGCGCGGGCGCGGCTGCTGCGATGAAAGGCGCGTGTGCGGCGGCGGCCACGCGGGAGATGCGCTCCAGCAGGGCGATGTCCTGCGGGTGGCGGCCGAAGTAGTAGTCGCCGATCAGCAGCGAATAGGGATGGCCGCCGTAGGTGCCGTATTCCTCTTCGTAGATCTTCTTGAAGAGCACGCTGGTGTCGTGGTCGACGGCGGTCTCCAGGTCCTTCAGCAGGTCCTTCTTGCTCACGTTGAGCAGGCGCAGTTTCAGGTTGCTGCCGGTCTCGGTGCCGGTCACCAGGTCGTGCAGGCCGCGCCAGGAGGCTTCGAGGGCCTGGAACTCGGGGGCGTGCAGGATCGCGTTGAGCTGGTCGGTCAGCAGGCGGTCGATTTCGGCGACGCGCTCGTTGATCAGCGTGACCACGCCCTTGTCGGGGCTGGTCTTCATGCCTTCGTCGAGGATCTGCGAAGCCAGCTGACCGATCAGCTTCTTCGCGTAGGCGCCCTGCGAAGGCTCGGTCGTCATGTTGCCTTCGAGGACGATCTTGTCGAGCAGACCGAGGTCACTGGTCGTGACGGTGGTTGCTGCGCTGCCGGCTTCAGCGGCTTTGGATTTGTTGGCCATCTCTATCACCATTCAAAAGTTGCCGGGTCGCGCCCGAAGGGCTGCGGCCGGCGTGGTTGATCACGCTGCCGGTGCTTCGGCTTCGGGGGACGATTGGGTTTCCGCAGCCGCTTGCGGGACTGCAGCTGCGGCCGGGGCGGCTTGCGCTGGTGCGCTGCCGGCTTCGGCCCTGGCCTGGCTCTGGACCGTCTTCAGGTCTTCGGTGTTCAGCAGCACGCGCTCGAGCAGGTCGTCGAGTTCGTCGTTGCCGTCGAGCTTGGCGAGCAGGTCGCGCAGTTGCTGGCGGGCTTCGAGCAGCTTGGCCAGGCGGGGCACCTGGTCCACGATGGCTTCGGGGTGGAAGTCGCTGAACTCCTTGAAGTTCAGTTCGATCTTCAGGTTGCCTTCGCCCTTCATGGTGTCGGGCACCGAGAGGTCGAGGCGGGGGGTGATGTTGCCGAGAACTTCATCGAAGTTGTCGCGGTCGATCTCGACGAAGCGGCGCTCCTTGAGCTTCGGCAGCGGCTGTGCGGGCTGGCCCGACAGGTCGGCCAGCAGGCCCACGACCAGCGGCAGCTCTTTCTTTTCGACGGCGTCGCCGATCTCCACGTCATAGGTGATCTGGACGCGCGGCGGACGATTGCGTCCTACCCAGTTTTGCAGGCTATTCGACATTTTTCGCTCTCAGAAAAGGTTGAATTGACAAGAACACACGTTGAAATTTCTCGACGCTCGTCGCCTGGTTGGGGCGGTGCGCGGTCCGTTGCCGTTGCAGTCCCGGCATGCATCAAAGACGGACGGAAGATACAAATCGAGATATTTGCTAACAATCCCCAGAATTGGGGAGGGGTCCCACATGCGCTGGACAAACTTCAACAAAAACAAGTGCCTGAGCTTTGTAAAGTTACATAAATGAGGGTTTTGTCACGCAAATAGGCAGCCGATTGCTAGGCAGACGCGCCCGCCGGCGCATCGGACCAAAGTTCAATGACAGGAAGGCGGGGGCGGTTGCTGTCGCGCGCGTGCTCCCGCGTGCGCGGGATGGCGCGATGTGTAACCGGAATGGACGACCCGGGGAACCCGGGTGAGCGCAGCGCGAGGCCGCGTCAATGGCGCGAACGTCGCGGGCTTCGTGCGAAGCCGCGAGGGCGCCTTGCTAGAGCTCGATGAATGCCGAAGTGGCTTTGTTGAGTGCCAGCTTGCCCTTGGCGGTGATCGATTCGACCTGGGCCAACTGGCGGATCGCGCGCGCATCGGGGGCGCGGTCCGAAGGCGGAATGAATGCAGTCACCAACTCTGCCGCACGCAGCACGCGCAGCCTGTCGATGTCAGCCGGCGTGTGAATAACGTATGGCAATTTCTGCTCGGCGATAACCCGTAGAAATTCCATGGACATGAGCCGTCTCCTTTTGGTTGAGGGCGTTTACGGCATTGTGCGCACAAACAATTAGCGCTGTCTAAACCCTGCGCCGCGCATGCCTTTCCTCGGGTGTACCGAAGTGTTCCTTTCGCGCTGCTGGAGCCACGAAGGCACCAGTTTGTTTCCGGTAACTCGGCAGCTAGTTGAGCGCTTGCACGGGCCACGCCGTGGTGTCCGGCATCACGATGTGCCATCGCACCGGATCGATGCCATCGAAGGTTGCGCGATAGCGATCGGAGGTGCGGCCTTCGCCCGTCACGTCGCGGATCACGATGCTGTCGATGCGCTGCGGATGCGAGTGAAACGTTTGCGCGTAGATCTCGGGGTCGGCTTCGCCAGAGTCACCCACCAGCACGAAGCGGCGCTGCGGAAATTCGGTGAGCAGCCGGTTGATCACGCCGAGCTTGTGCTCGCGCGAATCCTGCTCGCCGGGAATCAGCGTGCGCCACGTGGTGCTTTCGCGCAGATGCATGCTGCCCGCGGGAAAGTCGGCGCTGCGGATGAAATCCGAGAGCGCCGGGTAGAGCTGGATCGGACTCGCCGAAAGGTAGTGAAAGCGCGTGTCGGGCGTCTTCGCCAGCGCGCGATACCAGGCCGCCATGCGCGGCGCGGCCTCGAAGCGGCGCGCGAAAGTGTTGAGCAGCATCTCGCGCCGGTCGCGCACCTGCGTGCGCTTGATGGTGTCGTCGATGTCCGAGATGACCGACACGCCCTGCGCGGGCACGACCAGCGCATGGCCCCTGAAGCGATGCAGCAGCTCACCCGGGCCGGTCACGCCATGGAACTGCACCCACTCCTGCGGTGATGGCGAGGTTGGCAGCAGTGGCGTGCGCGGTGCGTCGATCACGATGCGCAGATTGCTGCGGCCGTCCTTGCCCGATGGCGGCATCGTCACGCGCGCGGGGCTGCCGTCGAAGTCGACGTCGATCACCTTGTCTTCTTCCGACTCCGCATGGAACAGCGCGGTGCGCTGGTTGAAGCGCAGGCGCGCGGCGGGCGAGAGCTTCTTCAGGCTCAGGCCGAGGTAGCGTGCGAGGGCTGTGTTGAGCCCCCAGCGATGCTCGCGCTCGAAGATCCACGCGTGGATATCGACTTCGAGCCTGCCGTCGACGGTGGGGCGCGCCGTGCCGGTCATGAAGAGCGCTTCTTCGTCGGGCTCCAGCGGCTCTGCTGCCTGCACCGCCTGCAGTGGCGCAAGGCCTGCGAGCAGCGCTGCGCCCGCCACCAGCGACCGGCGCCGCAAGTCCGGCACGGGCAGTCGGTGCGGAGCGCTGTCGCTCATTTCTTCGTGGGGGCGACGCGCTCGTAAGTCACGAAGCTGAAGCCCAGGCCTTCCTTGGCCGAGACATGCGATTCGCGTTGTGTCTCGCGCCACGCGGCGGCGTCGAGTTCAGGAGCGTAGGCATCGCCTTCGTAGTCGCGCGCGAGTTCTGTCACTACTGCGCGCTGCGCAAGCGGCTCGGCCTCGGCGTAGATTTGCGCGCCGCCGATGACCCACACGGCCTCGGGCTTCGATGAAGTCGATTCGCAAAGCGACAGCGCCTCTTGCAGGCTGCTGGCGCGGAGTGCGCCTTCGGCCTGCCAATCGGCCTGCCGCGTCACCACGATGTTCTGCCGGCCCGGCAGCGGCCGGAAGCGCGGCGGCAGCGAGTCCCAGGTCTTGCGGCCCATGATCACCGGTGCGCCAGCGGTCTGCTGCTTGAAGTGCGCCATGTCCTCCGGGATGTGCCAGGGGATCGTGTTGTTCGCGCCGATCACGCCGTTGGCGGCGCGGGCGAAGATGATGTTGATGCTGGGCTTGTTCATCCCGCTCACACCGCCACGGGCGCCTTGATCGGATCGCCGTGCCGGTAGTCCAGCACTTCGAAGTCTTCGTACTGGTAGTCGAAGATCGACGCCGGCTTGCGCTTGATGTTCAGCGTCGGGTACGGGTACGGCGTGCGGCTCAGTTGCAGCGCGACCTGTTCGGCGTGGTTGCTGTAGATATGGCAGTCGCCGCCGGTCCAGATGAAGTCGCCCACGTCGAGGTCGCACTGCTGCGCCACCATGTGCGTGAGCAGCGCGTAGCTTGCGATGTTGAAGGGCACGCCCAGGAAGATGTCGGCGCTGCGCTGGTAGAGCTGGCAGCTGAGCTTGCCGCGCTCGCCTTCGGCCTGCGGCGGCGCCACGTAGAACTGGAAGAAGGCATGGCAAGGCATCAGCGCCATCTTCGACAGCTCGGCCACGTTCCATGCGCTCACGATGATGCGGCGCGAATCGGGGTTGGTCTTGAGGGTCTTGATGACGTCGGAAATCTGGTCGATGTGGCCGCCATCGGGCGTGGGCCAGCTGCGCCATTGCACGCCGTACACCGGGCCCAGGTCGCCGTCTGCGCGCGCCCATTCGTCCCAGATGGTGACGCCGCGCTCCTTGAGCCAGTTGTTGTTGCTCGATCCGGTCAGGAACCACAGCAGTTCCTGGATGATGGACTTGAGGTGCACCTTCTTCGTGGTGACCAGCGGGAAGCCCTCGTTCAGGTCGAAGCGCATCTGGTGGCCGAACACGCTCTTGGTGCCGGTACCCGTGCGGTCGCTCTTGAAGACACCGTGAGTGTCGACATGGCGCATGAAATCTTCGTACTGGGAGCGGACGGGGCGGGTGGGCGAGGTCATGTTGGGAATTTTACGGGGCGGCGCTAGCATTGGCCGATGACCGGCCATGACCACTCCCACGGACACAGCGAACTCGGCGAGATGGACCTGCGCGTCCGCGCCCTCGAAAGCGTGCTCACCCAGAAAGGCTACATCGACCCCGCCGCACTCGATGCGCTGATCGACACCTACCAGACCCGCGTCGGCCCGCGCAACGGCGCACGCGTGGTGGCGCGGGCCTGGGTCGATCCGGCCTTTCGGCAATGGCTGCTGGCCGATGCCACGGCGGCGATCGCCTCGCTGGGCTACACGGGCCGGCAGGGCGAGCACATGGTGGCGGTGGAGAACACAGACGAGCTGCACCACATGGTGGTCTGCACGCTGTGCAGCTGCTACCCGTGGCCAGTGCTGGGCCTGCCGCCCACCTGGTACAAGAGCGCGCCGTACCGCTCGCGCGTGGTGAAAGACCCGCGCGGCGTGCTTGCCGATTTCGGCACGACGCTGCCCGAGGCCACGCGGATCCGCGTGTGGGACTCGACCGCCGAGGTGCGCTACCTCGTGATTCCGCAGCGCCCCGTCGGAACCGAAAGCCTGGGCGAAGACGAACTCGCCGCGCTGGTCTCGCGCGATTCGATGATCGGCACGCGGCTGGTCGAGGCGCCTGCCGAAGAGGGGAGCGCGGCATGAGCTACGTCACGAAAGCCGACCTCGGCGGCCAGCCGGGTTTCGGCAAGGTGGTGCCGGAGTCCGAGGGCGAACTCTTTCATGCGGCCTGGGAGCCACGCGCCCTGGCGCTCGTGCTGGCCATGGGCGCGACCGGTTCATGGAACATCGATGCGAGCCGCGCCGTGCGCGAGACGCTGCCGGACTATCGCGACCTGAGCTACTACCAGATCTGGCTCAGTGCACTGGAGCAACTGATGCTGCAGCGCGGGCAGGTCTTTCCCGACGAGCTCACGAGCGGAGAAATGCGCCACGCGCCCACGCCCGTGGCCCGCGTGCTGCAGGTGGCCAACGTGCCAGCCGTTCTCGCCAAGGGCTCGCCGACCGAGCGGCCGGCATCGGCCCCGGCGCGCTTCGCCATGGGCCAGCCGGTGCGCATGCACTACCTCGGCAAGGTCGACCATCACACACGGCTACCGGGCTATGTGCAGGGCAAGCGCGGCACCATCGTGCACGTACATGGCGCACATGTGTTCGCCGACAGTCATGCGCAGGGGCTCGGCGAGCAGCCGCAGTGGCTCTACACGGTGGAGTTCGATGAAGCCGAGCTTTGGGGCGACGAAGCGCCGCGCCAGAACCTGTCGGTGTCGGTCGATGCGTGGGAAAGCTATCTGGAGGCCACGTCGTGAGCGACATGCCCCTGTCGCCCGGCATGCCGCGCGATGCCGATGGGCCCGTGTTCAATGCACCGTGGGAGGCGCAGGCCTTCGCGATGACGCTCGCTCTGCATGAACGCGGCCTCTTCACCTGGCCGGAATGGGCCGAGGCGCTGGCCGGGCAGATTGCCGCTGCACAGGCCGCGGGCGACCCCGACACCGGCGAGACCTACTACCGCCACTGGCTCGCCGCGCTCGAAGGCATCGTGGCCCGCAAGGGCGCCAGCTCCGACGACGAACTGGCCCGCTACCGCCACGCCTGGGACCACGCGGCAGACCGCACGCCGCACGGCCAGCCGATCGAATTGCGCGGCGAAGACTTCCCCGGCTAGAGGTGCGTGCCGGTGCGGTGTGCCGCGGCCCGCATCGTGCTTGACCCGCTCTCGAAGCGGGTGATAGCCTGCCGCCGCTTCCCCGTCCCTCCACAGAAAGCACAGAACGCACAACATGACGATTCATTCGCGCCATCTCTTCCCGGTTCCTTCGGCCCCCACATCCACCCGCCGCTGGGCGCGCACCGCCTGCCACGGCGCCGTACTCGCGTGCGCCATGCTGCTTGCCGGCAACGCCGCGGCCCAGAAGCCGCATCAGGGCGTGCTCGACGCAGCTACGCAAAGCAAGGACGAGGCGGTCAAGATGCTGGAGCGCATGGTCAACATCGACTCGGGCTCGGCCGACACCGCGGGCCTGGAAAAGGTCCGCGAGATAGCCGTGGACGAACTGCGCAAGCTTGGCGCGCGCATCGAGACCTTTCCGGCCGATCCGCACCCCGGCACCAACGTGGTTGCGACGCTGACGGGCCAGGGCAAGAAGAAGATCCTGATCCTCGCGCACATGGATACCGTCTTCAAGGAAGGCACGGCTGCAGCCAAACCTTTCTACATCAAGGATGGCCGCGCCTACGGCCCCGGCGTGATGGACGACAAGGGCGGCGTGGTGGCCGGCCTGTATGCGCTGAAGATCCTGAAGCAGATCGGCTTCAAGGACTATGGGCAGATCACCTTCCTGCTCGACACCAACGAAGAGGTCGGCTCCGTCGGCACCAGCGCGCTCATCGAGCGCATTGCCAAGCAGCATGACGTGGCGCTGAACCTGGAGCCGGGCCGACCGGCCGACGGCCTCGTGGTCGAGCGCAAGGGCTCGGCCACCGCACTCATCGAGGTGAAGGGCGTGGCCGCTCACGCGGGCGTGGCGCCCGAGGCGGGCCGCAACGCGGCGATGGAGGTGGCGCACCAGGTGCTGCAGCTGTCGAAGACGGCGGATGCGGCGAAGAAGACCACGGTCAACTTCACGGTGCTCACGGCCAACGGCCCGACCAACGTGATTCCCGCGACGGCCAGCGCCAAGGGCGACGTGCGCGCGGCCACGCCTGAAGAGTTCGATCGCGTCGAGAAAGACCTGATCCGCATCTCGCAGAACAAGCTCATTCCCGAGACCGAAGTGCGCGTGCGCCTGATCCGTGGCCTGCCGCCGATGCCGCGTTTGCCCGCGTCAGACAAGCTGGTGCGCATGGCCGAAGGCATCTACGGCGAGATCGGCAAGAAGCTCACCATCGAGAGTAGCGGCGGCGCGGCCGACGCAAGCCTTGTGGCAGGCGTCGGCGTGCCGGTGCTCGACGGCTTCGGCATTGTGGGTGGCGGCATCCACACGCCGGAGGAATACGCGGAGGTCGAGAGCGTGGTGCCGCGGCTTTATCTGCTCTCGCGCATGCTGATGGACCTGTCCGCGAACTGATCGCGAACTGACCGGATCAGCCCCGCTTCGGAATGCCCAGCCCCGCCACCACGGCGGGGCGCGCCACGAAGGCTTCGAGCGCGCGCGCCACGTTCTTGAAATCCTTGAAGCCCACCAGATCCGCAGCCTCGTAGAAGCCGATCAGGTTGCGGATCCACGGAAAGGTGGCGATGTCGGCGATGGTGTAGCTGTCGCCCATGATCCATGCGCGGTCTGCCAGGTGCTTGTCGAGCACGCCGAGCAGGCGCTTCGATTCGCCCACGTAGCGGTCGCGCGGGCGCTTGTCTTCGTAGTCCTTGCCGGCGAACTTGTTGAAGAAGCCGAGCTGGCCGAACATCGGGCCGACGCCGCCCATCTGGAACATCACCCACTGCAGGGTTTCATAGCGGCCGGCGGCGTCCTGCGGAATGAACTTGCCGGTTTTCTCGGCAAGGTACATGAGGATGGCGCCTGACTCGAACAGCGCCAGCGGTTTGCCGCCGGGGCCGTTGGGGTCGATGATGGCCGGGATCTTGTTGTTCGGGTTGAGCGACAAGAACTCCGGCGACATCTGGTCGTTGGTCTCGAAGCTCACGAGGTGCGGCTCGTAGGGCAGGCCGGTCTCCTCCAGCATGATCGACACCTTCACGCCGTTGGGCGTGGGCAGCGAGTACAGCTGCAGCCGGTCAGGGTGCTGCGCGGGCCATTTCTTCGTGATGGGGAAGCTCGAGAGATCGGTCATGGAGGGAGTCCTTGAGAGGGAGGAAACTGCAAGCGCCGGATTCTGCCCGCGTCGGGCAGATGGCGTGCGCGTGCGGCTTTACCCTCTGCCTGGCCCTCAGATTCCCAGCCAGCTCATCAGCGAGGCCTCGACGTCAGCCGAAGGCGCGACGAAGCCGACGTAGCTCGATGCCGCGAGCGCGCGCTTGCCTGCGTCGGTCTGCCCCAGGCTCAGCAGGGCATCGCGCGCCGCGCTCACCGTGGCCGCGTCGAGCTTGCGCGACGCGAGCCATTGCTTGATTGGCACCGCGCGCGATTCCGCGCAGACCTTGCCGCCGCCGTCCTTCCAGGTCTTGACCACGCTGGAGGCTGCCGTTGCGCCATAGGCGGCGAAGCCGTTCTGCACGTAGAAGGGCACGGCCTCCTGGAAGCGCGTGTTGGTGACCTTGACCGCCGTCGGCCCCTGCAGGCCCTGCTCGCGCAGCATCGCGCGGGTGATCACCGCGGTGATCGAGTCGGCATCAGGCATGACCAGCTGCTTGCCCGCCACGCTTTTCCAGTCGGAGATCGGCTGCTGCTCCTTGCACAGGAACGACACCTTGTAGTCGGTGTAGCCGGTGGTCCAGGCGAAGGCGCTGTACTGCCCGCTCTTGATGGCGGCGAGCGCCACGTGCGACGGGTGCACGAAGGCGAAGTCGACCTGCTGCTGCTTCAGCGCGTCGCGCGCGCCGTTGTACGAATTGAGCACCTTGACCGTCACCGGCTGCTTGAGCGCCTTGGACAGCACTTCGGCGATGGGCTCGAAGCGGGCGCTGACCTGCGCGTCGGACACGTTGTAGCTCACGCCTTCGCTGACACCGATCACGAAGGCATGCGCCGAGGCGCCAACTGCCAGAAGCAACCCCGCTGTACCGCGAGCGACGGTGCGAAGCGAAGGACGAAGAGTGCGGTGATTCATGGAGGCCTTCTTCCAGTTGATGGGTAATGTTGTAACTAAATTATTACATTCATCGGGGCGGAGGAATAGGGCCCTGACCGCAGGGTTAGCCCTGATGAAACAACACTTCGGCGAACCGGCGGCGTGCGCATCTCGTTCGGAGATACGCGGATCTTCAATCCATATGAATCTTGCGTAGAAACCCGCACCGGCGCGGCGGGGTGCGAACGAGACTATTGGCTGCAACCGGGCCAGAACGAACGAAAGCGACGTACCCATGAGCACCAGCACCATCGCAACGCCGCCCTACAGGGGCCGCTTCGACAGCACCTCCGACTCCGTCTACCGCAAGGTCGGATGGCGGCTGATCCCGCTGCTATTCGTTTGCTACATCGTGGCGTACCTCGACCGCGTGAACGTCGGCTTCGCCAAGCTGCAGATGCAGGGCGACCTGCAGTTCAGCGACGCGGTATACGGGCTGGGCGCGGGCATCTTCTTCATCGGCTACTTCCTGTTCGAGGTGCCGAGCAACGTGGTGCTGCACCGCGTGGGTGCGCGCCGCTGGATCGCGCGGATCATGATCACCTGGGGCCTGCTCTCGGCGGCCACCATGTTCGTGAGTTCGCCGGTGTCGTTCTACGTGATCCGCTTCCTGCTCGGCGCGGCCGAGGCGGGCTTCTTCCCCGGCATCATCCTGTACCTCACCTACTGGTATCCGGCCGCGCGGCGCGGCAAGGCCACGTCGCTGTTTCTCGCGGCGATTCCGTTCGCGGGCATCCTTGGCGGGCCGATCTCGGGCTGGATCCTGCAGGGCATGAGCGGCGTCAACGGATGGGCCGGCTGGCAGTGGCTGTTCCTGCTGCAGGGGCTGCCGACCGTGGCGCTGGGCCTGGTCGTGTGGCGCTACCTCGATGACCGCGTGAAGGACGTGCAGTGGCTCACGCCCGCCGAGCGCGAACTCATCGCCCGTGACATCGCCGCCGAAGACGCCGGCAAGGCCGAGCCGCGCATCCTCAGCGTGCTGGGCAATGGTCGCGTGTGGCTGCTGGCGCTGGTGTACTTTGCGTACACCTCGGGGCTGTACGGCATCTCGTTCTGGCTGCCGAGCATCATCAAGGCGATCGGCGTGAAGGGCGCGCTCGACATCGGCCTGCTCAGCGCCATTCCGTGGACCTTCGGTGTGGTCGCGATGTACTTCGTGGCCCGCAGCGCCGACCGCCGGCTCGAGTACCGCTGGCACAGCGCGCTGGCCGCCATCGTCGGCGCGATCGGCCTGGTGCTGAGCGTGGCCTTCCACGGCAACGCGACGCTCGCGATGGCCGGCCTCACGCTGGCCACGATGGGCATCATGTCGACCTTTCCGGTCTTCTGGGGCATGCCGACGGCCTTTCTCGGCGGTGCTGCTGCGGCGGCGGGCATTGCGCTCATCAACTCCTTCGGCAACCTCTCGGGCTTCAGCGCGCCATTTCTCATCGGACTCATCAAGGACGCGACGCAGAGCACCGATGCCGGCCTGCACATGCTCGCCGGGCTGCTGGTGACTGGCGCGGTGCTGGTGCTGTTCGTCAAGCCGAAGCGCTGATCCGTTTATCTGCCTCCTTGAAGGAACCCCATGGATACGGTCGTGAGTTCGAACACGCGGCGTTCCCCGTCGCATGAGCTGATTGCGCTGCTGCAGCGCGAGTTTGCCGAGCGCTGTTCCACCAGCCCGGCCGTGCTGCTGCAGCACGGCACCGACGAGTCGACCTATCTGCCGCAGCCGCCCGATGCGGTGGTGTTCGTGCGCAGCACCGAAGAGACGGCGTTCGTGGTGCGGGCCTGCGCACGCGAGCGCGTGCCGGTCATCGGCTTCGGCGTGGGCTCGTCGGTGGAAGGGCACCTGCTGGCCGTCGAGGGGGGCGTGTGCATCGACTTCTCGCAGATGAACAAGGTGCTGGCAATTCGCCCCGGTGACCTCACGGCCACGGTCGAGGCCGGCGTGACGCGCGGGCAGCTGAACGCGGAGTTGATGGGCACCGGCTTTTTCTTCTCGGTCGACCCCGGTGCCAATGCGTCCATCGGCGGGATGATCGCCACGGCCGCATCGGGCACCAACACCGTTCGCTACGGCACCATGCGCGACAACCTCGTGAGCCTGACGGTGGTCACGGCCAACGGAGACATCACGCACACCGCTTCGCGGGCACGCAAGAGCTCGGCGGGCTACAACCTCACGCAGCTGTACTGCGGCTCCGAAGGCACGCTGGGGCTGATCACCGAGGCCGCCGTGCGGTTGCACCCGCACCCCGAGGCGTACGCGGCGGCGGTGGTGCACTTTCCGTCGGTGCGCGCGGCGGTCGACTGCGTGATCGAGTCGATCCAGATGGGCGTTCCGCTGGCGCGCGCCGAGATGCTGGATGCATTGACCATCCGCGCCGTGAACGCGTACAGCCACACCAACCTGGGCGAGAACCCGACGCTGTTCCTGGAGTTCGGCGCGAGCCAGGCGCAGATCGACGAGCAGGCCGGCATCGTGCGGGAGATTGCGGGCAACCACGGCGGTGGCGCCTTTCAATGGGCCAACCGGCCCGAGGAGCGCTCGCGCCTGTGGACGCCGCGCCATCACGCCTACTTCGCCTGCCTGCAGCTGAAGGCGGGCAGCCGTAGCCTGACCACCGACGCGTGCGTGCCGCTGTCCGCGCTCGCGCAGTGCATCGAGGAGACGCAGGCCGACATCGCCGAACATGGCCTGCTGGTGCCGGTGTTCGGCCACGTCGGCGATGGCAACTTCCATTGCCTGGTGCTGGTGGACCCGAACAGCGCGGCGGAGAACGAAGCCGCCGAGGCCTTCAGCCACCGGCTTGTGCAGCGCGCGCTGCGCCATGGCGGCACTTCGACCGGCGAGCACGGCGTGGGGATGCACAAGATGAAGTACCTGGTCGAGGAGCACGGAGAGCACACGGTGGCGCTGATGCGTGCCGTGAAGCAAGCACTGGACCCGCACAACATCTTCAACCCTGGAAAGGTTGTCGGTCCGGTCTGAGCGCAGGTGTGCGGCCTAGAATCCCCGGCCTCGCCTGCACCCCGCAGTGCGCGGCCGGAGGCCCTTCGATGGAGCTGCGTCAGTTCAAGTACTTCGTTGCCATCGTGGATTGCGGCAGCCTGTCGCGCGCCGCGCAGCAACTCTTCATTGCACAGTCGGCATTGAGCAAGCAGATGGCCGAGCTCGAAGCCGAGCTCGGCACCCAGCTGCTGCTTCGCAGCCGCAACGGCGTGGCGATGACCGAGGCAGGCAAGGTCTTCTACGAGTACGCGCAGGGCATCACCAAGCAGGTAAGCGACGCCAAGGCCGCTGTGCACGTCGCGGCCGATTCGGTGGCGGGCTCGGTGGTGGCGGCGCTGCCGCAAAGCGTGTCGCCCATGATCGCGCTGCCGCTGATGCGTGCAGCGGCCCGGCGCTACCCCGACGTGGTGCTGCATCTGAACGAGGAACTCACCGGCAACATGGCCGACCAGCTGCTGCGCGGCCGGGTCGACGTGGCGGTGTTCTCGCCCGCCATGCCGGCGGAGGACATCCGGTTCGTCCCGCTGGTGGAAGAAGACTTCGTGTTCCTCGAATCGCCGCAGAGCCCGCATGCGTTGCCGCCCGGCGACGTGAGCATTGCGCAGGCTACTGCGCGGCCGCTGGTGTGGCCCGCCAATGCGCACGGCCACTGCACGCGTTGGCTGGTCGATGCGGTGCTGGAGCGTGAGGGGCATTCCACGGCGCAGGTGGCCGCGGAGATCAATTCGGTCTACACGCTGAAGGCGGCGGTGGAAGCGGGGCTCGGGCCGACCATCATGCCGTTCGGGCTCGCGCAGCGCGAAGTGCAGGAAGGCCGGCTTGTCGCGCATCGCATCGACTCGCCATCGATGTTTCGCACGCTCGGGCTGTGCGTGTCGGTGCATCTGCCGACCACGAACGCGAAGCGCGCCGTGTGCACGCTGATCGGCGACGTGGTGCGCGATCTGTGCGAGAGCGGGCAGTGGGCGGGCGCACGTGCCGTCGCGCCGGCGAAAGGGCCAAGGCCCTGACGCCCGGCCCTTCGTTTCAGGCGCGGCGCTTGCGGGCCGGCGCTGCGGCTTTGGCAGGGGCAGCGAACAGGCGCGAGATGGCCTGGCGCACATCGGCCTGCATGTTGTCGATGGCCTTCGCATCGCCCGACAGGTGCTTCAGCAGCGCCTGCTGGAACAGCCCGTCGAACAGCGCATAGGTGGCCGAGGGCGGCATGCCGGGCGTTTCGCCCGAGAGCTCGGCAAAGCGGCTCATGATGCGCCAGATCATGTCTTCGAGGCTCTTGTCGATCTGCACGACATCGGCGCGGAAGGCTTCTTCGAACAGCGCCTGCGAACGCAGGTCGTACCAGAGGCGATGCACGTGGCCTTCGTCGCACAGCGTGTCGCCAAGGCTTTGCAGGAAGCCCTCCATCAGCTCGTCGTAGGTGGTGGCGCTTTCCACCGCGTGGTCGTAGCGCGTGACGCAGCGCGCCTTGTACTGCTTGACGCTGCAGATGATCAGGTCGACCTTGTCGCTGAAGTAGTAGTGCAGAACGCCGTGAGAGAACTCCGAGTTCTGGGCGATCTCGCGCAGGCTGGTGCGTGCATAGCCCAGTGCTGCCAGCGTGGTCAGCGCGGCTTCGCCCAGTTCGGCGCGCCGTTCCGAGAATTTGTCGACCCGCGTCTTGGGCACTCGTTCAGCGTGTTTCTTTAGCCGTTGATGTGTCGTCATTGAAAGCCGGACCGCACGCATGCCGGCCCCTGTGTTCTTCGTGATTCCAAACCATAGCACGCAAGCGGAAGAACCCGCATCCGGCGTGCCACGCATGTCATTTTACGAAGTTTTGACAATCGTCAAAGAAAAACTTGACACCCGTAAAGTCGATTTCTACGATGACCGCTCCATCTCACAACACATCTACAGGAGACAAGTGATGGCCAAGTTCGACTTGAAAGGGCGCAAGGCCCTGGTGACGGGCGGTGCGCGCGGCATTGGTGCGGGCATTGCCGAAGCGCTGGCGGTGGCCGGCGCCTCCGTGATGATTGGCGACGTGCTCGCCGACCTGGGGCGCGAAACCGCTTCAAGGTTGTCTGCGTCTGGAGCGAAGGTGGGCTTCGTGCCGCTCGACGTCACGAAAGACGGCGACTGGGCCTCGGCCACCGAGACCACCGTCAAGGAACTCGGCGGCTTCGACATCCTCGTCAACAACGCCGGCATCGAGATCACTTCGCTGGTGATCGACGTCGACGGTGACGACCTGCGCCGCATGCTCGACGTGAACGTGGCCGGCACGCTGCTCGGCATGAAGCACGCGTTCCGTGCGATGCGTCCCGGTGGCGGCGCGGGTGGCGGCGGGGCGGTGGTCAACATCGCATCGGTCGCGGCGACCATCGCTTTCCCGGCCATTGCGGGCTACTCGGCGACCAAGTCCGCAGTCGATCGCGCCACGCGCGTCGCGGCCATGGAGTCCGGCAAGCTGGGCTACGGCGTGCGCGTGAACTGCATCTACCCGGGGCTGGTGCCCACCGACATGGGCATGAAGCTCGCCAGCGACATCGTCGCTGCGGGGCTCGCGCTCAGCGTCGAGGCGGCAGTGGGCGACGTGATCGGCCAGACGCCATTGGGCCGTCTCGGCGAAGTCGGCGACATGGCCGACGTGGTGGTCTTCCTCTGCTCCGATGCGGCCCGGTTCATCACCGGCGCCGGCATCGCGGTGGACGGCGGCATGGGCATGTGAGCGCACAAAAAGGAGACACAACATGAGCAGCAGCAAGAAGAAGCCCGTCGTCGTCTACGGCGCCTCCGGCTACACCGGGCGACTGGTGTGCGAATACCTGCGCGAATACAACATCCCCTTCGTTGCAGCGGGCCGCAGCGCGCAGAAGCTGGAAGCGGCGATGAAATCCAACGTGCCCGGCATCGAGACTGCGAGCTACGAAGTGGTGGAGGTGAAGCATTCGGTGACGGCGCTCACCGAGCTCTTCACCGGTGCCTCGGTGGTGCTCAACACGGTGGGGCCCTTCGCCAAGTTCGGCCCCGAGGTGGTCGAGGCCTGCCTGGCCGCCGGATGCCACTACACCGACACCACCGGCGAGCAGGACTGGCTCATCACGCTCGAACAGAAGTACGGCGCCAAGTTCGCCGCCGCGGGGCTGCTGCTCTCGCCCGGCCTGGCGCAGATGTACACCACCGGCGAGATCGCGGCGCAGCTGTGCCTGGAGACGCCCGGGCTCGACACGCTGGACATTGCCGTGTTCTGGGGCGGCAGCCCGACCATCGCGTCCACCCAGACCATCCTGGTCAACGCAGCCACGTCCAAGGCCTACTACCTGGAGCAGAACGAGTACGTGGAGTGGCAACCCGACGCGGGCCTGTACCACCTGTCGATTCCCGGCCAGCACGAGGCGGCACTGGCGCTGCCCTGGGGCGGCACCTCGCACCCGGTATGGTTCAAGCGCGATCCGCGCGTGGCCAATGTGAAGGTGCTCGGCGGGGTCTTCAACAAGGCGCTGATGCAGGGCGTGCCGCACATCGTGGCAGCCGCGCTCAAGGCCACCGAGGGCATGAACGACGAGGATCGCTACGCCGCACTGGCCCAGACGGCGGCAGGCGTGATGAACACCATGCCCCCGCGCGAGAACCCGCGCATCAACAAGTCCGTCGATTCGGTGCATGCCTCCGGTCCGCTGGGCCGCATGCACTGCGTGATCTTCGGGAATTGCAACTACAAGCAGACCGGCTTGTTGCAGGCCTATGCGGCGGCCTCGCTGCTGCAGCAGGCACCGCGCCGCGCCGGCTTCGCCTCGGGTTGCCAGGCCTTCGGGCACCGCGAGTTGCTGGGCGCGCTGCGCAGCTTCGGACTGGTGCAGGAGCCCGTGCTCACCCGGCTGGGCTGACTCCCATGCGCCTGATCGACTACCTGGACAAGGGCGCTTCGCTGGGAGCCGCGGCGCCCTGCCTGCGCATGGGGGCCGTGCTGCTGTCGTACGGCGACGTGCAGCGCTTCAGCTACCGCGTGGCGCGGGCGCTGCAGCGCAGCGGCATCGCCCCGGGCAGCAAGGTGGCGGTGCTGTCGGGCAACGACCCGGTCGCCTTTGCATGCGTCTTCGGGCTGTCGCGCGCTGCGGCCGTGTGGTGTCCGATCAATCCGCGCAACGAGGCTGCCGAGAACCGCTACGTGCTCGACGCCTTCGACTGCAGCTGCCTGATCTTCCACAGCAACTACGCACCGCTGGTCGAGCAGATGCGGGCCGACCTGCCCAAGGTGACGACGCTGGTCTGCCTCGACAAGGCGCAGCCCTTCGCGCCATCGCTCGACCAATGGCTGGGGGATGCCGGCGATGCGTCCATCGATGTGCCGGTGGTCGACGACGTTGCGATGATCGCCGGCACCGGCGGCACCACCGGCCAGCCCAAGGGCGTGATGCTGTCGGGGCGCAACCTCGAGGCGATGTCGGCGCTGACGCTGATGGGCTACCCCTTCGAGGGCCGGCCCGTCTACCTCGCGCTGGCACCGCTCACGCATGCGGCCGGCGTGCTGTGCCTGCCGGTGATGGCGCTGGGCGGGCAGGTCGTGATCATGCCCAAGCCCGACTTGGGCGAGTTCCTCGGCCTCATCGAAGAACACGGTGTCACCCACACCTTCCTGCCGCCCACGCTGATCTACATGCTGCTGCAGCACCCACAGCTGGCAGATGCGAAGCTCGATTCGCTGCAATGCTTCTGGTACGGCGCGGCGCCCATGTCGGCCGCGCGGCTCGAAGAGGCGCTGCAGAAGATCGGCCCCGTCATGGCCCAGCTCTTCGGCCAGACAGAGGCGCCGATGATGATCTCGATGATGTCGCCGCGCGACCACTTCAACAATGACGGCACCATCGCACACCAACGCCTGTCATCGGCCGGCCGGCCCGGGCCACTCGTGCAGGTAGGCGTGATGAACGGCGACGGCGCGCTACTGCCCACGGGCGAGAGCGGCGAGATCGTGGTGCGCGGCTCGCTCGTGATGCTCGGCTACTACAAGGACGCGCGCGCCACCGAAGAGGCCTCGCGCCACGGCTGGCACCACACCGGCGACATCGGCTACCTCGACACAGACGGCTTTCTCTACATCGTGGACCGCGCCAAGGACATGATCATTTCGGGCGGCTTCAACGTCTACTCTGCCGAGGTCGAGCAGGTGCTGATGCAGCACCCCGACGTGCAGGACAGCGCCGTCGTCGGCCTGCCCGACGAGAAGTGGGGCGAGCGCGTGGTGGCAGTGCTGCAACTGCATGCCGGGCGGCAACTGGACGTGGAGGAGATCAAGGCCTTCGTCAAGTCGCGCATCGGCAGCGTGAAGGCACCCAAGCAGATCGAGGTGTGGCTCGACCTGCCGCGCTCCAAGGTGGGCAAGGTGCTGAAGAAGGAAGTGCGCGCAGCGTTGCTGTCGGACGGAGAAGGGCAGAGACGGCGCTAGAAGCGAATGTCTCCGGGCATGACTCCCTTGAACGCCGACGGCGGGAGACTGCACGGCGCTACAGTGCCGCCATGCGCAAACACCTTTCCACAACCACCGGTCCCCAACGTCTTTTCTACGGCGCTGTCTCAGGCTGCGCTACCGCCGCGGCGTTGATGCCGGTGCCCATGAGCGGCATGGCGCGCGCGCTGGCCGGGTGGTGCGTGGCCGTGGTGGTCTACCAGGTGCTGTCGTGGTGGCTGGCCGATACCTTCGATGCGAAGCGCACGCGCGAACGGGCGCAGTCGCTCGACCAGCCCAACGTGGTGATCCTCGTCTCGATGCTGGTGGTGGTCGGCGCCAGCGTGGTGGCCATCGCCATGCTGCTGCAGCAGGTGAAGGCGCTGAGCGGCTGGGAGCGCGCGGCGCACGTGGCGCTCGGGCTGGTGGCGCTGGCGGGCTCGTGGCTGATGATGCACACGATCTATGCCTTTCATTACGCGCACCGCTACTACATCGACCAGAAGAGCGGCACGCCCGACGGCGGGCTCGACTTTCCGGGCAAGGACGACGCCCCCGACTACTTCGACTTTCTCTACTACTCGTACGTGATCGGCATGACCTCGCAGGTGTCCGATGTGCAGGCGACGTCGAAGGAGATGCGGCGCATCACGTTGCTGCACAGCGTGCTGGCCTTCGCGTTCAACATGCTGGTGCTCGCACTCTCGGTGAACGTCGTCGCGGGCGCCGTGTAGGCGCCCCGCCGAAGCGCGCTCAGGCCGAGGCCTTGCGGGGCGAGCCCAGCTTGACGATGCCCGTCGACAGCGCCACGCCGCAGACGATGACGGCCGCGCAGATCAGCATCCACTGCGTGATGTTCTCGCCGAGGAAGACCGCGCCGTAGAACAGCGCGAACACCGGCACCAGGAAGGTCACCGTCAGCGCGCGCGCCGGGCCGGCGCGTTCGATCAGCCGGAAGAACAGGATGTAGGCGACGCCCGTGCAAGCGATGCCGAGCGCCAGCAGCGCGAGCCACGCGCGCAGGCTGGGCATCTGCGCGGGCCAGAGCCAGAAGGCGGGCAGGGCGAGGAACAGCGTGGCGCCGATCTGGCTGCCGGTGGCGGTGGTCAGCGCGGGCACGCCGCCCAGATGGGCCCGCGTGGCGCTGGCCGAGATGCCGTAGCAAAGGCACGCACCCAGGCAGGCCAGCACCGCGAAGAGCGCGGCATTGCCGCTGGCGCCCGCATGCAGGCCGGCACTGCGGCTGGCGAGCATTGCCACGCCGGCAAAGCCGATCACCAGCCCGACGATGCGCGAACCCGCAGGCCGCTCGCGGAACCAGGCCCAGGCGACGAGCGCGCCGAACATCGGTGTCGTGGCATTGAGCACGGCGGCCAGGCCGGTGTTGATGGTCAGCAGCGCGAAACAGAACAGCGCGAACGGCATGCCCGAGTTGAAGACGCCGACCGCGAAGCTGGCCTTCCAGTGCTTGGCGAGAGACGGTCCCTGGCCGCGCAGCAGCGCGATGGGCAGCAGGAACAGCGCGGCAATGGCCACCCGCACCGCGGCCGTCGGCAGCGCGCCGAACTCCGCCGCGCCGATGCGCATGAAGAGGAAAGACGCGCCCCAGAGCGCGCCCAGCAGCACCAGGTCGATGAGCCAGGCGGTGGGTGCGAGGGGCTTGGTGGCTGCGATGTTGTTGTTCGTTGAGGTCATGCGTCTTTCGCTCTCTGTCTCTTCTTCGTTGGATGTTCTTACAACGCGCCTTCGAGCTCCAGAAGGGCGGTCTTGCGGTCGAGCCCCCCAGCGTAACCGGTCAGCGATCCGTCCGACCCCAGCACGCGGTGGCAGGGCACGATCACGCTGATCGGGTTGCGCCCCACGGCCGCGCCAACGGCGCGTACCGCGGCCGGGTTGCCCACGTTGACGCTGAGCGCGCCATAGCTCGTGGTGGCGCCCGCCGGAATGGCCAGCAGTTGCTGCCACACGCTCTGCTGGAACGCGGTGCCGTGCGACAGGTCGAGCTTCATGTCGAAGTTGTCGCGCTTGCCGGCGAAGTAGTCGTGCAGCTGCGCGGCCGCCTCGACCAGCGCGGGGTGGTCGTCCTTCGTGATCCAGCCGCTGGTGTCGGGCCAGTGGCGCTGCTGGTCGAACCAGACGCCGGCCAGGCCCTGGTCTGTGGCCGCCATCGTGATGCCGCCGAGCGGCGTGTCGATGTGCGAGGTGTAGATGACTTTGCTCTTGAATTTCATGACGTTTCAGGCGGCGAGGCCTGCCGTAGTGATGAGAGGGAGTTCCGCGGCCGCCGTTTCGGTGGCGGTCGCAGGAGTGGAAGAGGGCGCGTGCCATGCCCGCAGCACCGCATAGCTGCGCCACGGCCGCCAGGCTTGCGAGGCCTCGCCGGCAGCGCGCGCTGTGGTTACGCCCAGCGCCTTCTGCAGTGCCACGTCGCCGGCCGGAAATGCATCGGGCCAACGCAGCGCGCGCATCGCTATGTACTGCGCGGTCCAGGCGCCAATGCCGGGCAGCTCCTGCAGCGCCGCGATGGTGGAAGGCACGTCGGCCCCCGCATGCAGCGTCAGCTTGCCGGACGCGACTTCGCGTGCGATGGCGTGCAGGGCCGTCTGCCGCTGCCGCACGATGCCGAGCTGCCCCAGCGCATCGCCGCTCGCGGCGGCAATGGTCGCGGGCGTGGGAAACAGGCGGTTCAGCCCCTCGATGGGCGTAGCCAGTGGCTCGCCGAAGGCCTCGACCAGCCGCGAGCCCAGCGTGCGCGCCGCGGCCACCGTGATCTGCTGGCCCAGCACCGCGCGCACCGCCAGCTCGAAGCCATCGACCGTGCCCGGCACGCGCAGCCCGTCGCCGTGCGGAAAGGCCGCATGCAGCGCTGCATTGATGGCCATCGGCTCGGCGTCGAGGTCGAACAGCGCGCGTGCGCGGCTGATGACGATGGGCAGCACCGCGGCCAGTGAATCGCTGACCGACAGCAGCAGTTGCTCGCGTTCGAGGTCGAAGCGCAGTTGCAGCCAGCCCGCATGCGCCTGTCCGCCTTGCTGGACGCGCAGCGTGCGGTTCAGCTTTACATACGTGGGCGTGCTGCCCTTGGCGGGCTCCTTGCCGTCTGCCGTGGATACGACTTCGACGCCGCGCAACGCACGGCGCGCGAAGAAGCCCAGCATCGCGTTGGCGTCGTAGGGCGGGCGAAAGCCCAGCCGCACCTCGATGGCCTTGCCTTCGCCACCTTCGACGGTGGCGCCACCGGCGCGCCGCAGGGCGCTCGGGTTCAGGCCGTAGTGCTCCAGAAAGGCCGCATTGAATCGCCGCACGCTGGCGAAGCCGCTGGCCAGCGCCACCTGCGTCATCGGCAGGCGGGTGTCGGCGATGAGCTGCTTGGCGGCCAGCAGGCGGCGCGTCTGCAGATATTGAAGGGGCGAGACGCCGAACTGCACCTCGAAGATGCGCCGCAGGTGGCGGTCGCTCACGCCGAGCCGCGCCGCGATCTGCGCCGCGCCCGGGCCGTCTTCCGACCAGGCGTCGGGCTCGTCGATCAGCCGTGCCGCCTGCAGCGCGAGGATGCGCGAGGCGTCTTCGGTCGACCAGCTGGCTGCGCCTGAAGCACGAGGGGCCAGCTCGGGCCGGCAGCGCAGGCAGGGGCGAAAGCCCGCGGCCTCGGCCTGTGCCGCGTGGCGGAAGAACCGGCAGTTCTCGCGCCGAGGCAGCTTCACGCGGCAGACCGGGCGGCAATAGATGCCGGTGGAGGTCACGGCGGTGAAGAACGACCCGTCGAAGCGCGCATCATGCGTCTTCATCGCCAGGTAGCAGGCGTCGCTCTCGAGCGCTTCGGTAGGGGTGTGGCTGGTAGGCATGGGGAAATGATACGGTTTCGACTCGTTTCAACTGGCCGTTTTCGGACATGTGGGCATCTGGAGCCTTGCCTACAATGCCCCGTTTACAAAACCAACAGGGAAACGCCTTTCATGCAGCTCAGCGCGTCGATCTTCAAGGCCTATGACATTCGCGGCGTCGTGCCCGTCACTCTCGATACGGAGGTGGCGGAAGCGCTCGGCAGGGCCTTCGGCAGCGCAGCCCGCGCCGCCGGTGAGAAGTCGGTGGCCGTAGGTCGCGATGGCCGCCTGTCGGGCCCCGCGCTGGCAGAGGCGCTGATCAAGGGCCTGGTGGCCACCGGCGTCGAAGTGATCGACGTGGGCGCCGTCACCACCCCGATGCTGTACTTCGCGGCCCACACGCTGTGCAAGAGCGGCATCCAGGTCACCGGCAGCCACAACCCCAAGGACTACAACGGCTTCAAGATGGTGCTGGCCGGCCGCGCGATCTACGGCGACGAGATCCAGGGCCTGCGCAAGACCATGGAAGCTGGCACCGCTCAGCTCGCCCCAGGCGGTAGCGTGCGCAAGGTCGACGTGACCGAGGCCTACGTCAAGCGCATTGCCGGCGACATCAAGCTGGCGCGGCCGATGAAGATCGTGGTCGATTCGGGCAACGGCATCGCGGGTGCGTCGGCCCCTGCCATCTTCCGCGCCATCGGCTGCGAAGTGACCGAGCTGTTCAGCGAAGTCGACGGCGACTTCCCCAACCATCACCCGGACCCCAGCAAGCCCGAGAACCTCAAGGACCTGATGGCCGCGCTGGCCACCGGCGACGCCGAACTGGGCCTGGCCTTCGACGGCGACGGCGACCGCCTGGGCATCGTCACCAAGGACGGCCAGAACATCTTCCCCGACCGCCAGATGCAACTCTTTGCACAGGACGTGCTGTCGCGCGTGCCCGGCGGCACCATCATCTACGACGTGAAGTGCTCGCAGCGCCTGGCACCGGCCATCGAGGCAGCGGGCGGCGTGCCGATGATCTTCAAGACCGGCCATTCGCTCATCAAGGCGAAGATGAAGGAAATCGATTCGCCGCTGGGCGGCGAGATGAGCGGCCACATCTTCTTCAAGGAGCGGTGGTTCGGCTTCGACGACGGTACCTATGCGGGCTGCCGGCTGCTCGAGATCCTGAGCAAGAGCCCGAACGCGAGTGACGTGCTCAACGCGCTGCCCACCAGCTTCTCGACGCCCGAACTGAACGTGGCCTGCGCCGAAGGCGAGCCGCACGTGGTGGTCGACAAGCTCGTGAAGGGCGCGAGCTTCGCGGCCCCCGCCAAGGTTTCGACCATCGACGGCTTGCGCGTCGACTGGCCCGATGGCTTCGGCCTGATCCGCGCCTCGAACACCACCCCCGTGCTGGTGCTGCGCTTCGAAGGCCAGACCGATGCCGCATTGAAGCGCATCGAAGCCGAGATGCTGGCTCTGTTGAGAACCGTCAAGCCCGACGCCAAGCTGGCTGAAGCCTCTCATTGAACTGAGCCCGTGCGTTCCCTGCTGCTTCGCCTCTACGGCGTCTTCACCACCGTCGTGCAACCGCTCGTGCGCCGCAAGCTGCGGCGCCGCGCCGAGGCCGAGCCGGGCTATGGCGTGGCTGTGGAAGAGCGCTTCGGCCATTACGACGAAGCCACCACCGGCCAGGCCCAGTGCTGGGTGCATGCGGTTTCGCTCGGCGAGACGCGTGCGGCCGCCATCCTGATCGCCGAGCTGCGGCGGCAGTACCCGGGCATTCCGATCCTGCTCACGCATGGCACCGCCACCGGCCGCGAAGAAGGCGCCAAGCTGCTCGAACCCGGCGACACGCAGGTCTGGCAGCCGTGGGACACGCCGGGCGCGGTGGCGCGTTTTCTTGACAAGTTCCAGCCGCGCATCGGCGTGCTGATGGAAACCGAGGTCTGGCCCGAGATGGCCGCCGCGTGCGCCGAGCGCCATATTCCGCTGGTGCTGGCCAACGCGCGGCTCAACGAGAAATCGCTGGCCTCGGCCGAACGGCTTGCATGGCTGGCGCGGCCCGCGTACTCGGCGCTCACCGCCGTGTGGGCGCAGACCGAGGCCGATGCGCACCGCCTGGTGTCGCTCGGCGCCAAGGTGGCCGGCATCTACGGCAACCTCAAATTCGACGCCACGCCCGATGCGCGCCAGCTGAACGCGGCCGTGTCGCTGCGCGAGCGCCTGCCCAAGCCGATGGTCGTGCTCGCAAGCTCGCGCGACGGCGAAGAGCGACTGCTGCTCGAAGTGCTCAAGCGCTTCGGCGCAACCTCGCCCGTGCCGCCCGAGCAGGGCGCGATCCGCTCGATTGCCAAGCGCGTGCACGACGTGCAATGGATGATCGTGCCGCGCCATCCACAACGCTTCGACGAAGTGGCGGCGCTGATCGAGGTCGAGGGCTTTGCCGTCGCGCGCCGCAGCGCGGCGGGCCAGCCTTCCGACGCCGAGATCTGGCTCGGCGATTCGCTGGGCGAAATGGCGCTGTACTACGGCCTGGCCGACGTGGCGCTGCTGGGCGGCAGCTTCGAGCCGCTGGGCGGCCAGAACCTGATCGAGCCGGCGGCCTGCGGTTGCCCGGTGATCATGGGCCCGTCGACCTTCAACTTCGCCGAGGCGGCGCAGCTGTCGCTGGCGGCCGGTGCGTCGCTGCGGGTCGAGGGCATGGAACAGGCCGTGACGGCCGCGCTGAAGCTGGTCGAGAACCCCGAGCGCCGCGCCACGATGGCGCAGGCCGCGCTAGCGTTCTCTTCATCGAACCGCGGGGCTGCCGAGCGCACAGCGGCCGCGGTGCTGGCGATTGCGCAGGCGGCGGAGCCGGTGACGGCGGCAGGCGAGCCGCTGGACGAAGAGCCAACGCGGGCCGAGCCCACGCTGGACTGACTGCGGCGCGCGCTCAGCGCACCGGCGGGTTCAGGATCACCGGCGGCACGGGTGCTGTCGGCATCGTCGGCGCCGGCGGATTGAACGGCTGCACCGGCACCGGCGGGATCACCGGAATGCTCGGCGGCGTCACGGTTGTCGCAGGCGGCACCGAGGTGCTGCGATCAGGCCCGGTGGCCGGAGGCACGGCCGGCACGCTGCCGTTGCTCGCCAGCGTCGCGTTGATCGCATTCATGTCGTCGGTCGTCAGCGTGCCGTTGGCCTGGCGCAGCTTCAGGTTGCCAAGCAGCACGTTGTAGCGCGCCTGCGCCAGGTCGCGTTTGGTCTGGTACAGCTGGCTTTGCGAGTTCAGCACGTCGATGTTGATGCGCACGCCCACCTGGTAGCCGAGCCGGTTGGCGTCGAGCGCGCTCTGGCTCGACGCCTCGGCCGCTTCCAGCGCCTTCACCTGTCCCGCGCCGGAGACGAGCCCGAGGTAGGCCGCGCGGGTGGCCTGCGCCACGCTGCGGCGGGTGCCGTCGAGCACGCTGCGCGACTGGTCTTCGAGCGCCAGTGTTTCCTTGATGCGGTTTTCGGTGGCGAAGCCTGCGAACAGCGGCAGGTTGAAGGTCACGCCGACCGTGGTCGCGTTGACGCGGGTGCCCACGGTGCTGGTGCTGGTGCCCGTCGGGTTGCGCGTGACGTTGTAGCCCAGGTTGGCGTCGAGCGTGGGCTTGTGGCCGGCCTTGGCCTTGTCCACTTCGAGCCCGGCCACGTCGAGGCCCAGGCGGGCCTGCTGGATCGAGGGATGCACCTCGTCGGCCTGTGCGACCCAGGCGTTGATGTCCGCGGGCACGGCGGCGGGCAGCACCACCGGCACCCGCAGCGGCACCGGCACGCTGCCGGGGCGGCCGACCAACTGGTCGAGCACGATCTTCTTCACCTGCAGGTCGTTCTCGGCCGCAATCTCCTGCGCGATCACGAGGTCGTAGCGGGCCTGCGCCTCGCGCGAGTCGGTGATGGTGGAGGTGCCGACCTCGAAGTTGCGCTTGGCCGACGCCAGCTGCTCGGCCACGGCGACCTTCTGCGCGCGCACGAGCGCCAGGCTGTCCTGGCTTGCGAGCACGTCGAAATACGCCTGGCTCACGCGCACGATCAGGTCTTGCTCGGCAATGGTGAGCACCGCCTGAGCGATGTCGGCCTGGCGCTTGCCCTGCTCGTACGTGGCCCAGTTGGCCGGCCGGTAAAGCGGCTGCGTGGCGTTGATGCCGACGTTCTGCGTGTTGAAGTCGCGCGGCGTGGTGGTGCCGCGGCCGCTGCCCGTGAGGGTGTCGATGTCGAGGTCGCTGCGCGTCACGCCGGCCGTGAGCCCCACGGCGGGAAGGATGCCGGCCTTGGCCTGCGCGGCACGCGCGACGTTGGCCTCGTACTGGGCCCGTGCGCCCTGGTAGGTGGCGTCGTAGCCGCGGGCGGCGTCATAGAGTTCGTTCAGTGTCTGGGCCTGGGTCAGGGCCGGCGTTGCGAGCAGGGCTGCGAAGATGCTTGCGAGCGCTGCGGAAAGAGGCGAAAGCCGGGGCCTGGAAGGCATTGAACGTCCTTGAAGAAAGAATCAGTAGCGCGGGACCGAGGGGTCGTGCGAAGACCAGGCGTCGATGCCGCCCGCCACGTTGGCGAGCTGGTCAAAGCCGTTCTGGTTCAAAAAGGCGGCCACGCGCTGGCTGCGCGCGCCGTGATGGCACAGGCATGCAATTCGAAGTTCGGGCTGGCCGCCATTCAGTTCGGCCAGCCGCCCGGGAATCTCGTTCATCGGAATCGCCACCAGGGTGAAGCCCTGGGGCGCGACGCTCGCCGTCTGCAGTTCCCAGGGCTCGCGCACGTCGAGCAGCACGGGGGTGGCATCGGCGTTCTGGGCGAACCAGGCGGCAAGGTCGGCGGGGCGGACTTGGTCGATCATTCGGTCAACCGCCGGCTCAGAACGAGAAGCGCGAGGGCTCGGGGAAGTTCAGCAGGCGCGGGGCCACGATGTCCCAGGGCTGGATGGTGTCCCACTTGCTTTCGCTCGAGCGGGTGACGAAGTGGGCGCGCATCATCGGCTCTTCGCCCACGATGGCCGAGAGGCGGCCGCCGACCTTGAGCGAACCCAGCAGGTTCTGCGGAATGCGTGCGACCGAGCCGCTGAGCACGATCACGTCGAAGCTCGGGCCGCTGGCCAGGGGCACGGCGCCGTCGGCATTGCGCACTTCGACGTTGGTCACGCCGTTGCGGCGCAGCGTCTCGGCGGCGCGGGCGGCCAGCACGGGGTTGATTTCAAGCGACAGCACCTGGGCGGCGCGGGCGCCCAGCAGGGCGGCCATGAAGCCGGAGCCGGTGCCGATCTCGAGCACCGATTCGTGCTTCTGGATGTGCAGGTCCTGCAGCGTGCGTGCCTCGACCTTGGGCGACAGCATGAATTCGCCAGGCACGGAGCCGTCGAGCAGGGGCAGTTCCATGTCGAAGAAGGACAGCGTGCGGTGTTCTTCCGGCACGTAGTCTTCGCGGTGGATTTCGGCCAGCAGTTCGAGGATGTCCGTTTCCAGCACATCCCAGGGGCGGATCTGCTGTTCGATCATGTTGAAGCGCAAGCGCTCGAGGGTGGGGGTGGGGTTCATGGCGTGGTTTTCCTAGTGGGCTCAGGACAAACCTTCAATTTTAGGTGCCGGCGGTGACACCGGCGGCACGCTCGGCCTTCCGGGGTGCGCGCTGAGCCCGTTGATCACCACGTCGGCCTGCACGGCGACGTACTTTTCGGGGTCGAGCGCCGATGCGCCGTCGACGCAGACCATGGCCGAATGCTTCCAGAGCATGAGGAAGACCATGGGCGCCACCACCGAATAGATCGCGTGGTCGATGTCCATCGGCGCGAACTCGCCGCTGTCGATGCCGCGCTTGAAAATGCGCCGCAGCAGCTCGTGGCCGGGCCGGACCACCTCGCGGCGGTAGAACTCCGCCAGTTCGGGAAAGTTGGCGCCCTCGCTCATCATGAGCTTGGTCAGGCCCGAGGCCTGGGTCTTGCCGACGCGCTCCCACCACACGCTCATGCAGTAGCGCAGCATCTCGGCCGTGGTGCCTTCGAAGGCCTCGAACTCGGCATTCCACTCCGTGAAACGGCCGCCGAGGTTTTCCATGACCACGGCCTTGAACAGCTCTTCCTTGCTCGGAAAGTAAAGAAAGAGGGTGCCCTTGGAGACGCCGGCGCGCGCCGCCACTTCCTCGGAACGGGTGGCGGCAAAGCCCTTTTCGACGAACAGATCGAGCGCGGCGGCCAGCAGCTCGCCGGGACGCGCCTCTTTCCGGCGCTCGCGCTTGGCGTGCACCGGGCAGATCTTTTCGACGAAGGAGCGGGGCGTGGGCATGGTGTTAATGACTCGCGGGTTAGTAATGTAGTGACCGGCATCCGTCACGTCAAGCCGCGACAATATCGGGTTCGTCTTTTTCCAACCTGCCGGAGCAGCACCATGTCCACTTCACCGTCGCCGACCGAAACCATCGTGCTGGGCGGTGGCTGCTTCTGGTGCACCGAGGCGGTGTTCGACCGGGTTCAGGGCGTGCTGGACGTGGAATCGGGCTATTGCAACGGCCAGACCGTCAACCCGACCTATGAGCAGGTCTGCACCGGCCGCACCGGCCATGCCGAGGTGGTGAAGCTCGATTTCGACTCGGCGCAGATCAGCCTGCGTGAAATCCTCGAAATCTTCTTCGTCGTGCACGACCCGACCACGCTCAACCGCCAGGGCAACGACGTCGGCACCCAGTACCGCAGCGGCATCTACTACACCAGCGACGCCCAGAAAGAGGTGGCCGAAGGGGTCATCCGCGAGATCGAGGCCAGCAAGACCTATCACTCGCCCGTCGTCACCGAAGTGGCAAAGCTCGCCAACTACTCGACAGCCGAGGCCTACCACCAGGACTACTTCCTGAACAACCCGAACCAGGGCTACTGCGCATTCGTCGTGGGTCCGAAGGTCGAGAAGTTCCAGAAGACCTTCGCCTCGCGCCTGAAAGCCTGACCGGCCATCAAGACTCGCGCCCTGTGCACCTCGCCATCCATCAACCCCGGACCCGTTCGACCCGCGCGCTCGTCATCGCGCTGATGGTCGCGGTGTGGTTCGCGGGCACGCTGGGGCTGATGCACCGCTCGCTGCATGTTCCGGGCCTGCCGGCCGCTGCGGAGCAGGCCGCGCAGGTTGCCCACAAGCATGCGGGCCACCATCTGGCCGGGCTGTTCGGCGAGCACACCGACGCCGAGTGCCGCCTGTACGACCAGCTCTCGCACGGCTCCAGTGTGCCCGGCGTGCCGCTGGTGGTGCTGCCGATGCTGCTGCCGTCGGCCACCTTTGCTTTCCTGCAGGGCGAGGTCATCGCCCGCTGGGTCGCGCTGTTCGACGCGCGCGGCCCGCCTTCCACTCGCTGAATCCCCTGTGTTCCGACTGCTGCACCCGCTTCTTGCGTGGTGGCGGCTGGTCGTCCCTTGATTCAACGAGTGTCCATTCATGTCCCATAACTTCCGTCGCAACGCCATTGGCGTTGCCGTTCTTTCGCTCGCCGCTTTCGCGAGCCAGGCCCAGGCCCAGACGCAGACTCCTGATGCTGCCCAGGCCCAACCCGCCGACGCCACCAGCCTGCGCGAAGTCACCGTCACCGGCAACCCGCTCGGCGCCAGCGACCTGATCGCGCCGACCACCACGCTGTCGGGCGACAAGCTGCTGCTGCGCTCCCAATCGACGCTCGGCGAAACGCTCGACAACGTGCCCGGCGTGAGCAGCAGCTACTTCGGCCCCAACGCCAGCCGCCCGATCATTCGCGGCCAGGACGGCGACCGCATCCGCATCCTGCAGAACGGCGGCGGTGCGCCCGACGCCTCGGCGCTGAGCTACGACCACGCCGTGCCGGTCGATGCACTGGTGACCGACCGCATCGAGGTGCTGCGCGGCCCCTCGGCGCTGCAGTACGGCGGCAGCGCCGTCGGCGGCGTGGTCAACGTGATCGACAACCGCATTCCGACGGAACCGATCAACGGCTTCGGCGGCCGCGCCGACCTGGGTTACTCCACCGGCAACAAGGAGAAGAACGGCGGCGTGGTGCTCGAAGGCGGCAACGACCGCCTGGCGATCCACGTCGACGCCTTCAACCGCGACTCGAAAGACGTGTCGGTGCCGATCACGCTCGAATGCAGCAAGCCCGGCTCGCCGTGGACTGCGCGCAAGATCTGCAACTCGGCCAACGAAGCGCACGGCGGCGCCGTCGGCGGCACGATGTTCTTCGACCAGGGCTACATCGGCGCCTCGGTCAGCACCTATCGCAGCAAGTACGGCACCGTGGCTGAAGACGACGTGACCATCGGCATGAAGTCCGACCGCTATGCGATCGAAGGCGAGTGGCGCCCGGGCGGCTTCATCAGCAGCATCCACGCGAAGCTGAGTCATACGGACTACCGCCACACCGAGTTCGAGGGCGGCGAAGCCGGCACCACGTTCTCGAACATGAGCAACGACCTGCGCATCGAGGCGCGCCACCAGAAGATCGGCAACTTCGAAGGCCTGGTCGGCTTCAGCAGCGAAACCAACCGCTTCGCCGCCGACGGCGAGGAGGCCTTTGCGCCGCACAGCCGCACGCGCTCCAATGCGCTGTTCATGTACGAGGAATACGGCACTTCATGGGGCCGCCTGAGCTTCGGTGCGCGCACCGAGCAGGTCCGCATCCGCTCGCTGGGCTACCCGGACGATCCGACGGTCACGCGTTTTGCAGTCGGCGAGCGCACCTTCAATCCGCACAGTGCGGCCTTCGGTGCGCTGGTCAACCTCGCGCCGCAGTGGCAGCTGACTTCGAACCTCGCCTACACCGAGCGCGCGCCGAAAGACTACGAGCTGCTGGCCAACGGCCCCCACGTGGCAACGGCCGCATGGGAGGTGGGCGACCCCAATCTGAAGAAGGAAAAGTCGACCGGCCTCGACCTGGGCGCGCAATGGAAGTCGGGCCCCAACACGGCCCGCGTGAACGCGTATGTCACGCGCTTCAGCAACTACATCGGCCTGACGGCATCGGGGCGCAACCTCGATGAAGAGGGCAATGTGGCCGAGCCTGGCGCCACCGACACGCTGGCCGAGTACGTCTACAGCGGCGTGCGCGCGCGCTTCACCGGCATCGAGGCCAACGGCAACTTGCGCCTGCTGGGCACTGACGGCTTCGCACGCATGGGCGATGCGGGCACGCTCGACCTCGAGTGGCGCGGCGACATCGTGCGCGCGAAGAACCTCGACACCGGCGAGCCGCTGCCGCGCATCGCGCCGCTGCGCCTGGGCGCAACGCTGGCCTATGCCAACGGCCCGTGGGGCGCGCGCTTCGGCTTCGATTACAACGCGGCGCAGCACCGCATTCCGTCGGTGGGTGCGCGCGAAACCGATGCATACACGCTGTGGAATGCGGCCATCACCTACCGCATGAAGGTGCAGCGCGCCAACCTCACCTGGTATGCGCGCATGGACAACATCACGAACAAGCTGGCCTACAGCGCGACCTCGATCCTGACGACGACGGTGTATCCGAACGCGCCGTTGCCGGGGCGGACGCTGAAGGTCGGCCTGCGCGTGACGTTCTAAGGGCGTTGGGGAAGGAGGGCGGCGGCGAGGACGAAAGAGTCCCTCGGCTATCCTCGCCGAGTGAATTCCATCGTCATCTCCTCGCTCCTCCCCGTCGTCCTACTCATTGCTGTCGGCTATCTGGCAGGCAAGCGCCGCTGGATCGGCGGCAATGCGGTGAAAGACTTGTCGCACCTCATCTTCCTGCTGCTCGCGCCTGCGCTGCTGTTCCGCGCGATGAGCACGGTGCACGTCGAGCAGTTGAGCCTCAAGCCCGTGGCGGCGTACTTCCTCGCCTCGGGCCTGCTGTTCGCGGGCACGCTGGCGCTGCGCGGGTTCAACCGCACGGCGGCGGTGCTCGCGCTGGCCAACACCTACAGCAACACCGTGATGATCGGCATCGCGCTGATCGGCCTCGCATACGGCGAGGAGGGCATGGTGGTGCTGCTCACGTTGATCTCGCTGCATTCGCTGGTGCTGCTGACGAGCGCTACGGTGGTGCTGGAGCTGGCCGTCGCGCGCGAGCAGGCCGGCGCCGCTGGCGCAGACAAGCGGCCGTCGATGGCGCGCACCGTGATGCGCGCGCTGCGCAACGCCATCATTCACCCCGTGCCGATGCCGATCATCGCGGGCCTGTTGTTCGCGCAGACCGGGCTGGTCATGCCCGAGGTCATCGACAAGCCGATCCAGCTGCTGGGCCAGGCTTTCGGGCCGATCGCGCTGGTGATGGTGGGCATCACGCTCGCGCTCACGCCCATCGGCCGGCACTGGCGCGGCGCGCTGGTGCAGGCGCTTGTGAAGAACCTGCTGCATCCACTGCTGGTGGCTGTCATCGGCTGGCTGCTGGGCGTGCGCGGCATTCCGCTCACGGTGATGGTTGTGGCAGCGGCGCTGCCCATTGGCGCCAACGTGTTCCTGTTCTCGCAGCGCTACCGCACGTCCGAAGACCTGGTGACGGCCAGCGTCGCTGTGTCGACGGTGCTGGGGCTCGTCACGCTCACGCTCGTGATGATGTGTGTGCAGTGGCTGCCCTGAGTCCTTCGGTCTCTTCTCCTTGGCGTTGAGCGGACTTTCGCCTTAGAGCGCTTCGCCGCGTGCCTATGCCGTTTGGCAGGGTGGCCGTTTGGCGAGATGGCGCGGGGCCGCTGGCACCCTACATTTGCCGGCTGATGATTCACCCGGCGCGCTCTTCGCCCCTTCTTGCTATGGCGGTGGTCGCGACGGTGATCGCGCTGCACGGCCGTCCCGCGCAGGCCGCGGAGCCCGCTGGCGCGGCCAAGCCGTGCCGCACGCCGTGCCTGTCGGCGAACGTGCCGCGCGAGCCGGCCGAGCCGTCGCCCGCCGAGAAGTCTGAAAAGACCGACGAGGCGCCATCGAAGTCGAAGCCGGTGATCAGGACGCGCGCACAGCAGCCGGCCGCACCGCCGTCACCGCCGCCAGTGCAACGCGAAGCCGCCGCGCCGCGCGCCGCGCCATCGAAGCGCTGCAGCGAAATCAACATGCGCGCCGCCGTCGGCGAGCCGCTGTCGGACCAGGACATGAAGACATTGAGGAGCCAATGCTGATGACGACCACCACCCAACGAGTCCGCGTGGCACTGCGCGTGTTCACGCTGTGCGCAGCCGCCGTACTTGCCGCCGCCTGCGCGCACCGCCCCGCGCCCGGCAACGCCATGCCCTTCGACCAGGCCATGAACCAGGCGGTGGATGACCTGATGGTGCAGACGCAGAAGCTGCCGGCCTTCCTGGCCAAGGTGGAGTCGACGCTCACGCAGCGCCGCATCGTGATCGATCCGCTGCTCGAAGGCGCGAGCGGCCAGCAGACCGAGGTGACGCGCGTGGCGGAACAGCGCATCGTCCAGCGCATGCAGGCGCAGTTCAAGCAGTTCACCGTCACGCCGTTCAACGCCAGCGAGATCGGCAACGCACAGTACGTGCTGAACGGCACGCTGGTGCGCGACAAGGACGCCTCGGGCGGGCCGTACCGGCTGAACCTTGCGCTGACCGAGATCAAGAGCGGCGTGGTGATTGCTCAGTCGGTCACGCGCATCAGCGATGCCACGCTCGACACGCGGCCCACCGCCTTCTTCCGCGACAGTCCAGTGAACGGCAAGGACCGCGGCGTCGAGGGCTACATCCGCACCGCGGAGACCCAACCCGGCCAGGCCGCCGACGCGCTGTACCTGGAGCGCCTGCCGACCTCGACCGTGCTGCAGGAAGCCACCGCTGCCTACGAGGCCGGCCGCATGAGCGAGGCGCTGAGCCGCTACGAGGCCGCGTCGAAACGGCCCGACGGCCAGCAGCTGCGCATCTACAGCGGGCTGTACCTCACGCAATCGCAGCTCGGCCGCACTGCCGATGCCGAGAAGACCTTCGGCACCATCGCGCGCCTGGGGCTCGAAACCAACAACCTGAGCGTGAAGTTCCTGTTCAAGCCGGGCTCGACCGACTTCCTCTCCGACCCGAAGATCAGCACTGCCTATCCGATGTGGCTGCGCCAGATCGCGCGGCAGGCGGCGCAGATCGATTCGTGCGTGGTGGTCACGGGCCACACGAGCCGCACGGGCTCGGAAGCGGTGAACGAGCGGCTGTCGTTGCAGCGCGCGGTGAGCGTGAAGGCCCGGCTGGTGGGCGAGGCGCCGCCGCTGTCGAAGAAGCTGCGCGAATCGGGCATGGGCTTTCGCGAGAACATCGTCGGCACAGGGGCCGACGATGCGAGCGACGCGCTGGACCGGCGCGTCGAATTCAAGGTCGTAGGCTGCGAGGCCTGACGACGCGGCGGCTCAGGGGGCGAGGCGCTCGCGCACCCAGTCGCTGCCTTCGAGCCGGTAGCGCAGCCGGTCATGCAGCCGGCTCTTGCGGCCTTGCCAGAATTCCCAGCGGTCGGGCACCAGCCGATAGCCGCCCCAGTGCGGCGGGCGCGGCGGCGAGAGCAGGTGCTTGGCGGCGAACACGGCTGCGTTCTTCACCAGCACGTCGCGTCCGCTGATCACTTCGCTCTGCGGGCTGGCCCAGGCGCCGATGCGCGAGTCGAGCGGTCGGCTTGCGAAGTAGGCGTCGCTCTCTTCGGCGCCCGCCTTCTCGACGCGGCCCTCGATGCGCACCACGCGCTCCAGCTCGACCCAGTGGAACTGCATCGACGCATACGGATTGCCCGACAGCTCGCGGCCCTTGCGGCTTTCGTAGTTGGTGTACCAGACGATGCCGCGCGCGTCGTAGCCCTTGATGAGAACGATGCGGCTCGACGGCCGCAGGTCGCTGCCCACGGTGCACAGCGTCATCGCGTTGGGCTCGGGCACCTGCGCGTCGATGGCTTCGGTGAGCCAGCGTTCGAACTGCTTCAGCGGATCGCCGGCGCTGTGGGCCTCGCCGAGTTCTGCGCGCTCGTAGCTCTTGCGCAGTGCCGCCAGTGCGTCATTGGAGAGAGGAGAAGTCATGCCGGGATTGTTGCGCACATACTCGGCCCATGACGACACAGAAGGCGAATTCCCCGGTAGTGATCGTGCTGGCCTCGGGCCGCGGCGAGCGCTTCATCGCGGCCGGCGGCACGGGATCGAAGCTGAAGGCGCTGCTCGCCGGCAAGCCGGTGCTGGAGCGCACGCTCGACGCGGTGCGCGCCAGCGGCCTGCCGTGGCATGTGGAAGACGCGGGGCACCCCGGCATGGGCGACTCGATCGCGGCTGCCGTGCGCGCCACGTCCGATGCGCAGGGCTGGCTGATCCTGCCGGGCGACCTGCCGCTGGTGCTGCCCGCGACGCTGCAGGCGGTTGCAGCCGCCCTTGGCGGCCGGGTGAATGCCGTGCAGCCGCAGTACCGGGGAGAGCGCGGGCATCCGGTGGGCTTTGCCGCCGGGTGCGGCGCGCAGCTCGCTACCTTGGAGGGAGGCCTCGGCGCATCGTCCATCCTGCGGTCGATGCGCGCCATCGATTCGGTCGCCGACCTGGCGGTGGACGATGTCGGCGTGGTCACCGACATCGACACGCCCGAGGCGCTGGCGCAGGCCGAGGCGCTGTGGCTGGCGCGCGTGAACGCCTAGCCTTTTCTATTCGATCAGGGCTTGGCGATCACGGCGCAGGCGATGCGCGGGCCCGAGTTGCCTGCCGGCTGCGTCGTGAAATCGTCGGGGTCGCGGTGCACCACCAGCGCACGGCCGACCACGCTGTTGGCAGCGCCCGGGGTCAGCGAGATCGCGTGGTCTTCCACGCTGAAGCGTGCCATGCCGTTGGCGTCGGCGCGCAGGCTCGGCAGTTCGCCGGCATGGCTGCCTGGCGCGGCGAACTTGCCGTGCGTGCCGCCGGTCGGGTTGAAGTGGCCGCCCGAGGCATTGCCGTTGTCGCCGCAGTCGCCCTTTTCGTGGATGTGGAAGCCGTGCTCGGTGCCCGGCACCAGGCCGCGCACCTCGCCCGACACGCGCACGCCGTGCTCGAGGGCGGTGAAGGTCACCGTGCCGCGCGTCGGGTTGGGCGTGATCGCGGCTGTCGGCACCAGTTCGACGGCCGTGCTCGGCTTGCCGCCCATGCTGCCGCAGGCGGCCAGGAGGGCCGAGGCGAGGAGGGCGGTGCCGGTGGCGATGAGACGACGTTGGTTCATGTGTTTTCCTTGGAAGGTCCGGAAGATTGGGATGATTCGGATTTGTCTGGAGACCCCGGAACATATACCGGAGCCTGCGGTGCATCGCAATCAGCAGCGTTCCCTGACTGGCGCTGCTCCTGTTCCTTCGCCGCGGCCAGCGCCACCAGCCGCGCCAGCGCGGCGTCGTGGATCGAATGCCGCTGCAGCTCCAGCAGCGTCTGCTGCGCGTAGTCGAGCGAGCTGCCGTAGCGGCCCACCGCGTGGGCGAAGATGTGGCGGTAGCGCTCGTCGCTGAGTTCGCCCGTGAAGTTGGGGCTGCGCCGCGACAGCGTGAACGCCAGCGCGCGCACATGGCCTTCGGCCGTGCCGCATTGCAGCCACCTGGGGTCGTACACGCCGGTCGGCATCTCGCGCAGCCAGAGCCGGCGCAGGGTTTCGAGGCCCTCGGCCTTCGGCACGCGGAACACCATGCCGCGGCAGCTGCCGCCCGAGAGCAGTCCGAACACGAGGCCCGGTGTCTGCACGCTGCCGCGGTTCACGCGGCTCCACATCTTCAGCGCGCGGTGCCAGCCGTGCACCCAGGCCGGCCGGCGCTCGGTAAAACCGAACTCGGGCCGCCATATCAGCGAGCCGTAGCCGAAGAGCCAGAGGTCCTCATGCCCGCCCCAGTCGGCGATGGCGCGCTCGAGCATCGGCTGCGGGTCGCGCAGGGGCTTGGGCATGGGGTCGAGTCCCGGCGGACCGGGGTTCGGCGCAGGGTCCGACACGGGGGTGTCAGGGCCGACGCCTACAATTTCCTGATCATGGTTCACCGCACCATTATTTACCGACCTCTTTCCTACGGAGCAAGACCCGCAATGAGCGACGACGACAGCCAGCAGAATTTCATCATCGGATTCGTCATGGCGCTGATCGCCCTGGTGATCTTCTTCGTGGTGGGCATCGTGCTCTGGCACAAGGGGCACAACCCGGCGGCCGCCAAGCCCGCTGCGGCAGTGACGATCTCGGCGCCGGCCCCCAGTGCGGCACCCAAGGTGGCCGAAGTCACCGAGACGGTGACGGTCACGATTCCCGACGGCGCCAGCGTCCGCGTGGTCGACGGCGTGGTGAGCTTCTACTTCGCGACCGGCAGCGCCGATCTCGCACCGGGCGCCGCCGAAGCACTGGCCGCGGTCATCAAGGGCGTCGAAAGCGGCCGCAAGGCGGTGATCTCGGGCTTCCACGACACCACCGGCGACGCCGCCATCAACGAACAGCTCGCGAAGAAGCGCGCCGAGATGGTGCGCGACGTGCTCGTGGGCCTGGGCGTTCCGGCGGCCAAGGTCGACCTGCAGAAGCCCGCCGTGACGGCCGGCACTGGCAACAACGCCGAGGCGCGCCGCGTCGAGGTGAAGCTGGTCGACTGAGCGCCACGCGCTCCGATTGCCAGATCAGAGAAGAAGCCCGGTAACGCCGGGCTTTTTTGCGTGCGCCTCCCTGCAAGGCGCGAATGGGTAAATTCGTATTGCCTGGCGCCCGGATTTCATCGGGCTTTCGCGCCCGGCTTGTTACCATGGGCCTCCAGGCCCACAGTCGCCCTGGCGACATGCAGCAAGAGCCACGTACCCCCATGAGCAGCAGCACAAACCCCACCGTCCGCGACGTTACCGATCGCATCCGCGAGCGCAGCCAGGGGCTGCGCGGCGCCTACCTCACCCGCCTTGCCGAAATCCGCGCCCGCGACCGCGGCTCCGACCGCATGGGCTGCGCCAATGTGGCGCACGCCGTGGCCGGCATCCCGGCCAACGACAAGTTCCGCGTGGTGACCGAGCGCGCGCCCAACATCGGCATCGTCACCGCCTACAACGACATGCTCTCGGCCCACGCGCCGTACCAAGGCTACCCGGACATCATCAAGCAGGAGGCCCGCCGCCTCGGCGCCACCGCGCAGGTGGCCGGCGGCGTACCCGCCATGTGCGACGGCGTCACGCAAGGCACGCCCGGCATGGAGCTGAGCCTGTTCAGCCGCGACCTGATCGCCATGAGCACCGCGGTCGCGCTCACGCACGACATGTTCGATGCGGCACTGCTGCTCGGCGTGTGCGACAAGATCGTGCCGGGCCTCCTGATCGGCGCGCTGCACTTCGGCCACTTGCCGACCGTGTTCGTGCCGGCTGGCCCGATGCCCTCGGGCCTGTCGAACGGAGCCAAGTCGAAGGTGCGCGAACAGGCGGCGCAGGGCCTTGTGGGCCGCCAGGGCCTGCTCGACGCCGAGATGGCCGCCTATCACACGGTGGGCACCTGCACCTTCTACGGCACCGCCAACAGCAACCAGATGCTGCTCGAAGCCATGGGCCTGCACGTGCCCGGCACGGCCTTCATCCAGCCCGGCGACGCGATGCGCGAAACGCTCACGCGCGAGGCCGTGCGCACGGTGCTCGGCAAGGCGGGCGAGACAGCATTCAATTGCCCGCCCATCGGCGAGATGGTCGACGAGCGCTGCATCGTCAACGCCATGGTCGCCCTGCTCGCCACGGGCGGCTCCACCAACCACCTGATCCACTGGGTGGCCGTGGCGCGCGCCGCCGGCATCCTGATCGACTGGGACGACTTCTCCACGCTCTCCGACGTGGTGCCGCTGCTGAGCCGCGTGTACCCCAACGGCAGCGCCGACGTGAACGAGTTCCAGGCCTCGGGCGGCCCCGGCTTCGTGATCGGCGAACTGGTCGATGCCGGCCTCATGCACGCCGACGTGCTGACGGTGCGTTCGGGTGGCATCCGTGAATTCGCGAACATTCCGGCGCTGGCAGGCGATGCGGGCGAGCACCGCCTGCAATGGACCCCCGCCGCGCCCCTGAAGAACGAAGCCGTCACGCGCACGGTCGCGAGCCCGTTCAGCGCCACTGGCGGCCTGAAGCTGCTGAGTGGCAACCTCGGGCGCAGCGTCATCAAGGTGTCCTCGGTGCCCGACGACCGCCACGTCATCGAAGCCCCGGCGCGCGTGTTCGACTCGCAGGCCGCGCTGCAGAAGGCATTCACGGCCGGGGAACTCGAGCGCGACGTGGTCTGCGTGGTGCGCTGGCAGGGCCCGCAGGCCAACGGCATGCCCGAGCTGCACAAGCTCACGCCGCCGCTGTCGGTGCTGCAGGGCAAGGGGTTCCGCGTGGCGCTGGTCACCGATGGCCGCATGAGCGGCGCGTCGGGCAAGATTCCGGCCGCGATCCACGTCTCGCCCGAAGCGGCAGCGGGCGGCCCGCTCGCCAAGGTGCGCGACGGCGACCTGATCCGCCTCGACTCCGTCGCGGGTACGCTCGCCGTGTTGCTGCCCGAAGACGAATGGGCAGCGCGCGAGACCGCAACGCAACCCGAAGCGCAGCGCATCGCCGACGGACACGGCCTCGGCCGTGAACTGTTCGCCGGCATGCGCCGCAATGCATTGACCGCAGAAGAAGGAGCCTGCTCATGGCTATGAACGAAAAACTCACCGCGCTGGATGTGATGCGCGACGCCCCGGTCATTCCGGTCATCGTGCTGAACGACGTGAAAGACGCCGTGCCTCTGGCGCGCGCGCTGGTGGCCGGCGGCATCCGCATGCTCGAAGTCACGCTGCGCACGCCGCAGGCGCTGCAGTGCATCGAGGCCATCGCCAAGGACGTGCCCGAAGCCGTGGCCGGTGCCGGCACCATCCGCAGTGCGGCCGATGCGCAAGCCTCGGCGCTGGCGGGTGCCAAGTTCGGCGTGAGCCCGGGCTACACGCGCGCGGTCGGCAAGGCCTGCCACGACCTCGGCCTGCCGCTGCTGCCCGGCGTGGCCACCGGCAGCGAAATCATGACCGCGCAGGAAGACGGCTACACGCAGCTGAAGTTCTTCCCCGCGCTGCAGGCTGGTGGCCTGCCCATGCTCAAGGCATGGCAGGGGCCGTTCGGCGACGTCACCTTCTGCCCGACGGGCGGCATCCATGCGGGCAACGCGGCCGAGTTTCTTGCGCTTTCGAACGTGGCCTGCGTGGGCGGTTCGTGGATCGTGCCGACCGACGCGATCCGCGATGGTGACTGGGCGCGCATCGAGCAACTGGCACGCGCCGCGAGCCAGCTGCCGCGCTGAGCATCGCCATGAGCGGCGCTGATTTCGACGCGAGCGACCTCAAGGTCATCGCGTTCGACGTTTTCGGCACGGTGGTCGACTGGCACAGCGGCATTGCCGCCGAGGCCGAGAGCGCACTGCCGGGCGTGGACGGCGCAGCCTTTGCGCTGGCATGGCGTGCCGGCTACCAGCCCGCGATGAAGGCAGTGATGGAGCGCATCGCCGCGGGTGAGGGCGGCTTCACGCTGCTCGACGAACTGCACCTGAGCATGCTCGAACAGGTGCTGCACGACTTCAGCCTGGCCGACCGCCTCGACACCGCCGCCAAGCGCGACCTGAGCCGCGCCTGGCATCGACTGCCAGCCTGGCCCGATTCGGTGGCCGGGCTCACGCGGCTCAAGAAGAAGTTCACCATCTGCACGCTGTCGAACGGCAACATCGGCCTGCTCACCGAAATGGCCAAGCGCGCCGGCCTGCCCTGGGACTGCGTGCTGTCGGCCGAGGTGTTCAAGGCCTACAAGCCCGATCCGCGCACCTACCTCGGCGTGGCGGGCGTGTTCGATGCGACGCCCGGGCAGGTGATGCTGGCCGCCGCGCACCACGACGACCTGGCCGCCGCGCGCACCTGCGGCCTGAAGACCGCGTACATCGAGCGCCCGCATGAATTCGGCCGCGCCAGGCCGAAGGATGTGTCGCCGCAGGTGGACAACAACCTGCACGCGCGCGACATCAACGAGCTGGCGGACCTGCTGGGCTGCTGATCAGTCGGTGAGCAGCTTCTCTACCGTGCGCAGGTTGCGCGTGGTGGTGCTCGACTTGTAGCGGGTCTTGGCGAGCAGCTTGGCCACCGGCGTATCGAGGCTCTCGCCGCGCGGGCATTGCCAGTACAGCACGCCCTTGCCGCGCTTCAGCTGTTCAACGTCAGCATCGACGGTGCCGGCCTTCTCCACGATTTCATCGAGCATTGCGGCGTCGGAGCCGAACACGATATAGGGATGGCGTTCTTCGTCGATGCGCTCGAAGGGGTAGCTCGCCGCCATTTCGGCCACGGTCTTCTGCGTGAGCAGCACGATCCACGCGTCGTAGCCGAAGCGCTTGCGCAGGGCCTGCTCGATGCGTGTGCGCAGCGCGGCGGAGTCGCTCTCGCTGGTGTCGAACAGCACGTTGCCGCTGGCGAGCACGGTGCGCACCGCGCCGAAGCCCAGTTCGACGAAGAGCGCCTTCAGATCGGCGCTCTTGATCGTGATGCCGTTGACGTTCACGCCGCGCAGCAGCGCGACATGGCGGGTTGTCATGGCCTGCTTCTTCGTGCTTGCCATGGGCTGCCCCGCCGAGGTTCAGCGCAGGCCGCCGCCAGCGGCGCCTTCGTCGCGCTGGATCAGCTCGATCTTGTAGCCATCAGGGTCCGTGACGAACGCGATCACCGTGGTGCCACCCTTGACCGGCCCCGCCTCGCGCGTTACGTTGCCGCCCGCGGCCTTGATCTTCTCGCAGGCCGCGTATGCATCGGGCACGCCCAGCGCGATGTGGCCGTAGGCGGTGCCGAGTTCGTAGCTTTCGGTGCCCCAGTTGTAGGTGAGCTCGATCTCGGCCTGGTCGGGGTTGCCCTTGCCGTAGCCGATGAAGGCGAGGCTGTATTTGTACTCGGGGTTTTCGGACGTGCGCAGCAGGTTCATGCCGAGCACCTTGGTGTAGAAGTCGATGGAGCGCTGGAGGTTGCCAACGCGCAGCATGGTGTGGAGGAGTCGCATCTCGTGGTGCCGTGTAGTTATGGGAAAGATCGGAAAGGGGGGCCGCTATTGTCTGCCTCCCGGCGCGGCGATCAAGCTGCCAGGGTCAGCAGGTGGGCCTGGTGGCGCTTCAGGAATTCCATCAGGTGCTGCGGGTACTCAGGCACCACGGCGTTGCGCACGCTGGGACGGGCGGCCAGCGCCTTGCGCCAGGCATCGACCTTGGGCAGGGCATCGAAGACGTGCGAGTCGCTGATCGCATCGAACACCTCGAAGTAGCGGAACACCGGTGCGAAGACCGCGTCGACGAGGCTGAAGCTGCGGCCTGCGAAGTAGGGACCTTCACCCAGCGCAGCCTCGACGCGCCCGAACTTTGCGATGAGCGCGAGGCGCTTCTGCTCGAACACGGCTGCGTCCTGCGTGGTCTCGTAGCCCCAGAGGTCGGCAAGGATGGCCGAGCCGAACTCCATCCAGGCGCGGTGCTCGGCGCGGGTGAGCGGGTCTTCGGGGTGCAGGCGCGCGCCGGGCTGCGTTTCTTCGAGGTACTCGCAGATCACGTTGCTTTCGAACAGCACGGCCTCGCTGCCATCGGGGCGCTGTACCTTCAGCAGCGGCACCTTGCCGAGCGGCGAGATGTCGAGGAACCACTGGGGCTTGTTGGCGAGGTCGATCACGACGCGCTCGAAGGGCACGTCTTTTTCATTCAGCGCAATCGCGGCGCGCTGCACGTACGGGCACAGCAGGTGGCTGACGAGGGTGAGGGCTTGTCGCGTCATGGGGCTTTCCGTTCTTTGGGAAGGATGTGTCTGGAACGCCGCGATTCTTGCGATCCCGAACAACCTTTTCCCGATAAGCCCATTCGAGAAAAGGCCCCTGTGTGCTAGGCCGCCGTGTCGAGCCAGTGCGTGATGCGCCCCCCGTGCATCACGCCGATGCGGTCGGCCATGGCGTGCGCCTCGGCCTCGTTGTGCGTGACGAGGATGGCGGTCTGGCCGGCCTGCTTCAGGATGCCGCGCACTTCTGCCGTCAGTCGCTCGCGCGTGCCGCCGTCGAGGTTGGAGAAGGGCTCGTCGAGCAGCAGCAGCGCGGGCGAGGGCGCGAGCGCGCGGGCCAGCGCAATGCGTTGCTGCTGGCCGCCGGAGAGTTCGTGAGGGTAGCGTTCGCCCGCGTCGGCCAGGCCGACCAGCGCAAGCATTTCTGCGACGCGCGATTGCTGCGCCGCACGGTCCAGGCGACGCAGCCCGAACGCCACGTTCTTCGCGGCCGACAGATGCGGAAACAGCGCGTACTCCTGGAACATCATGCCCACGCGCCGCTGCTCGGGCGGCAGGTGCTTCTGCGCGGACGACAGCAGCACGTCTCCGAGCCGGACCGTGCCGGCGCGCACGGGCTCGAAGCCCGCGATGGCGCGCAGCACCGTCGTCTTGCCGCAGCCCGAGGGGCCGAACAGGCAGCCGATGTCGCCCGCGTTCAATGCCAGCGAGAAGCCATCGACGACCGTGTGCAGGCCGCGCGATGTGTCGTAGGCGAGCTGGATCGCATCGATGTGCAGGGGAGAACTCATGTCTTGTCGGGGCCGGGTGTGAGCGAAGGCGTGCCCAGCTGGTTGCGCGCAAGCAGCACGACGGGCAGCAGGCCGGCCAGCACGATCGCGAGCGCGGCAATTGCGCCTTCTTCATACGTGCCGCGCGCGGCCTCGGCATAGAGCCAGGTGGCGAGGGTGTCGAAGTTGGCGGGCCGCAGCAGCAGCGTGGCCGGCAGCTCCTTCATCGCGTCGACGAACACCAGCAGCGCGGCTGCAGCCATGGCGGGGCGCAGCAACGGCAGGTGCACGCGGCGCAGCGTGCCGGCGGTGGTTTCGCCAAGCAGGCGCGAGGCCTGCTCGATGGCGGGGGGAATGCGCGCGAGGCCGGCCTCGATACCGCCCACGGGCATCGCAAGAAATCGGATCGCGCAGGCCACGACCAGCACGACGCCGGCGCCCATCAGCGGCAGGCCCTGCCAGCCGAGCGCGGTGGCCAGAGCGGCATCGAAGGCCAGCGCAGGCGTGAGCAGCCCGATGGCCAGCACTGTGCCCGGCACGGCATAGCCCAGAGTTGCTACACGCGCCTGCCAGCGCGCACGGTTGAGGCTTGAGCCCTGGCTGCGCGAAGCCCAGGCGACGACCAGCCCCGCCGCCACCGCGACCACGGTGACGCCCGAAGCCAGCGCCAGCGTGTTGCCGAGGCTCGCTATCAGACCCCGGGAAACGCCACCGCCCTGTTGCAGCCGCTTGGCGCTTTCCCAGACGAGGTAGAGCGCAGGGGCCACGAAGCCGATCAGCACGGGCGTCGCTGCCGTCACAGTCGCAGCACAGGCCGCGCCGCCATGCAGGCGCCGTGGCTGCACCGCGCGCATGCGTTGTGCCGAACCGAAGCGCTGGTGCTGCCGGCCGTTGCGTTCGAGCCAGACCAGCGCCACCACCACGAACAGCATCGCGCACGCAATCTGCGCTGCTCCGGCCAGGTCGGAGCGCGTAATCCACGTGGTGTAGACCGCCACCGTCAACGTGCTCACGCCCAGGAATTCAGAAGCGCCGATGTCGTTGAGCGTTTCGAGCAGCGCCAGGCTCAGTCCCACGGCCAGCGCCGGCCGCGCCAGCGGCAGCGCCACGCGAAAGAATGCGCCGCGCCGGCTCTCGCCGAGCATGCGCGCCGCTTCCATCAGGTGCGCCGGCTGCGTCATGAACATCGCGCGCGCCGTCATGTAGACGTACGGGTAGAGCACGAAGCCCAGCACGAAGATCGCACCAGGCATCGAGCGCAGGTCGGGCAGGCGGAACTGGCGCGGGCTGTCGAAGCCCAGCACCCAGCGGATCGCGCCCTGGACAGGGCCGATGGGGTGCAGCAAGTCGAGGTACGCGAAGGCGACGATGTAGGTCGGCATGGCCAGTGGCAGCAGCAGCGCCCAGTGCAGCACGCCGCGCCCTGGAAAGTCGTGCGCCGTTACCAGCCACGCGCAGCCGGTGCCGATCACCAGCACCAGTGCGCCCACCCCCGTAAGCAGCAAGGCCGTGTTGAGCGCCGCCTGCGGTAGTACATGTGCGAACAGCGGGCCCCAGTGGCCGACGCCCGAACCGAACGCGAGCCAAGCCAGCGTGAGCACCGGCGCGAGCACGCCGATGGCGATCAGGAACGACGCGCAGCGCCACGCCGGGCCCGCGGCGCGCAGGCCCGGCGGCAGGCGCCGCGCTGTCAGCATTCAGTCGCCGGCAAGGCGTGCCCCGCCATCCATGTCACTGGTCGAAGCCGACCTTGTCCACCAGGGCGCTGGCCTGCTTGCGGTACTTCGCGATCTCGGTCAGCGGCAGCGGATCGACCTTCAGCTCGCCGATGGTCTGGCCGATGATCGGGTCGAGTGCCACTCCCTTGCGCACCGGGTATTCATAGTTGGTCTGCGCGTACAGCGACTGCGCCGGTTCCGACACCAGGAACTCGAGCAGCTTGACCGCGTTGGCGCGCTGCGGCGCGTTCTTTGCCACAGCCGCGCCGCTGATGTTGACGTGCGTGCCGCCGCTTTTTGCATTGGCGAAGGTCGGGCGCACGACCTTGATGGCGTCGCCCCACTTGCGCGCGTCGGTGCCTTCCTTGGCGCTCTTCATCTGGCCGACGTAGTACGAGTTGGCCAGGCCCACGTCGCAGATGCCACCGAGGATGTCGCGCGCCACGTCGCGGTCGCCGCCCGTGGCCTTGCGTGCCAGGTTGGCCTTGACGCCGCGCAGCCACTGCTCGGCCTTGGCTTCGCCGTCGTGCGCGATCAGCGAGGCGACCAGCGCGGTGTTGTAGGGGTGCTGGCCGGCGCGGATGCAGACCTTGCCCTTGTACTTCGGGTTGGCCAGGTCCTCGTAGCGGAAGCTCGTGAGGGGCAGGCTCTTGTCGGCATACAGCACACGCGCGCGCAGCGAGAGCGAGAACCACTGGCCGTCGGCACCGCGCAGGTTGGCCGGAATGGCCGATTCGAGCGCGGCCGATTTCACCGGCTGCGTCACTCCGCCGTCGACCAGGTCCATGAGGTTGCCGATGTCCACCGTCATCAGCACGTCGGCCGGCGAGCGTGCGCCTTCGGCCTTGACGCGCTCCAGCAGGCCGTCTTTCACGAACACGGTGTTGACCTTGATGTTGCTCTGCGCACTGAAGGCCGAGATCAGCGGCTGGATCAGCGCGGGTTCGCGCGTCGTGTAGAGCGTGAGTTCGTCGGCTGCGGCAGCCTGCGCGGGCAGGGCGGCGACGGCAAGCCAGGCGGCGCTGGTGGCGAACAATGCGCGCGCGGCGCGGCCTTGGACGCTTGAGCGTTCGGTCATGAGGATCCTCCGGGGGCGGGTGTTCTGGAAAGCTCCGAGGCCTGTTGCAGATCTCGGATGAGAATAATTATCACTGGAGGTGTGAGTTGCGACGCCTTTGGACTTACAGGTCGAAGGCCTACTGCCTCGTTGCAAAGTGCGGTGCCTGCGCTGCTCAGCAGCATGTGATGGCGTCCGCTTCCTCCTGCTGACGCCCTCTCGCCCAACCCGATGGCAATCCGGGCGCAGGGGCTCAGCGTGCTGGCAGCACCTCGAACACCAGGCAGGTAGTCGTGGCGTGCGCGAACAGCGTGCCGTCGGGTCCGTAGAGGCGGGCCTCGGCGGTGGCGAGCTGCTTGCCGCAATGGATCACCTTTCCTTCGGCGCGCACGCGCTGCACCTTGGGCGTGAGGCCCTTCACGTAGTTCACGCTCAGCTCGGCGGTGGTGTAGGCGCGCCCGGGCGGCATCATCGTGTGCACTGAGCAGCCCAGGGCCGAGTCGAGCATCGTCGCGACCCAGCCGCCGTGGATGGTGCCCAGCGGGTTCAGGTGCTGCGGCAGCGGCGTGCCCTGGAAGATGGCCACGCCCTGGCGCACTTCGAGGATCGTGAAGTCCAGCGTCTTGGCGATGGCCGCGTAGGGAATGTCGCCGTTCAGCATCGCCTGCATCACTTCGAGGCCGGTCTTGCCCGCGATCTGTTCGGGGCGGGCGAGGCCGGGGCCTGGGCCGGCATCAAGGCGCTCGGCGATACGGCGTTCTTCGGCGATCCAGGTTTCGAGCTGGTTGGGGTTTTGTGTCATGCCTGTGTTCCTTCTGGGGGCTTTGGCGGAGGGTGGTAGTTGCATATGCAATAGTTGCACATACAATAATATCCCATGGACACCCCCACCAAGCCACGCGGCTGCACCAGCTTCAAGGTGCGCCAGCTTTCGCGCCGTCTTTCGCAGTTCTACGACGCCGAGGTGTCGAAGAGCGGCTTGAAGACCACGCAGTACTCGCTGCTGTCGAATCTCGCGCGGCTCGGCCCTTCGCGGCCGGTCGACCTGGCGGGCGAACTCAAGATGACCGCCTCGACCCTGAGCCGCAACCTGCAGCCGCTGATCGTCGCGGGCCTGGTCGCGCAGACCGCCGGCGCCGATGCGCGCAGCCGGCTGGTGCATGTCACGCCCGAGGGCGAAGAAAAACGGCGCGAGGCGCTGGCCCACTGGAAGACCGCGCAGCAAAAGCTCAATGCGCTGCTGGGTGTGGAGCGCGTGCTGGCGCTGCACCTGCTGATCGACGAGTCGATGGAACTGCTGGGCGCCGAAGACGTGCCCGACGGCGACGACTGACCCGCCTCCAACCGCTTTCCCGACCCCATCCCATCACGCGTTCCGTCGCGCGCGGCTCCCGTTTTTTTCTTCTCCTCCACATCTCATTCCAACAGCAGAGGTCCCATGTTCGCCACCCCCGTTTCCGCATGGCTCCAGCGCCGCGGCATCCACTACGGATGGATCGTCGCCGCCATCACCTTCCTGACCATGCTGACCATGTCGGCCGCGCTGGGCTTGCCGGGCGCCATGCTGCAGCCGCTGGGCAAGGAGTTCGGCTGGAGCACCGAGCAGATTTCGTCGGCGCTTGCGCTGCGCTTCGCGCTGTTCGGCCTCATGGGCCCATTCGCCGCGGTGCTGATGGAACGCTACGGCCTGCGCGCGGTGATCTGCACCGGCCTGGCGCTCGTCGGCATGGGCATGGCGCTGGTCACCATGGCCTCGCAGCTGTGGCAGCTGTTCGTGCTGTGGAGCCTGATGCTGGGCCTGGGCACCGGCATGACGGCGCTGGTGCTCGGCGCGGTGGTGGCCAACCGGTGGTTCGTCGCGCGGCGCGGGCTGGTGATCGGCATGCTCACTGCGAGTTCGGCGACCGGGCAGCTGGCCTTCCTGCCGTTCGCGGCCTGGATGATCGAACACTGGGGCTGGCGCTCGGCCATCGTGCCGATCGTGATCGGCAGCATCCTCATCGGCGTGCTGGCGCTGTGCCTCATGCGCAACCGGCCTTCGGACATCGGCCTGCTGCCTTACGGTGAACTGCCCGGCACGCAGCCGGCAGCGCCCGCCGCAGCAGCGCCGGCGATGAATTTCGCCACGCCGTTCCGCGTGCTGAAGGAGGTGTCGACCAACCGCACCTTCTGGATCCTGGCCGGCACCTTCTTCATCTGCGGCCTGAGTACCAACGGACTCGTGCAGACGCACTTCATCTCGCTGTGCGGCGACAACGGCATGGGCGCGGTGCCCGCTGCCTCGGTGCTCGCGATGATGGGCGCCTTCGACTTCGTCGGCACCATCCTCTCGGGCTGGCTGTCGGACCGCTATGACAACCGCAAGCTGCTGTTCTGGTACTACGGCCTGCGCGGGCTGTCGCTGTTCTGGCTGCCGCATTCGGAATTCACCATCTACGGCCTGGGCATCTTCGCGATGTTCTACGGCCTCGACTGGATCGCTACCGTGCCGCCGACCGTCAAGCTCGCGGGCGCCGCCTTCGGCCCCGCCAAGGTGGGCCTGGTGTTCGGCTGGGTCTTTGCCGCGCACCAGCTGGGCGCCGCCACGGCTGCCTATGGCGCCGGCTTTGCTCGCACGCTGCTGCTGACCTACACACCGGCGCTCTACGCGGCTGGCGCGGCCTGCCTGGTGGCGGCGCTGATCGTGATGATGATCCGCCGCCCGGCGGCGAAGGCCGGCACGCCGGTCACGCCTTCCGCAGCGGCACGTGCCTGAACGCATCGAGGCTCCCTCCATGACAGCTTCAAACAGCACCGCCGAACTCGACCCGCGCACGCGCCGCCTGCTCGAGGCGCCCATCGTTCCCACGCTGCTGCGCCTCGCCGCGCCCAACGTGCTGGTGATGGTGGCGCAGGCCTCCGTTGGCCTCATCGAAACCTACTTCGTCGGCAAGCTCGGCACCAATGCGCTCGCGGGCATGGCACTGGTGTTCCCCATCGTCATGCTGATGCAGATGACATCGAGCGGCGCGATGGGAGGCGGCATTGCCTCGTCGATCGCCCGTGCGCTCGGCGCACGCCGCCGCGCCGATGCCGACGCGCTGGTGTGGCACGCCATCGTCATCGCGCTGGGCTTCGGCCTGTGCTTCACGCTGGCGTTGCTGCTGGGCGGGCGCTGGTTGTACGGAATCATGGGCGGCACCGGGGCCGCGCTCGACGCGGCGCTCACGTATTCGAACTGGGTGTTCGCGGGCGCGACGCTGGTGTGGCTCTTCAACTCGCTCTCGGCCATCATCCGCGGCACCGGCAACATGTCGGTGCCGGCCAACGTGACGGTGGTGGGCGTGGTGTTCCTCATTCCGGCGTCGCCGCTGCTGATCTTCGGCGTCGGGCCGCTGCCGGGCATGGGCATCGCGGGCGGCGCGATGGCGCTGCTGCTGTACTACCTGCTGGGTTCCATCGCGCTCATCATCTACCTGCGCTCGCCGCGCAGCTTGCTGCGGCCCACGCTGGCCGCGCTCAAGCTGCGCTGGCCGCTGTTCCGCGACATCCTGCGCATCGGGCTGGTGGGCGCGGTGTCGACGGTGGCGACCAACCTGTCGATCGGTATTGCCACCGCGCTGACGGGGCACTTCGGTTCGGGTGCGCTGGCCGGCTACGGCACGGCCTCGCGGCTCGAATACCTGCTGGTGCCCCTGGTGTTCGGGCTGGGCGCGCCGCTGGTGGCGATGGTCGGCACCTGCATGGGCGCCGGGCAGCGCGAGCGTGCGCTGCGTGCCACCTGGGCCGGCGCGGCGCTGGCCTTTGCACTGACCGAGACCATCGGCATTGCGGCCGCGCTGTTCCCGCGCCCATGGCTGCTGCTGTTCGGCAACGACCCGGCCATGCTCGAAACCGGCGCGCACTACCTGCGCGTGGTGGGGCCGCTGTATGGCTTCTTCGGTGTCGGGCTGGTGCTGTATTTCGCGTCGCAGGGCGCGGGGCGGCTGCTGTGGCCGGTGCTGGGCAACATCGCGCGCCTGGCGGTTGCCGGCACGGGCGGCTGGCTGGCGCTGCGCTGGGGCGGCGGGCTCACCGGCGTGTTCGCGGCGCAGGGCGTGGCACTCGTGGTGTACGGCATCGTGATCGCATCGGCCATCGCGGGCGGCGCCTGGTTCGGCCGCGTGGGCTGGCCGCGCACCACCAGCGGCCTGCTGCGGCGCGTGGCGCAGGCTTGAGAACAGTTTTCAACGATTTCCATCAACGAAAGACTCATCATGAAAATCAAGGACTCCGTGGTCTTCATCACTGGCGCCAATCGCGGCCTCGGTCTCGCCTTTGCGAAGGCAGCGCTGGCAGCAGGCGCACGCAAGGTCTATGGCGCGGCGCGCGACCCCAAGAGCATCACCTTGCCCGGCGTGATGCCGGTGGCTCTCGACGTGACGCAGCCTGCGCAGATCGAAGCGGCCGTGCGTGCCTGCGGCGACGTCACGCTGCTCGTCAACAACGCGGGCATCTCGCGCGGCTCCAGCTTCCTCGGCTCGCCCGATGCGCTGGCTGCAGCTCGCGCCGAATTCGAAACCAACTTCTTCGGCCCCTGGGCGCTGACGCAGGCCTTCGCGCCCGTGCTCGCGGCCAATGGCGGCGGAGGTGTGATCAACGTGCTGTCGGCCCTGAGCTGGACCACCTTCCCGAGCGTGGCAACCTACAGCGCAACCAAGTCGGCGGCCTGGTCGCTGAGCAACGGCCTGCGCAACGAACTGGCCGGGCAGGGCACGCAGGTCACGAGCCTGCATGTGGGCTACATGGACACCGACATGGCAGCGCATGTGCAGGGCGACAAGTCTTCGCCGGACGACGTGGCGCGCCAGGCGCTGGCGGGCATTGAGGCGGGGCAGCCCGAGGTGCTGGCGGACGAAGTCTCGCGGCAGCTCAAGCAGACCCTGTCGAGCGCGACGCCGCCCTATGCGGGTTCCGCAACCTGAACGAAAAACCCGGGCAAGCGGCCCGGGTCTTCATCAATAGCGATAGGGGTTGTTGGGCCGGCGGTCGTAACGGTTGGGTACACCGTCACCGTCGTTGTCCCGGCGGCCGCCATGGTGGCGGCGGTCATCCCAGCGGCGGTCGTAGTAGCCGTCGCGGCGATAGCCGGGGCCGTAGTAGTGACGCGGCGGAGGCGGCGGTGCGTAGTAGCGGCGCGGAGGCGGCGGTGCGGGCACGACATACACCTGCGCCTGGATGAAGTTTCCGCTCGCATGGGCCTGGGCCGGAACGGTGAGCGTGGCCAGCGACAGAAGGGCCGCGGCGCCGAATGCAAAAGAAAGCTGTTTCATGTGATCCCCCGGTTGTGGTTGGAAGCCCCATCCTCGCGGCCTTGTGTGAAGTTGGTGTAAGGCTGGAGCGAAATCGGATGAAGAGCTGTAAGCGCCTTGCGCGCAGGACGTAGCAAGGCCAAGACACAATTGTGAATGGAGTTTGCACCGCGGAACATGTCCCGCGGATAGGCCATTGGCCGTATCGGCCGGAAGTTCAGCCGCGCGGGGCGGGCAGCATGCGGCGCAGGGCTTCGAAGAACAGGTCCGATTGCTCGCGCTCGCCCTGGATCTGCGCCGCCACGTGCGCGGCCAGTTTCGCGTTGACCGGCACCAGCGGGCGCCCGGTCGACTGCGCGATCACCTGGTGCAGGCAGGCGCGCTCCAGGTAGTAGAGGTCGTCGTAGGCGTGGGCGATGTTGCCGCCGGCCACGATCACGCCGTGGTTCGCCAGAAAGGCCACGTCCTTGCCCGCCATGGCGCGGGCGATGCGTTCACCCTCCGCGTCGTCGAGCGCGAGGCCGTTGTATTCGGCATCGACGGCGATGCGGTTCATGTAGCGCATCGCGTTCTGGCTCGCGGTCGGGTCGAGCGCGCGGTCGACCGTGATCGTGAGCGCCGTGGCGTACGGCATGTGGCAGTGCAGCACGACCGCATGACCCGTGATGCGATGCACCGCGCCGTGGATGAAGAGGGCTGTGGGCTCCACGCGATGGCGCCCGGCGAGCACCTCGCCATGCACGTCGATCAGCACGATGTCGTCGGGGCCGATCTCGCTCCAGTGCAGCCCGCGCGGGTTGATGAGGTAGCGGTCTTGCGCGCCCGGCAGCATCACGCTGAAGTGGTTGCAGACACCTTCGGACAGCCCGTGATGGGCGGCGGCGCGCAGGGCCAGGGCGAGGTCTTCGCGCAGCTTGCGGACGGCAGGGCTGGCGTAGGTGGCATCGGCGGACATCGAGGGGCTCTCCATTTTTCTTGTTGCGGAGGAAGGGCGTAGATCAGGCGAGGGTTGTGCCCGTCCAGGCCGCGATGAATTTCTTCGCATCGTCGCGCACCGCCGCGGCCTGTTTGCCGGGCTTATAGAGCGCTGAGCCGATGCCGAAGCCGGCCGCGCCAGCCGCGCGCCATTCGGCCATGTTCGCGGGCGTGATGCCGCCCACGGGCATCACCGGCGTGCCGGCCGGCAGCACGGCCAATAGCGCCTTCACCACGGCGGGCGAAGCCAGTTCGGCCGGGAACAGCTTGAGCCCGGTCGCGCCGGCCGCGAGCGCGCCGCAGGCCTCGGTCGGCGTCATCACGCCCGGCAGGCAGACCATGCCGAGCCGCACGGCTTCGGCGATGACTTCGGCGTTGAAGTTGGGCGAGACGATCAGCTCGCCGCCGGCCGCATGAACCTCGCGCACCTGCCGCGCGCCGAGCACCGTGCCGGCGCCGACCAGCGCCTGCGGAAAGCGCTTGCGCATCAGCGCGATGCTTTCCAGCGGCTGCGGCGAATTGAGCGGCACTTCGAGCAGCCGGAAGCCGGGCTCGACGATGGCGTCGCCGACATCGGCTGCCTCGGCGGGCGTGAGGCCGCGCAGGATCGCCACCAGAGGCAGCTCGCGCATCGCGGCGCCGAATTTGTCGAGGGGTGTGGGGGTGCTCATGCGGGAATTCTGTCGGAATCGAGAAAGCCGGACAGCGCATGCAGCCCGGCCCAGGTGGCTTCGGCCCCCAGCGTGCGCGTGGCGACGCCGGTGGCGCGCAGGGCCAGCGTGTAGCGCTGGGTGAGGGCAGACGAACCGATCAGGATCACCTCGCCGGCCGCCTGCAGCGACTGCGTGCGCAACTCTTCGCCGATCAGCAGGCCCGAGAGGTAGCTCGCGAGTTCTTCCTTCGGCATGCGCTCGAACAGCGCGAGCGTGCGCGTGCCGAAGGCGTTGTGCAGCAGGCCGTGTCCGTTCTCGGAGCGGGTCACGCCCTCGAGGAACGAGGCTTCGTCGAGCGGCGCCGAGGCATCGAGCATGCGCGCCAGGATCGAGTGCTGGCTCAGCAGCGCATAGAACTCGCCCGTCATGTAGGTGCGAAAGCCCGCGACGCGGCCCTTTTTTACCGTGGCCCATTTGTTGTGGGTTCCGGGCAGCACGAAGACGCCTTCGCTCAGGCCGGTGAGCTCCATCGCGCCGAAGATCTGCACCTCTTCGCCGCGCATCACGTCGGGCACGCCGGCGTGCTCGTCGCTCAGGCCCGGCACGATCGCGATGCGGGCTCCGGGAATGGCATCGATGTCGATGATCTTGCGGCCCACTTCGACACGGCCCGCAGGGCAGGCGCAGTAGGGCGCTTCCACCCAGCCCTGCTTGCTGCCGGCCATGCCGGAGATCAGGCAGCGCGTGCCCTCAAGGCGCATCCAGTCGCCGAACAGCGTCTCGAAGACGGCGGGGAAACCGCCTTCGGGCACCGTGAGGATGCCGCGCGCATCGCTGCGTTCTTCCAGCACCTTGCCGCCGGCATCCAGCAGTGCGCCGCGCAGTGAACTCGTGCCCCAGTCGATTGCTACCAGTCTTGTCATCTCAGTGATTGTCGCGCGGCACGAATGCCCCGCGGCGACCACGCAGAAAGGCCAGGTCAGCCCCTTGGTCAGCCTGCAAAACTGTATCGACGTACAACTTCCAGTAACCGGAATCGAGCGGCGCCTTCGGTGCCACCCACTTCGCACGGCGCTCGGCCAGTTCTTCGTCGCTCACATGCAGATGCAATTTGCGGTTCGGCACGTCGAGCTCGACGATGTCGCCGTCCTGCACCAGCGCCAGCGGGCCGCCCGCGGCCGCTTCGGGCGCGGTGTGCAGAACCACTGTGCCGTAGGCCGTGCCGCTCATGCGTGCATCGCTGATGCGGACCATGTCGGTGATGCCCTTGCGCAGCACCTTCGGCGGCAGCGGCATGTTGCCCGCTTCGGCCATGCCGGGGTAGCCCTTGGGGCCGCAGTTCTTGAGCACCATGATGCAGTGCTCGTCGATGTCGAGGTTCTCGTCGTCGATGCGCTTGTGCAGGTCTTCGGCGCTTTCGAACACCACCGCGCGGCCCTTGTGCACCAGCAGCTCGGGCGTGGCCGCGCTGGGCTTGATGATGGCGCCGTTGGGCGCGAGGTTGCCGCGCAGCACGCAGATGCCGGCCTTTTCCTTGAAGGGCTCCGCCAGCGTGCGGATGACTTGCGGGCCGTAGTTCTCGGCGTCCTTCACGTTCTCCCACAGGCTCTGGCCGGTGACGGTGAGGATGTCCTTGTGCAGGTGCTCGGCGATTTCCTTGATGACTACCGGCAGGCCGCCTGCGTAGCAGAAGTCTTCCATCAGGTACTGGCCCGAGGGTTGCAGGTTCACGAGGCAGGGCAGATCGGAGGCGAGACGGTCGAAGTCGTCGAGCGAGAGGTCGACACCGATGCGGCCCGCAATGGCCAGCAGGTGGATCACGAGATTGGTCGAGCCGCCGATGGCCGCGTTGACCTTGATCGCGTTCTCGATGGCCTGGCGCGTGAGGATCTTCGACATGTTCATGTCTTCATGAACCATGTCGACGATGCGCCTGCCCGCCTGGCGTGCCAGCACGTTACGGCGGCCGTCCACGGCGGGGTAGGCCGCGTTGCCCGGCAGGCCGATGCCCAGCGACTCGACCATGCTGGCCATGGTGCTCGCGGTGCCCATCGTCATGCAGTGGCCGTGGCTGCGATGCATGCAGCTCTCGGCCTCGAAGAATTCCTGCAGCTTGAGCGTGCCGGCGCGCACCTGCTCGCTCATCTGCCATACGCCGGTGCCCGAGCCGAGCTCTTGCCCGCGCCACTTGCCCGAGAGCATCGGGCCGCCCGACACGCCGATGGTTGGCAGGTCGACGCTGGCCGCGCCCATCATGAGCGCGGGCGTGGTCTTGTCGCAGCCCATGAGCAGCACCACGCCGTCGAGCGGATTGCCGCGAATGCTTTCTTCCACGTCCATGCTCGCGAGGTTGCGATACAGCATGGCGGTGGGGCGCAGCAGCGTTTCGCCGAGCGACATCACCGGGAACTCGAGCGGGAAGCCGCCTGCCTCGTACACGCCGATCTTCACCTGCTCCGCGAGCGTGCGGAAGTGCGAATTGCAAGGCGTGAGTTCGCTGAAGGTGTTGCAGATGCCGATGACCGGGCGACCGTCGAACTGGTCGTGCGGCACACCCTTGCCCTTCATCCAGCTGCGGTAGATGAAGCCGTCGCGGTCATGACGGCCGAACCATTGCTGGCTGCGAAGTTCACCGGGTTTTTTCTTTGGTGCGGTGCTCATGAAATGTCTCTCTTTGTTGTCGATGCGTGGGCTCGACCCTCAGGGTTTGTCCTGCCGATCCAGCGTTTCAATCATCATATGATAAGCGTGAACAATGCGCCGGAGCCTTAGTGTTTTCGAGCGGCGAGATACCAGATTTCACATCGCACATGATCAAGAACATCCACGGTCGCACGCTCGAACTCCTCGGTGAAGCCGTGGTGGCGGGGCGCTATGCGATCGGCGCGTCGATCCCCTCCGAGCCCGTGCTCGGCGAGGAACTCGGCGTGAGCCGGACCGTGGTGCGCGAGGCCATCAAGTCGCTGGCGGCCAAGGGCCTGATCGTCACGGGGCCGAAGGTCGGCACGCGCGTGCTGCCCAAGGACAAGTGGAACTGGTTCGATCCCGACGTTATTACCTGGCAGGCGCGCGCGGGGCTCACGCCCGAGTTCCTGCGCGACCTGCAGGACTTGCGCCGCGTGGTGGAGCCGGCGGCAGTAAGGCTCGCGGCCGAACGGGCCACGGCCACCGACATCGAGGAAATAGAAAGCGCCTTCGCGGGCATGAAGGAAGCCGTGGAGAACGGCGGCGACTACGTCACTTTCGACCTGCGCTTTCACAACGGCCTGCTGAGTGCCGCGGGCAACCGCATGCTGTCGCAGATGAGCAAGGTGCTCAACGCGCTGCTGCGCACCAGCTTCGAGATTTCGACCACCAAGCCCGACGGCCCCACGCTCTCGCTGCCGCTGCACCGCGCAGTGCTCGACGCGGTGATCGCGCACGACCCGGCCAGGGCCGAGCTCGCGATCATCCGTCTCATCGACGGCGCGCGCCAGGACATCGAGGACGTGCTGGGTTCGCGCCGGCGATTGCCGCGCCTGAGCAGACCACCGCCCAGGCTCAAGGCCAGTTAGCTGGCCGCATCGGCGTCGTCTACGCGTTTGTCCGCAGTTCGCATCCGGTTCTTTCACCCTACGCTCGCGCCCCGAGCAAATTCCACCCAAGAGAAGAAGGAGACACCAACCATGAAACTCGTCAAGTCGCTGATTGCGCCGACGCTGGTCGCGCTGGGCCTGCTGTCGGCAGGCCACGCTGCCGCGCAGGAAAAACTCACCGTATGGTGGGTCAAGGGCTTCTACAAGGCGGAGGACGACGCGCTGTTCGCCGCCATCAAGAAGTTCGAGGAGAAGAACAAGAACGTGAAGATCGAACTGTCGCAGTACCCGATCCAGGACATGATCCCCAAGACCGTGTCCGCGCTCGACTCGGGCAGCCCTCCTGATGTGGCGTACGCCGACGTGTACGACTTCCAGGTCACCGGCAAGTGGGCCTACGACGGCAAGCTCGAAGACATCAGCAGCGTGCTCACGCCCATGAAGGACCGCTTCGCGCCCAACACGCTGGAGACCACCTACCTCTACAACGACCAGACCAAGACCAAGGCCTACTACGCCTTCCCGATCAAGCAGCAGACGATGCACATCGAGTATTGGCGCGACATGCTGGCCGAGGCGGGCTTCAAGGAGTCGGACATCCCGACCACCTGGAAGGAGTATTGGTCGTTCTGGTGCGACAAGGTGCAGCCCGCCAGCCGCAAGGAAAGCGGCAAGCGCAACTTCGGCATCGGCATGCCGATGGGCGTTGATTCGAGCGATGCGTTCTATTCGTTCCTGACCTTCATGGACGCCTACAACGTCAAGCTGGTGGACGACAACGGCAAGCTGCTGGTCGACGACCCGAAGGTGCGCACCGGCCTGATCGGCGCCATGACCGACTACACCACGCCCTACACCAAGGGCTGCACGCCGCCTTCCTCCACCAGCTGGAAGGACCCGGACAACAACGTCGCATTCCACAACAAGACGACCGTGATGACGCACAACGCGACCATCTCCATTGCCGCCAAGTGGCTCGACGATTCGAACAACGCCTCGCTCACGCCCGAGCAGCGTGAAGAAGCGCGCAAGAACTACACCGAGCGCATCCGCACGGCCGGCTTCCCGAGCAAGCCCGACGGCAGCAAGATGGTCTACCGCACGGCCGTGAAGACCGGCGTGGTGTTCAAGGACGCGAAGAACAAGGCCCGTGCCAAGGAGTTCGTCACCTTCCTGCTGCAGGAAGAAAACCTGACGCCGTACGTCGAGGGTTCGCTGGGCCGCTGGTTCCCCGTGACCAAGACCGCGCAGCAGCGTGACTTCTGGAAGGCCGACCCGCACCGCCTCTCGGTCTACAACCAGTACGCCGCCGGCACCGTGACCTTCGAATTCACCAAGAACTACAAGTTCACCGTGCTGAACAACGAGAACGTCTGGGCCAAGGCCATGAGCCGCGTCGTGACCGACAAGGTGCCGGTGGACAAGGCCGTGGACGAGATGATCGCGCGCATCAAGACGGTGGCGGGGCAGTAAGCCGCGCACGCACGGCACCCGTCACAACAGCAGCTGCATGCCATGAGCGCCACTGCCACCGCCGCCGCGTCGACCACACCGGCGCCTGTCGTCAATCTCGGGGCGCGGCATGCGCGCTGGCAGTTCTGGGGCGCGGTCATGGTCGTGCCCTACCTGCTGGTGTTCGTGGTGTTCGTGCTGTACCCGGTGGGCTACGGGCTTTGGCTCGCCCGCCACCCGCAAAGCTACGTGAAGCTGGTCGAAGACCCGATCTTCTTCCGCTCCGTGATCAACACGGCCATCTTTCTGGTCGTGGCGATCAACCTCAAGATGCTCGTGGCGCTGGTGCTCTCGGGCTTCTTCGTAACGTCTCGCTGGTGGATCAAGATCATTTCGGCGATCTTCATCCTCCCGTGGGCGATGCCCTCGATTCCGACCATCCTGTCGATCCGCTTCATGCTGAACCCGGAGTGGGGCGTGATCAACAGCACCATCTTTCGCCTGACCGGCGCCGATGGTCCCAACTGGCTCAACGACCCTGCGCTGGCGCTGAGCTTCGCGATGGTGGTGCACGTGTGGAAGTCGCTGCCGTTCTGGACGCTCATCCTCGTGGCGGGGCGGCTGGCCATTCCCACCGAGCAATATGAAGCGGCTTCGGTCGACGGAGCCTCGTCGTGGCAGAAGTTCCGCTTCGTGAGCTGGCCTGCGCTCAAGACGCTCTACATCACCTCGCTGATCCTCTCGATGATCTGGACGCTGGGCGACTTCAACAGCGTCTATCTGCTTACCGGTGGTGGCCCCGCCGACCTGACGCACGTGCTCGCCACGCTGGGCATCCGCTACCTGCGGCTCGACCAGGTCGACCTGTCGATGGCATCCATCGTGGTGGCCTTGCCACTCGTGCTGCCGCTCGTGTACTTCATGATGAAGAGGCTCTCGAAATGAAGCGCTGGACCCCCAAGGCCGTGGCGACCGAGGCCAAGCTGCTGCTCATCGGCATTCCGGTGCTGCTGTGGACGCTGATCCCGGTCTATCACATGGTGCTGTTCGCGATCTCGTCGAAAGACTCCGCGACCTCGGGCCACCTGTGGCCCAAGAACCCGACGCTGGACAACTTCCGCATCGTGTTCCAGCAGAAGCACTTCTACCTCGACCACTTCTGGCTGCAGCTGTGGAACTCGCTGCTGATCGCGGTGTCGGTAGGCGCGATCACGCTCTTCGTGGCAACCACGGCAGCCTTCGCGATCAGCCGGCTGCGCGTGCGTGGCGGGCGCACGGTGATGAACCTGGCGCTGTTCACGTACTTCATTCCGGCGGCGTTCCTGGCCGTGCCCATGTACAAGACCATGGGCAACTACGGGCTGCTCAACAGCCAGTGGGCGCTCATCCTGGCGATGGTGACCATCGCCTCGCCGTACTGCATCTGGGTGCTGAAGCAGGCGTCGGACAAGCTGCCCTACGAGCTCGACGAAGCCGCGCGCATGGACGGCGCCTCGCCGCTGCAGCTGTTCCGCCTCGTGTACCTGCCGCTGATGGTGCCGTCCCTGGTGGCCGTGGGCACGTATTCGCTGCTGCTGGCCTGGAACGAGTACCTCTATGCCTTCCTGCTGCTGTCGAACGACAAGAGCGTGACGCTGGCGGTGGCGCTGGGCAATTTCCTGTCGGCCGACGATTCGCCGTGGGAACTGCTGATGGCCACCGGCCTCATCTACGCACTGCCGCCCGCGGCCATCTATTACGCATTCAAGCGCTACATGGTCGGCGGCCTGACCGCCGGCGCCGTCAAGAGCTGAACGATTTCAGGGACAACACATGGCATCCGTATCCTTTCGCAATATCGAGAAATCCTTCGGCAAGGTCCAGATCATCAAGGGCCTGGGCTTCGACATCACCGACGGCGAGTTCGTCGTGCTGGTCGGCCCTTCGGGCTGCGGCAAGTCGACGCTGCTGCGCATGCTCGCGGGCCTGGAAGACATCAGCGGCGGCGAGATCGTCATCGACGGCCGCGTGGTCAACGACCTCGAGTCGAAGGACCGCGACATCGCGATGGTGTTCCAGAGCTACGCGCTGTACCCGCACATGACGGTGGGCGAGAACATGGGCTTCAGCCTCCGGCTGCGCAACGCAGAGAAGTCGGTGACCGACGAACGCGTGGCCAGGGCCGCAAAAATTCTCAACCTCGACGCGCTGCTGGGCCGCTACCCGCGCGAGCTCTCGGGCGGCCAGCGCCAGCGTGTGGCCATGGGCCGCGCCATCGTGCGCGACCCGAAGGTTTTCCTGTTCGACGAGCCGCTGTCGAACCTCGACGCCAAGCTGCGTGTGGCAATGCGCGCCGAGATCAAGGCGCTGCACCAGCGGCTGAAGACCACCACCGTCTATGTGACGCACGACCAGATCGAGGCTATGACCATGGCCGACCGCATCGTCGTGATGCACGACGGCATCGTCGAGCAGATCGGCACCCCGCTGGATTTGTACGACCGGCCCGACAACCTGTTCGTCGCCCAGTTCATCGGTTCGCCGTCGATGAACGTCATCGAAGGCACGGTGCGGCGTTCGGGTGGCGACTGCTGGGTCGAGTCGCAGGGTGCGCGCTGGCCGGTTCCCATCGGCACCTCGGCGCCAGACGGCCAGCCTGTGCACTACGGCATCCGGCCCGGTGACATGACGCTCGGCGGCGGCTCGCACGGCGTGGAGGCCAGGGTGATCGTGGTCGAGCCCACGGGCGCGGAGACCGAACTGCTGGTGCAGGTCGGCGAAGCCAAGCTGGTGCTTGCGGTGCATGGGCGTGTCGATGCCGGACCCGACGACACGGTGCGGCTGGCCATCGAGGCCGAGAGCGTGCACATGTTCGACCGGCAGACCGGCCGGCGCATGGGCTGAGTCGCCTGGGTCAGGCCGTGCGCAGCCGCAGCAGGGCGCGCACGAAGCCGTGGTCGGAGCGCGAGCGGTCGCGCCCTTCGTGCAGGTGATCGTTGAAGTAGTCGACACGCCGCACGTCGCCCAGGCTGTGCCGGCTGCTGGCGACGAACTCCTCGCTCACGAGAATCTGGTCGAGCACATCCGGAAAGCCCTGGTGGATGTGCGAGTACGCCACGTCCTTCTTGAGCGCCGACTCACCCTGCATCTCGTAGGCGTTGAACAAGGCCACGTCGCGCGCGGCCTTGTCGTAGGCCACTTCGGAGGTGGCCGCCACGAGCTGCGTCGTCACGCTGTGCGGGTTGTCGTTGAAGTCGCCCATCACCACGAGCGGCACGTTCGTGCCCTGCAGCAGATCGATGACGATGCAGCGCAGGGCCGCGGCCTCCGCGCCGCGCATCAGCAGCGAGCGCAGCGACGCCATCACGCCGATCTTGCGGTCGTCGCGGTCCTCGAGGTGGTTGCCCTGCGCATCCTGCAGGAACTTCGGGCGCTTGGACTTCAGGTGCACCGTGAGCACATGCACCTGCTGGCCGTGCTTCATGCGCACCGTGACCAGCAGGGGAGGCCGCTCGAAGCGTGTGTGCGCACCGAGCCCCGGCACGTCGACGCCGAAGCCCGGTGGAAAGTCGACGAAGGAGCGGACCTCGTCCACCATCAGGCGCGTGACGATGCCTACGCGCGGCGTGCCTTGTGCGCCAGTTCTCGCAGGCGTGCCCTCGGGGCTGCCGGGCGGTGGTGTGTTTTCGGCGCCGGGCACCGAGACAAAGTCGTAGCGCAGGCCGCTGCGCGCGATGGCCGCCTTCAATGCCGATTCGTCCCACACCTCCTGCACCGCCAGCACGTCGGCGTTGAGCGCGTGAAAGCGCTCGCCGGTCCAGTCGATCTTTCGCTCGTACTCGCGCTCGGTGTAGGCGTCCTGGTTCTCGTAGTACACGCGGTTCGGGGCCGCGAGATTGAGGAGGTTGCAGGTGGCTATGAAGAGGGTGGCGTAGTTGGGTGGGATGTATTGCATGGCGGAACGATTGTGCCGATGCACCAAAGAAAAAGGGCACCGAGGTGCCCTTTCTTCATGTTCCGGGGCAGGTGTTCTGCCCGTGGATATCAGCGACCGAACGAACGTCCGCCGCCACCGCCACCCGAGCGGTTGCCACCACCGCCGCCGTAGCCGCCGCCACCACCCGAACGGCCACCGCCGCCCGAACGATTGCCGCCGTAGCCACCACCGCCGCCGCCACCCGGACGACCGCGTCCGCGGCCGCCACCCATGTGGTCGACGCTCGTGCGCAACGGATCCGGCTGGCCGGCGCCGCCTGCGACCGCTTCGGCGCGCAGGTGCGCGACCTGGTTGGCTTGCGTCGGGCTGTGGCTGTTGCCGTGATGGCGCGGTTGGCGCTCGTCATGCGGCAGATGGCCTTGTTGGTGCTGCGGGGCATGGTGCGGCGTGCGTGCCGGACCTTGCGGGCCGCGGCCTTGCGGCGGGCGAGCGCCCTGGCCGCGCGGACCCTGGCCTTGGCCCTGTCCGCCGCCGTTGTTGGCGTTGCGGCCTTGACCGCCACCGCCCTGGCCGCCACCGCGGCGTTGACCGCCGCCATTGCCGCCACCACCGCCACCGCCAGCACCCTGGCCGGCCTTGTTCTCGCGGATGCGCTGCAGCATCTCGGTGCGGGCAGCCTTGGCGGCTGCTTGCATCACGTCGCGGCTCGGGGGACGACCAGCGCCGCCCCAGATGGTCTGGCGGCCCATGGCGATGGGTTCGGCGCGTTCGCCTTCTTCAGGACCGAAGCCGTCGACGATCTGCACGGGAATCGTCTGCTTGGTGAAGCGTTCGATTTCCTGCATGAAGCCTTCTTCGTCCAGGCACACGAAGCTCACGGCCTCGCCGCTCGAACCGGCACGGCCGGTGCGGCCGATGCGGTGAACGTAGTCTTCGCTGACGTTCGGGATCTCGTAGTTCACGACGTGCGGCAGCTCGTCGATGTCGATGCCGCGGGCCGCGATGTCGGTGGCCACCAGCGCGCGGATGTCGCCGCTCTTGAAGCCGGCCAGCGCCTGCGTGCGCGCGCTCTGGCTCTTGTTGCCGTGCAGCGCCATCGCCTCGATGCCGTTCTTGGTGAGGAATTCGGCCACGCTGTTGGCGCCGAACTTGGTGCGCGTGAACACGAGCACCTGGCTCCACTTGTTCTCGTTGATGATGTGCGCGAGCAGCGCCTTCTTCTTGCCGCGGCCCACGGGGTGGATCACCTGGGTGATGCGCTGCACGGTGGTGTTGCGCGGCGTGACCTGGATGCTTTGCGGGTTCTTCAGCAGCGTGGCCGCGAGGTCGCGGATCTCGTCGCTGAAGGTGGCCGAGAACAGCAGGCTCTGCTTTTCCCTGGGCACCAGGGCCAGGATCTTCTTCACGTCGTGGATGAAGCCCATGTCCAGCATGCGGTCGGCTTCGTCCAGGATCAGCATCTGGACCTGGCTCAGGTCGAGCATGCCTTGCTGCTGCAGGTCGAGCAGGCGGCCGGGGGTGGCCACGAGGATGTCGACACCCTTCTTGAGCTTGCTGATCTGCGGGTTCATGCCGACACCGCCGAAGATCACGGTGGAGTCGAGCTGCAGGTACTTGCCGTAGGTGCGCACCGACTCTTCGACCTGGGCCGCGAGTTCGCGCGTGGGGGTCAGCACGAGGGCACGGATGCCGGTGCCGCCGAACTTGTTGGTGGCGCTGCGGCTCATGCTGAGCTTGTGCAGCATCGGCAGCGTGAAGGCGGCCGTCTTGCCGGTGCCGGTCTGGGCGCCGCCCAGCAGGTCATGGCCTTCGAGAACCGCGGGAATGGCTTGCGCCTGGATGGGGGTGGGGGTGTCGTAGCCGTGCTCGTGCACAGCCTTCAAGATGGCGGGGGCCAGCTTCAGTTCGTCAAAATTCATTGGAAACAATAAGCGCCATACACGGCGCAGTGGCATCGGCCCGCCAGGCGTCTTGTTGACGCCGAGCCAGTCAAGGCAGATGAAGGTCAGGGGTGGGAGCCGAAAAACCCGTCGTGATAAAGGGCTTTCTTCGTCCCCGGCAGAGAGCCGGTGTTGCGGGCAACTGGACCCGGCAACGGGGCCTATTGTCGCATGAGTCGATAATGTGTGGTTTGCCGCGCCCGAATACCGCTTTCGGGCGCCCGCGCTTTTCCCGAATCTCCGCTACCCAAGGTAACTACCCCCAGATGGCTCAATACGTCTATTCGATGAACCGTGTCAGCAAGACCGTGCCGCCCAAGCGGCAGCTCTTGAAAGACATTTCGCTCTCTTTCTTCCCCGGCGCCAAGATCGGCGTGCTCGGCCTGAACGGCTCGGGCAAGTCCACGCTGCTCAAGATCATGGCGGGTGTGGACAAGGAATTCGAGGGCGAGGCGCTGCCCATGCCGGGGATGACGATCGGCTATCTGGAGCAGGAACCCAAGCTCAACACCGAGCACACGGTGCGCGAGTCGGTCGAAGAGTCCATGGGCGCGGTGTTTGCGGCCAAGGCGCGCCTCGAAGAGGTGTACATCGCCTATGGTGCCGAAGACGCCGACTTCGACGCGCTGGCGGCCGAGCAGGCCCAGCTCGAAGCCATCATCGCCACCGCCGGCACCGATTCCGAACACCAGCTCGAAATTGCCGCCGACGCCCTGCGCCTGCCGGCCTGGGACGCCAAGATCGGCGTGCTGTCGGGCGGCGAAAAGCGCCGCGTGGCGCTGTGTCGCCTGCTGCTGAGCAAGCCCGACATGCTGCTGCTCGACGAACCGACCAACCATTTGGACGCCGAATCTGTCGAATGGCTCGAAGTGTTCCTGCAGCGCTTCACGGGCACCGTGGTGGCCATCACCCACGATCGCTACTTCCTCGACAACGCGGCCGAGTGGATCCTGGAAATGGACCGTGGTCGCGGCATTCCCTGGAAGGGCAACTACAGCACCTGGCTCGAGCAGAAGGGCGAACGCCTGGCGCAGGAGCAGAAGAGCGAAGAAGCCCACGCCAAGGCGCTGAAGAAGGAGCTGGAGTGGTCGCGCCAGAACCCGAAGGCACGCCAGGCCAAGAGCAAATCCCGCCTGGCCCGCTTCGAAGAGCTGAGCGACATGGAATACCAGAAGCGCAACGAGACGCAGGAAATCTTCATTCCGGTGGCGGAGCGGCTGGGCCAGCAGGTGTTCGAGTTCCACGGCGTCAGCAAGTCCTTCGGCGACCGCATGCTGATCGACAACCTGAGCTTCACCGTGCCGCCGGGCGCCATCGTCGGCATCATCGGCCCGAACGGCGCCGGCAAGTCGACGCTGTTCAAGCTGCTCGCGGGCAAGGAAAAGCCGGATTCGGGCGAGGTCGTCATCGGCCAGACCGTGAAGATGGCTTTCGTCGACCAGCATCGCGACGAACTGGCCAACCAGAAGACCGTGTGGGAAGACATCTCGAACGGCCTCGACATCATCAACGTCGGCAAGTTCCAGATGGCCAGCCGCGCGTATGCGGGCCGCTTCAACTTCAACGGCGCCGACCAGCAGAAGAAGGTCGGCACGCTCTCGGGCGGTGAACGCGGCCGCCTGCACCTGGCCAAGACGCTGATCGCGGGCGGTAACGTGCTGCTGCTTGACGAACCCTCGAACGACCTCGACGTGGAAACGCTGCGCGCGCTCGAAGACGCGCTGCTCGAGTTCGCCGGCACGGTCATGGTGATCAGCCATGACCGCTGGTTCCTCGACCGTATTGCCACGCACATCCTGGCCGCCGAAGGCGACAGCCAATGGACCTTCTTCGACGGCAACTACCAGGAGTACGAAGCCGACAAGAAGAAGCGCCTCGGCGAAGAAGGCGCCAAGCCCAAGCGCATGCGCTACAAGGCCCTGAAATAAGGCTCACCCCCAGGCTGCGCGCACTTCGTGTCGCTTCTCCTTCCCCTGCCGGGGAGGGTTGGGTGGGGGCAGACGGCCTCTGAAAAAAGCTCAGTCTGCTTCAGCAAGAGCGCGCGGTTCCGCAAGGGGCTGCGCGCTTTTTTCATCGTCCGCCGCAAACACCTCGCGTGCGGCGAAGAGGCCGTTCAGTGCCGCCGGGAAGCCTGCGTATACCGCCATCTGCATGATGACCTCGACCACCTCGTCGCGCGTCACGCCGACGTTCAGCGCAGCGTGGATGTGCACCTTCAACTGCGGCGCGGCATTGCCCATGGCGGTGAGCGCGGCCACGGTCGCGATCTCGCGGGAGCGCAGGTCGAGGCCGGGGCGCGAGTAGATGTCGCCGAACGGAAACTCGATCACCAGACGGCCAAAGTCGGGCGCGATGTCGGCCAGGCTCTCGACCACCTTGACGCCGCCTTCACCGTCGATCTCGTGGAGCTTGGCCAGGCCACGCGTGTAGCGCAGGTTGTCGTTGTGGCCCTGGTTCTGTGTGTTCGTCATTGCTCGTCTTTCCTTCCCGGGCTTTGCCCGATAAAGGAGGACGCTTCTTCGTCTTCTCGACCTCGCGGTAGTGGTCGATCTTGAGCGACAGCGCCTGCATGGATTGCTGCAGCGCCGCCACCCGGGCCTGAACTTCGGCAAGGTGCTGTTCGAGCATCTCGCGCCGTTCGCCGACGCTGGCGTCCCCCTGGCTTCGAAGCCTGACGAAGGCCTGCATGCCCTGGATGGACATGCCGGTCTCGCGCAGGCGCAACAGGAAATCCAGCAAGTCCATGTCGGCGCTCGCATAGCGCCGCTGACCGCCCGGTGCACGTGGCACCGCGGCAATCAGCCCGATGCGTTCGTAGTAGCGCAGCGTGTAGGCCGTCAGGCCGGTTCGCTCTGCGACTTCCGCAATGGTCAGACTGGTTTCCATGGCGTTGATTCTCGAAATTAGAGCGCGCTCTAAGTCAAGCGCTTTGTCGAACTATTTTTGCGGGACATTCAGATCGGCATCCAGCCAGCCGCGCAGGCTGTTCACGAAGGCCAACGCCTGCACCCGGGGTAGATCGTCCACCCGCACGACCGCTTCGGCAAGCTGGCCGCTGCGCACGCGGTTGGCGCGGCCGATGCCGTTCAGCAAACCGCAGCGCAAGGGCGGCGTGACCCAGCGGCCGTCGAGCAGCAGGGCAATGTTGCCGCGCGTGCATTCGGTGATCTCGCCGTCGCGGTTCCACAGCAGGGTGTCGAACACACCCGCAGCGGTGGGCGCGAAGGCTTCGTAGTGGGCGCGGCGGGTGGTCTTGAAGCGGGTGAAGTCGCTGCCCGATTCGTTGAACGCGCGGTCCGCGAGCTGCAGCTGCACGCGTGAGGGCGGCGCTTCCATCGCGAACGCCTCGGCGCGGGGCGTACCTTGCGCATCGAACAGCAGGCGCACGCGCCACGTGCCGGCCGTGTGCTGTGCCTGAAGACGATGTAGGCAGGCGGCGGCGAGCGCTTCGTTCCACGCGTAGCCGAAATGCCGGGCGGCGTTTGCCATGCGCGCCAGGTGCGCCGGTGCATCGCGCAATTCGCCGGCTGCCAGCGCCAGTGTTTCGAGCAGCTCGAAAGGCGGATTCACGGGCCGCTTTGCGTGCGACAGGAAGGCACGCTTGTGCCGCCACTCCTCCCACTCGGCGTCGGCTTGCGCATCGGCCGTGATCCCGCTTCCGATGCCGCAGCGTGCCTCGCTGCCGCGCAGCGTCACGGTGCGGATCGGTACGTTGAAAGTCGCATGCCCGCCGGGCTGCACCACGCCTACGGCACCGCAGTACACACCGCGCGCCTCGGGCTCCAGTTCGCGGATCATGCGCATCGCGCTGACCTTGGGCGCCCCGGTGATCGAGCCGCACGGAAACAGCGCACCGAACACGTCGGCCAGCGTGGTGCCTTCGCGCACGAGGGCCTCGACATCGGACGTCATCTGCCACACCGTCGGCAGCGCCTCGGTGTGGAACAGCCGCGGCACGCGGACCGAGAAAGGCCGGGCCACGCGCGAGAGGTCGTTGCGGATCAGGTCCACGATCATGACGTTCTCGGCCCGCTCCTTCGGCACGGTGCGCAGCCGCTGCGCCAGCGCTTCGTCTTCGGCGGGCGTGGCGCCGCGCGGGGCTGTGCCCTTCATGGGACGCGTGAGGATGCGATCGCCATGCCAGTCGAAGAAGAGTTCGGGTGACACCGACAGCACCTGCTCTTCGCCGGTGTCGATGAAGGCGGTGTAGCCGTCGGGCTGCGCCTGCCGCAGCGCAAGAAACCAGTCTTGTGCATCGCCATGAAAGCCGGTATGCAATGGCGCGGTGTAGTTGAGCTGGTAGAGCTCGCCGTTCGCAATCGCGCGGTGGATGGCCTGCATGCGCTGGTCGAAGTCGGCGCGCGAGAGGCTGTCTTGCCAATCGACCGAAGGCACTGCCGAAGCGTCGCTCCGGGCTTCCGGCCATGGCAGGGCTTCGTCGTGCACGCCGAACCAGGCCAAAGGCCCGTCCGCCGCATGCACCGCGAACGCGGGGTCGAAGGCCGCCGCAGCCTCGTAGCGCAGATACCCCACGCACCAGCGCCCCTCACGCGCCATCGCCTCGACGGCTTCGAGCACAGGCAGCACCTCTGCGGCTGTCCGCGCCACCAGCACGCGCGACGGCGCACCGAAAGACAGGCGCAGCCGACTTGCACCATCGCCGCGCGGCTGTGCGAAATCGATCAGCGTGCGCAAGGTCGAATGCAGGGCGCCATCAGGCGGCATCGTTCGCCGCGGTCGTCGGTCCTGCCCCACCGCCCGCACTGCTGACTTGCGGCGCACGGGCCAGCACCCGCTTGCGCACCGCATAGATGTTGTTGCGCAGCGCATAGAGCTCGTCGGCATATGACAGCGGCACCGCCACCTTGTTGACCGTACGGTCGAGCTGGTCGAGGTCTTCGAGCAGGGACTTCTGTTCGGCCTCTTTCACTTCCGTCTTTGCATCGACCTTCGCCTCGATGTCGCGCAGCCGCGCATACCAGCGGAACACGCGCCGGCGCACGCGGAACTGGTACAGCGGCGGCACCACGCGGCTCAGCGGCAGCATCAGCACCAGCAGGCCGCCCAGCACCAGCCACATGCGCTCGACCAGGTTGCTGGCCCAGAAGGGCAGGTAGCGCTGCCAGATCGGCGGCGTGCCGTTGATGGCGCGGTCGCCCTCGGGGCTCACCGGCAGTTCGCTGGTGCGGGTGTTGGGAAAGTCGCGCGCCCGGTTGAACCAGCCGGCGCCGCTGTGCACCGATTGCGCCGCCTGCGCGAACAGTTGGCGCAGGGCCGGGTGGGTTTCGTCACGCGACAGCAGCGAGGTGGTGGCTGCCAGCAGAGCCACGTCGTGCGGCGGCAGGTCTTTCGACAGGTCGACCACGCCGCGCGGCAGCGTCACCGCCGAGAGGAACGGAAAGCGCCGCGAGTAGGCGTCGGCCTGGCCGAAGTCCATGAGCTTGATGTCGTCCGAACGCAGCAGCCGTTGCACCTGCGGCGATTGCGGCGCGGAAGACAGCACGATGGCATCGAGAAGGCCGGCCTGCAGCGCCTCGGCGGCCGACGCCTGTTCGAGGTTCGATAGCAGCAGGTCTTCGGGGCCCAGCCTGTTGGCCTTGAGCAGGCGCTCCATGATGTCTGGCAGCCCGCTGCCCGGAAGGTCGATGTTCACGCGCAGGCCGCGCAATTGGGCGAGCGTGGTCAGCGTGCCGCTCTTGCGATCGATCTTCTGGGCCGAGTCGGCACGGTAGAAGAGCCAGATCGGCTCGTAGAACAGGCTGCCGAGCGAAGTGAGGCCGGCCTCTTCGTCGGCCACCGGGTCGGCGCTGCCGCCGCGCACGAAGGCCACGTCGGCCCCGCCGGTGCGCAGCAGCTGCAGGTTCTCGGTCGAGCCCGAGGTGGGCTTGAGCTCCACTTCGATGCCGCTGTGCTTGAGCGCTTCGGCATAGCGCTTGCCGAACTGCGCATAGGCGCTGCCCGTGGGGCCGGTGGCCAGCGTCACGTGTTTGGGCGGCTGCGGCTGCAGCCACCAGTAGGCGGCGATCAGCAGGCCGATGACGATGAAAATGATCGGCCCTGCCGAGGCGATGAGGTCGCGGATCGACAGCAGGATCAGCTTCAGGGTTCTGGGGAACGCCATGGTGGTCTTCTCGTGTTCAGCCGCGCGCTACGGCGAGATCCGCCGCGCAGGGAATGTGCAGCTCGCCCACCGTCACCGTGCGCGCCGCATGCACCGCGCGCAGCGTGGCGATGGCCACCGCCTCGGCGGCCATGGTGCTGAGCACCGTCATGCCGGGAGCGTTGCCTTCCAGCGGCACGCGGCCGGTGGCCAGCGCGAACAGCGTGTCGCCGTCGCTCATGGTGTGCACCGGGTTGATGGAACGCGCGAGCCCGTCGTGCGCGACCATGGCGAGCCGGTTGGCCTGTACCTTGGTCAGCACCGCGTCGGTGGCGATCACGCCGATGGTGGTGTTTGTGCCCGCCAGCAGCGGCTTGGGGCTGTCGCCGCGCAGCAGGGCACGGCGGGTGTCGAGCAGCGCCTTGCCGTCTTCGGTGCGCGCGCCGGCCACGGGCTGGCCGGTGTTGTGATCGATCACGTCGCCCAGCGAGTTCACCGCGATCAGCGCACCCACCGTGACGCCGCCGACCGTGACCGATGCGGTGCCGATGCCGCCCTTCATCGCGCGCTGCACGCCGAAGAGCTTGCCCACCAGCGCGCCGGTGCCCGCGCCCACGTTGCCTTCGGCGGGGGCAGCGGTGCTCGCGGCCTCGCAGGCGGCATAGCCGGCTGCGGCATCGGGGCGGATGCGCGCGTCGCCCATGGGCAGGTCGAACAGCACGGCGGCCGGCACGATGGGCAGGGTGCCGAAGCGCACGTCCATGCCGATGTTGCGTTCTTCCATCCAGCGCATCGCGCCGTCGGCGGCTGCCAGGCCCCAGGCGCTGCCGCCCGCGAGCATCACGGCGTGTACCTGTTGCACGAGGTTGCCGGGCGCGAGCAGGTCGGTCTCGCGCGTGCCGGGGGCAGCGCCGCGAACGTCCACGCCGGCCACGGCGCCGTCGCGCGCCATGACGACGGTGCAGCCGGTGGGGCGGCGGGTGTCGGAGAAGTGACCGACCTCGATGCCGGCGACGTCGGTGATGGAACCGGCGGAATGAGTGGGGGTGGAAGACGGGGCAGACATGGCGGCCGATTATGAGACCGCACCCTCTACGATCCCCACCATGACAGTTGCAAGAAGTTTCTCCCCAGACGGCGGCCGCCGTCATGTCGTGGTGATCGGCGCGGGCGCGGTGGGCAGCGCCACCGCCATCGAAGCCCTGCGCGCGGGCCTGCGCGTGACGGTGGTGGAGCCCGGCGAACCGGGTGGTCCGCAGGCCACGAGCTACGGCAATGCCGGCTGGCTGTCGTCGCACTCCGTGGTGCCGCCCGCGCTGCCGGGTGCCTGGCGCAAGGTGCCGGGCTGGCTGGCCGACCCGCTCGGGCCGCTCGCCCTGCGCTGGCGCTACCTGCCGAGGGCCCTGCCATGGCTGCTGCGCTACCTGGCCTCGGGCTGGACCGAGGCGCGCGTGCAGCGCACGGCCGATGCCCTCCGCACGCTGCTGGCCGACGCGCCCGCGCTGCATGCGCAACTGGCCGCCGAGGCCGGCGTGCCGCAGCTCATCGAGCGGCGCGGGCTGCTGCACGCCTACCGTTCGCGCGCCGAGTTCGACGGCGATGCGCTGGGCTGGCGCGTGCGCCAGCGCGTCGGCGTCCAGTGGGAGGAATGGCCGGAAGACGAACTGCGCCGCCGCGAGCCCGATCTGGCGGCGCGCTACACGCTCGGCATCTTCGTGCCCGAAGCCGGCCACTGCCGCAATCCGGGCGCCTACGTGGCGGCCCTGGCGCAGCATGCACTCGATGTGGGCGCCGAACGTGTCGCCGCCCGCGCGACGGGTTTTCGCATCGAGGGCCGCCGTCTGCGCGCCGTGCGCACTGAGGCCGGCGAAATCGCCTGCGACGGCGCCGCCATCTGCGCCGGTGCCCGCTCGGGCACGCTGGCCGCAGCCGCCGGCTCCGCGGTGCCGCTGGAGTCGGAGCGCGGCTACCACGTGGTCGTCGAAGACGCCACGGCCGGTCCGCGCACGCCGACCATGGTGGCCGACGGCAAGCTCATCGCGCACTGGATGGACGGCGGCCTGCGCGCGGCAGGGCAGGTCGAGATCGCGGGCCTCGAAGCGGCGCCCGACTGGCGCCGCGCCGAAATCCTGCACGAGCATCTGCAATCGATGTTTCCGTCGCTTGCACGACCCGCGCCCGGCGCGCCTTCCGTGAAGCACTGGCTCGGACACCGCCCGAGCCTGCCCGACGGGCTGCCCTGCATCGGCCCGTCAGGCGGCAGCGCCGACATCGTGCTGGCCTTCGGGCATGGCCATGTCGGCCTGTGTGGCTCGGCGCGCACGGGGCGGCTGGTGGCGCAGTTGCTCACGGGCGTTGCTGCGGAGATACCGTTGGCGCCTTTCGACCCGGGGCGCTTCAAGTCCTAGAGTTCGCCGCGCTCCAGCTCCGTGAGTAGTGCGCGCGTCGCGCGGCTGAGAAATGCCGACCGGCGCACGACGCAAGCTACGGGAACGCTCACATCGAGATCCGCGACTCGGACCAGCGCGAGATTGCCTTGTCCGACTTCCTCGGCAATGGCGCTTTCCTGGAGGAGCGCCAGGCCGAATCCCGCTTCGACCAGGCGCTTCTGAGCGGTCAGGCTGTCGATGGCGGTCCAGTCGATCCGCTCCACGCCCCGCACGAGGAACTGCGAAAAGATCGCCTCCGCGTAGGGCTCTGCGCGCCGCGGCTGCTGCGGAAAAGCCAGCCACCGTTCCCCCGAAAGACGGACGAGCGACTTCAACCGCTTGCCCGCGAGCGGATGGGCCGGCGCGCATGCGATCACAAGTCGCTCGTGGTGAATGATCTTGCACAGGAGGTCCGGCGACGGATCTTCGTAGTAGCGCAACCCCACGGCCGCATCGCCGGCACGGACCTTCTCGCTGACCTCGGCGCTGGTTGCCGTCTGCAGGCGGATGTCGAGGTCGGGAAGCGAGGACTTGAGTGTGGCGAGCACGGCAGCGAGGCCGGAGCTTGCGAGCGTTCCGACAGCCGCGAGGTGCACCGTGCCTGCCGCGCCGGACTTGGCGGCCTCCACCGCGGCGGCAGCGTCGCCGAGCGCAGCGGCAACCTTCTCGGCGTGGGGCAGCAGGGCCTGGCCCGCCTGGCTCAGCCGGAGCCCGCGACCGATGCGCTCGAACAGCGGCGCGCCCAACTCCTCCTCCAGCAGCGCGATGCGGCGACTGATTGCCGATTGCGTGCGTGCAAGCGCAGACGCGGCTGCAGACACGCCGCCTCGCCGATGCACCGTCAGGAACGTGGCAAGAGCTTCTGAATCCATGTGACGCCACCCATGCAAGAGATCGATAGATCAAAGAAATATTATGCGTTTGACGCGCATCTGCCTCCACATCACCATCGCGCCTTCATCCATCACGGCGGAGTTGACATGGACCAGGAGACACGCGTTGCGCGCGGCCGCACCTTCCTCGAACTGCATCGGGCGAAGCGCGGATTCATCATGCCCAACGCCTGGGATCCGGGCAGCGCGGTGCTGCTCGCATCAGAGGGCTTCAAGGCAATCGGCACCACCAGCGCCGGCATCGCGTTCTCGCTGGGAAAGCCGGACTACAACGTCAGAGATGCCCGCCTCTCAGTCAGCCGCGAGGAGATGCTCGCCGTGGTCAGGAAGATCGCCGAGGCGGTGGCCATTCCCGTGAGTGCCGACCTGGAAGCCGGCTACGGTGATGCGCCGGAGCACGTCGCCGACACCGTTCGCATGGCCATCGACGCGGGTGCGGCGGGCGGCAACATCGAGGACACCGATGCCGAGCATGGGTGCCTGTTCGACGAAAGCCTGGCCGTCGCCCGCATCGCAGCCGCCCGTGCCGCCATCGATGCCGCAGGAGGCGGCTTCGTGCTGAACGCACGCACCGATGCGTTCCTGCTTCCCGGCGACGATGCGCTGAACGTCGCGATCCGGCGCGCCAACCGCTTCATGGAGGCGGGGGCGCACTGCGTGTTCGTGCCCGGGGTCACTGACCTGTCCCGGGTCGCGACGCTGGCGCGCGAAATCGCGGGCCCTCTCAACATCGTGATGGGGCTGAACGAGGCTTCTGCCAGCGCCTTCGAGCTGATCGATGCAGGGGCCGCGCGGATCAGCGTCGGGGGATCGATCGCACGCTCGGTCATGGCGCTCGTGAGGCGCAGCGCGCGGGAACTGCACGCGCACGGAACGGTCTCTTACGCGGGCAGCCAGATTCCCCAGCACGAACTCAATGCCCTGTTCGAAGGGGCACTGCGAGCGAAGCTCAGTTTGCCGGCGCTATCGACAGCACAGTGAGTGCGCCGTCGACCTTGTCGGCCGTGAACTGCACCTTGTCGCCGGGCTTCACCTTCGTGAGCAGCGCGGGATCGCTCACGCGGAAGACCATCGTCATGCCCGTCATCTCGAGGTTGGGAATGTCGCCGTGCTTCAGCGTGATCTTCTTCGCGTCGGTGTCGATCTTGCGGACCTCGCCTTCGACGGACGGCAATGCGGCCTGCGCAAAGGCCGCCGCGGCGAGCAGGGCGGCAGAGAGTGCGGTGAACAGTTTCTTCATGATGAGTTTGCTTTCCTCGGTAAATGGTTGATTCAGCGATAGCTTTGATAGATGCGCGTGCTGCCATCGGCCAGCACCAGCAGCACGTCGTAGGAATCGCGCTGGTCGCCGTAAGCAGGGCCGTCCATGCCCGGCGAGCCGATCGGCATGCCGGGCACGGCGAGGCCGACGGCCTTGGGCTTTTCCTTGAGCAGCCGCTGCACTTCGCGTGCGGGCACGTGGCCTTCGATGGCGTAGCCGCCGACGAGGCCCGTGTGGCACGAGCCCAGCTTGGCGGGCATGCCCAGGCGGGTGCGCGCGGCCGTGTTGCCTTCGTCGTGCACGCGCGTGGCAAAGCCGCTCTTGTTGAGATGCTTGACCCAGTCCTGGCAGCAGCCGCAGTTCGGGTCTTTCCAGATCTCGACCATCGGTGCCGCGGCCATCGCTGTGAAAGGCACGGCAGTGGAAGCCAGTGCCAGCAGCAGGGTTCTTCGTTGCATGGTTTCTCCTTCAGGATTTGCCAGCGGCAGCCAGCACGCGGATGCGGCCTGCCATGCCGAGTTCGTAGTGGTCCTTCACGAGGCAGGCGAAGTCGAAATCGCCGGCGCGGTTGAAGGTCCAGACCATGTCGCCGGTCTTGCCGGCGGGCACGTGCACCATCCACGGATCGTCGTGTTCCATGTCCGGGAATTTCTTCATCATGGCCGCGTGAGCCTCGATCTCGGCGGTGGTGCCGAGCACGAGTTCGTGCAGTTCCTTGCCGCGGTTCTTCAGGCGCAGGCGGATGGTGTCGCCTTCGCGCACTTCGATGACCGAGGGCGTGAAGGTCATGTCGTCGGCCATCGCGATGTCGATGGTTCGCTTCACTGCATTGGCTTTGCCTGCGATGCCCCAGGCCTTCTGCTCGGGCGCGAGCGCGGCGGCGCCTTTGGGTTTGGGGCCGTTGTGGGCCTCGTGGGCCAACGAAGCAGTAGTGGCAGCCGCGAGCACGAGGCCCGCGGCGATGGACTTGATGAGTGTCTTGTTCATGATTTGAGCTCCAGAGAGGAAGGGGTAAAGGAATCAGTGGTTGTGTGCGCCAGACCCGGAGGGTTTGCGCACGGTTGCGTCCGGGCTGCTGTTCTTCATCGACGGCGCGGGTGTTTCCTTGCGCGTGGCCGGTGGCACGTTCGCGTTCGGCACTTCGCGCGCGACGGTGCTGGGCGGGTGCTTGAACCAACCCGGATCGCGGTAGTCGCCGGGCTTCTGGTCGCGCCGCACCTTCAGCAGCGTGAACATGCCGCCCATCTCGGCCGATCCGAAGGGGCCGGTGCCGGTCATCATCGGCACGGTGTTGTCGGGAATGGGCATCTCCATTTCGCCCATGTCCGCCATGCCCTTGTCTCCCATCACCATGTAGTCGGGCACGAGCTTGCGGATCTTCTCGGCCACGCCCTTGTGGTCCACGCCGATCATGGTGGGCACGTCGTGGCCCATTGGCCCCATGGTGTGGTGCGCCTTGTGGCAGTGCAGCGACCAGTCGCCTTCCTCGTCGGCTATGAATTCCATCTGCCGCATCTGGCCCACCGCGATGTCCACCGACACCTCGGGCCAGCGCGCGGTGCGCGGCACAGGGCCGCCGTCGGTGCCGGTCACCTCGAACTCGTGACCGTGGATGTGAATGGGGTGGTTGGTCATCGTGAGGTTGCCCACGCGGATGCGCACGCGGTCGCCCTTGCGCACGTTCAGCGTGTCGATGGCCGGGAACACGCGGCTGTTGAAGCTCCAGATGTTGAAGTCGGTCATGGTGTTGACCTTGGGCGTGGCGCTGCCGGGCTCCACGTCGAAGCTGCCGAGCAGGAAGCAGAAGTCGCGCTGCACGGGCTCGATCAGCGGATGGCTCTCCTTCGGGTGCGTGACCCAGAAGCCCATCATCCCCATCGCCATCTGCACCATCTCGTCGGCGTGCGGGTGGTACATGAAGGTGCCGGGCCGGCGCGCGGTGAACTCGTAGACGAAGGTCTTGCCCGGCGGAATGTGCGGCTGAGTGATGCCGCCCACGCCGTCCATGCCGTTGGGCAGGCGCTGGCCGTGCCAGTGCACGGTGGTGTGCTCGGGCAGCCGGTTGGTCACGAAGATGCGCAGGCGGTCGCCCTCGACCACCTCGATGGTCGGGCCGGGCGACTGGCCGTTGTAGCCCCACATGTTGACCTTGAAGCCTGGCGCCATCTCGCGCACCACGGGCTCCGCGACGAGGTGGAATTCCTTGACGCCGGCGTTCATGCGCCAGGGCAGCGTCCAGCCGTTGAGCGTGACGACGGGGTTGTAGGGGCGGCCGTTCGGCGGAACGAGCGGCGGCGCAGTGGCGGTGGAGCCTTGCGACACAGGTTCGGGCAGTGCTGCCATGGACACACGGCTGACGGTGGTTGCGGCAACAGCGGTGGCTGCGCCTGCGAAGAAGTTGCGACGATTCATTTCAATGGCCTCCCGTTGCGGGGGCATCACCGGCCGACGCGGTCTGCGCAGCCGTCATTCCACCGGGCGAGCTGCCCGTGAGCACCAGCTGCAGATCGGTGTCCGCCAGCCAGAAATCGCGCTGCGCCTCGATGCCGGCGTTCACGGCGAGCATGCTGGCGCGCGTTTCGCCAAGCAGCTCCCACACGCTCGCGAGCATGCCGTTGTAGCGAAGGACCATCTCCTCGTTGACCTTCTTGCGCAGCGGCAGCACCTCGTCGCGGTAGCGGCGGGCGATGGCGTAGGCGGTGTTCCAGCCCTGCCATGCTTCGCGCGCCTCGCTCGCGGCCAGCACGCCCACGTCGCGCACGCGGGCGGCCGACTGCAGGTATTGCGCCTCGGCGCGGCCGTTGCGGGCCTGTCCCCAGTCGAAGATCGGAATGGGCAGGTCGAGTTCGAAGCCGCGCTTGGTCTTTTTCGTGCGGTCGGCGTCGTTGTCGAAGGTGGTGTTGCGCACCACGCCCAGTTCCATCGCGTTGATCACGCTGGTGGCATGCGTCAGGCCGAGCGAGCCGGCCACGGCGGTGTTCTGCGCTTGCGCCGAACGCACGTCGAGGCGGTCGCGCAGCGCCAGCGCCTGCACGTCGCCCAGTTCGGGCGCGGCTTGCGGCAGCGGTGGCAGGCGGTCGGGCAGGGTGTAGGCGGCGCGAGCGCCGCTCAGGCCCATCAGGCGCGTGAGCTGCTCGCGGCCAGCGACAGCCGCCTGTTCGGCCCGCGCGAGCTGCGCGGAGGCATCGGCCAGCAGCAACTGTTCGCGCGTGCGCTGCAGCGCGCTCCAGTTGCCGACCTGGGCCATGCGATGCGCGAGCTCGGCGCCGGCTTCGGCCGCCTCCTTCGCATCGCGCAGGTAGACCACGCTTTGCTGCGCGGCCACTGCGCGCACCCAGGCGCGGCGAGTGTCAGCGGCGAGCATCAGCACGCTTTGCGCAGCCTGCAGCTTGGCCGCCTCGTGCCGCTGGCCAGCCCATCGGGCCTGCCATGGCAGCGTGACCAGGCCCACCACGTTGAAGCTGAGCATCCGCTCGAACTCGCGTTCGCTGCCCTGCGCCAGGCGGCTGAAGGAAAGCACCGGATTCGGCAGGCTCGCGGCCTGCACACGGTCGGCATCGCTAAGTTGCAGGGTGGCGAAGGCGTCTTGCACGCGCGGGCCGTTGATGAGCGCGATGCGTACCGCGGCTTCGACGTCCAGCGGCCTGGCGAGCAGGGCATCGACGCTCTTTTGCGAGGCTTCGTCGGGCGTGCGCTGGGCTGCGGTGCCCGCCATCAGCGGGTTGCCGTTGACCAGCACCTGCACGTCGGCGGTGCCGCCGTCGGGCGAGAGGCTGGCGCAGCCGGCCAGTATCAGGACGCTCGCGAGTGCAGTGGCGCGTTTGAGCAGCGCGCTACTTCTTCGATAGCAAGGGGGGCCGGCAAGCTGCCGGCGAACAATGGGGTTCACGCTCGATCTCCATGAGCAATACGACGGACGCTGCGAGCCGGAAAGGGCTCACTGCGGACGGACTACGGGCAGGGAGATCAGGAAATGGGCGGCTTCAGGCCCTGTGCGGGCTCTGCGCTGGCGAAGCGGGCCGCGTGTGCCGCGGGCGGCGCCTGGGGCGCGCTGTGCACGATGTCGACGAGGGGCATGCCGCCAAGGGCCACCGTGTGGCAGACCTGGCAGGCGGTGCAGGTGCCGCAGCCTTGATGGCCGGCGCCGTCGTTGCTGCTGTTGTCATGCGAACCGGCGTGGTCCGCCATGTCCATCTGCATGTCCATGCTGCTGCCGGCATCCATCGCCTCGTGGCAGTGGGCTTCGGTGGCCGTTGTCGCCATGGACACGGCCGCCTCAGCCGCCGGCAGCGAATGCCGCACCATCTCGACCGCCATGGCATCGCCGAGCCAGCCGCGGATGGGCAGCAGGGCGATCATGAGGGCGAGCAGCAGGGTGCGCATGGGCGGGATGATAAACCTGCGTCCTAAGACATCAGTTCAAGACACCAGCTGGCCCCGGGCCTTGTCAACCCACGCCTGCAGGTTGTCGAGCAGGTCTTTCTGGCTGAAGGAGCAGCTTTCTTCGCTGAAGAGCGCGCTCGACTCCAGCCGGTCGAGCAGGCTCAGCAGTACCTCGCCGTAGCGCGGTGGCAGGGCGCCGAGCAGCTCGGCGCAGGCACGGGCTTCGTTCGACAGCGTGGTGACGGAGCCGCCGTCATTAGTGCGCAGGGCCGCGATGCGCGCGGCAATGGTGTCGAGTTGCTGTGCGGCGCTCATGACTTGGTGTTCTTTCCGGGCGGAGGCAGCGACAGCCCGCGCTCGCGCATCAGGTCGCGCAGGATGTCCGGGTAGTCCGTGATGATCCCGTCCGCCCCCCAGTCCATCAGCCGCTGCATGTCGGCGCGCTGGTTCACGGTCCAGGGCAGCACCTTCAGGCCGAGCTTCTGCCCTTCCTTGATGACGGTAGGCGTGAGGTCGGCAAAAGCCGGCGACCAGATCACCGGGCCCGGCGCGTTGGCCGAAGCGGCCCTGACCATTTGCGGCACCGAGGCGAAGCCGGCCGCATCGATTCCGGCGGTCCAGCGGCTGTCCTTCAGCGTGCGGGGCGTTGTGAGGTAGGCGCGCGGCAATTGCGGCGCGAGCTTGCCGACCAGCGCCAGCGTTCGCCAGTCGAAGCTCTGGATCGTCACACGGTCGGCCATCTTCGCCTTGTCGATCTCGGCGAGCAGCGCGCGCACCATCGGCTCGGGCGCGGCGGTTTCCTCAGGCTTGGTCGGGTCGATCTTGGTCTCGATGTTGAAACGCACCGTGGCCGCGTCGGCGCCGCGTGCCTGCACCTGCGCGAACAGCGCGGCCAGAGTGGGAATGCGCTCGCCGTCGCGCGGCTGCTGCAGCGCGAACTGCTTGCCGTAGTTGCTCGTCGGGTTGAGGCGGCCCACGTCGTAGGTCTGCAGCTGGGCCAGCGTGAGCGAGCGGATGGCCGCGCCGGTGTTCGGCGCCAGCCATGCGCCGCTCGCATCGCGCGTGTGGTCGGGGTTGAGCGAGGTGTCGTGCGAGATCACGACAACGCCGTCGGCCGTGAGCCCGATGTCGAGTTCGAGCGTGGTCACGCCAAGGTCGACGGCATTGGAGAACGCGGCCAGCGTGTTCTCGGGAGCCAGCCCGCGTCCGCCGCGGTGGGCTTCGAGGTCGAAGTGCTGCTTGGCCGTGGGCAGGACGGCGGCGCAGCCTGCCATGAGCAGGGCGGAAAGGGCAGCAGAGAGAAGGGCGTATTTCATTTGAGCTGCACTTTGATCCCGTTGTCTTGCACCGTGATGTCGCCGATCTCGTAGGTCTTGCGCCCGACCGTGAGTTCGTCGGCCGTGAAGCTGCGCAGCACCTGGCCCTGCAGCAGTTCCTGCGCGACCACCGCGCCGATCTTCTGCAGCCGCTCGGCGTCGCGGCCTTCGACGCCCTGCAGCTCGAGGCGCTCGGCCTTGGGCTGGTCGAGCCGCAGCGCGCGCGTGGCCGGGTCGTACCTCAGCGCACTGCTGACCGACACCAGGCCCTGCACCGGCGAGGCCGCCAGCAGCGGGCTGGCGATGGTCAGCGTGGCCGTGATGGCCGCGCGGTTGCCGCGTGCGTCCAGGCCCAGCTGCGGATCGCGCAGCCCGACCATGAAGATCTCGGCATAGCGCTCGGCCACCGGGAAGCGCTTGGCGATCTGCGTCTGCAGCTCGTCGCGGGTGGCGGTGTATTCGCTGGTGAAGAAATTGAAGCCGGCCAGCGCCGCGAAGGGCGCCTGCAGGGCCGCGGCGCCCAGCAGCGCGCGCAGCACCCGGCGACGGGAGGTGGGGGACGGGGTGCGGAGGTTCATACCGGCCCGAGCTTGCCACAGCCGCAAAGGTTCCCGCCAGCCGCCCCCGGGGAGGCCTTAGAGGAGCCGGCGACGGGCGTATCGCACCACCGTCACGCCCGGCTTGGCCTGGCGTGTCGAGGGCATCACGAGCACGCAGTCGTCGTAGGGCGTGACCACGGGCTCGCCCTCGTTCCAGCCGATCACGGTGCCCGCGCGTTCGATCACTTCCAGGCCGGTGAAGGGCTGCGCGAAGCGGAAGTCCTCGCCGCGCGCCACCACGGGGCCGGTCACGTCCAGCGCCCACTGCCGGGGTGCGTCGGGCTGCAGCCAGCCGGGCAGTTGCTGCGCGATGGCGGCATCGTCCAGCGTGCCGGCCGCCCGCAGGAAGCGCGCGCACTGGTCTTGCGCCACCGTGCGGCTGGCCGGGTCGCCATGGAATCCGCATTCGACCAGCAGTGCGAGGGCGTCGCTTTGCGCGTCGGCATCGGGCGCGCCGAACCGGCCGAAGTCGCGCATGCGCACGCCGTCCTTGTGGCCTGCGTCGATGACCACGTGCTCCGGGCTGCGCATTGCCTGCGCCAGCCGCAGATTGCGCGGCTGGATGCCGGTGAGCGTCAGCGGCGCCGAGGGCTCGTGCATCGAGTGCAGGTCGAGCAGCCAGTCGGCCTGAGTCACATAGGGCAGCAGCGCCGCGGCACGACGCCTCTCCCGCGTGCCACCGGCCTCGATGCGATCGGGCAGCCACTGGCGGTTGAGGTCTTCGTCGACAAAGCGCGAGGCATCGTGGTCGGCCACGTCGAAGGTGTCGAAGGCTTCCAGGTTGCAGAACGCCAGCGTGAGCGTGCCGCGCTGCGGGCGCACGCCGGCCTCCAGCAGGCCCTTGAGCGCCCAGGCGCCGCACACTTCGTTGCCGTGCACGAGTGCGCTGATCATCACGTGCCGGCCGGGCGCTTCGGCTTCGAAGTGCCAGACGCCTTCGACGCCGGTGTTGCCGGCGCGCCAGGCAGAGAGGTCGGGGGCGGGGAGTTGAAACAGCGTGGACAAGCTCATTCCTTGATGTTGGCGAATTTGACGATGGTCTTGTACTTGGCGGTCTCGGTGACCAGGAATTTGTCGATGTCCACGTTCGACGTCGGCACGACCGAGCTGGCGGCTTCCATCTTCTTGCGGAAGTCGGGCGACTGCAGCGTCTCGTTCAGTGCCGTCTTCAGCCGGGCCAGCACCGGCTCCGGCAGCTTCGCCGGCCCCAGCAGCGCGAACCAGACGCCGATGTCCAGGCCCTTGAGGCTCGGGCTCTCGCTGAGCGCCGGCAGGTCGGGCGTGATGGCCGAGCGCCTGGCCTCGGTGGTGCCCAGCGCCACCATCTTGCCGCTGCGGATGTAGGGCAGGGCGCTGGAGAGGACGAACACGCCGAAGTCGATGTTGCCGCCCAGAAGGTCATTGGTGAGCGGCGCCACGCCGCGGTAGGGCACGTGCGTCATGAAGACGCCGCCCTGCTGCTTGAGCATTTCTCCGGCCAGGTGCAGCGAGGTTCCGACGCCGGAGCTGCCGTAGCTGTACTTGCCGGGGTTCTTCTTCAGCAGCGCGAGGAATTCGCCGGTGTTCTTCACGCCGGCGCCCGGGGCGGCCACCAGGACCAGCGGCTGCGAGGCAATCAGGCCGATGGGCGTGAAGTCCTTCGGCTCGTACTTCACGTTGCTGTTGACCAGCCTGTTGATTGCCACTTCGTTGCTGGCACCGGCGAGCAGCGTGTAGCCATCGGGCGCGGCATTGGCGACCTTCTGCGCGCCGATGGCGCCACCGGCACCGCCCACGTTGTCGATGATCACCGGTACGCCAAGGCGATGGGACAACTCGACGCCGAGCGCACGCCCGGTGAGATCGGTCGAGCCGCCCGGCGGGTAGGCCACCACTAGCGTGATGGGCTTGTTCGGGTAGGCCTGGGCATTGGCCGGGCCGGAGGCGGCCCAGGCAAGGCCGCACAGGGCCACGGCGAGACAGGAGGAGAAAGCACGGGGAAGACGCATCGTTGCCTCGGAGTTGTAGTAATCCCGAGGATTCTGCGGAGCCGATCATTCCTGCGTGGTGCCGTACTGGCACGAAGCCGTGCCGATTGGGCTAGCGCGGCGTCATTGCCCGCCACACATCCTCGGCCAGCGGACCCAGCCGGCGCTTCGGCCGATAGAGCCGAACCTCGAAGCGCACCTCCATGCGCCGGCCGCCCACGGGCACCAGCCGGCCGGCCTTGCAATCGCCCTGCACCATCGACCAGGGCAGCCATGCCACGCCCAGCCCTCTCAGCACGTACTCGTAGAGCGCATCGGCCGAATCGCATTCGATGCGACGCTGGAGGCGCGGCGCCTGCGGATTGTTGGCAAGCAGGTCTTCCACCATGCGGCCCATGGCGAGCGTGCGGACATAAGACAGAAACGGCACCTGGCCGTTGCCGTCGAAGCTGTGCCTGGCAAGGCCTTGCGCATCGGTGCGCGACACGGGCACAAGCTTGTCAGACGCCACCGTCACATGGGAAAACTGCCGCCCATCGAGCCGGAAAGTGAGCGCGGCGTGATGAAAGATCAGCGAGAAATCCACCTCGTTGTGTTCCAGCATCCGCACCGTTTCCGCCAGCGCACCCGTCAGCACGCGCACCTCGCCATCGCGCAGCACGGGTTGCAGCCGCACCAGCCAGTCGGCCATCACCGTGCGCGCCAGCGTGCGGCCCGTGACCAGCGTCACAGTGCGGGCCTGCCGGCCGGCCACGTTGTGCACCTCTTCACGCGAGCCCTCGACGCTGCGCACCACCTGGCTTGCGTTGTCCAGGAAGCTCTCGCCTGCCGCCGTCAGCACGACCGGCGAGCTGCCGCGTTCGATCAGCGTTGCGCCGGCCCACGACTCGAGTGCGCGGATGCGCCGCCCGAAGGCCGGGTGCGTGACGTGGCGAAGCTCGGCCGCGCGCGTAAAGCTTCGCGTCTGCGCCAGCGCGATGAAGTCCTCCATCCATTTGAATTGCATGGTGCGGAGCGAGGCTGGCTAGTTGCCCAAGGGGAGTTCGTAGCGGGCAAAGGACGAGGTGCCCTTTTGAATCTCGCTGTGCAGCAGGAAACCGAAGCGTTCGTAGAGGCTTCGCAGGGCCGCCCTGTCTGCCACGCAATCGAGCCGCAGATGCCTGCGCCCGAGCTCGAAGGCGCGCTCTCGTGCAAAGGCCAGGAGGGCGGTCGACACGCCGCGCCCGGCCCACGCCCGGCGAACAGCCAGCTTGTGCACGAACGCCGAACTGCCCGGTTCGATCTCGGGCCAGAAGAAGGGGTCTTCCATGTCGAGCCGCACCACGCCGGCCACGTCGCCGTTCTCGCGTGCGATGAAGTAGCGCCCGGCATCGGTGTCGCGCTGCACGCGCTCGAGGCCGACGTCGGCGGCCGACCACAGCGGCCGGCCATCGGCGACGAGCCATTGGGCGGCTTCGTTCAGAACGGCGGCAACTGTGGCCGCTTCGGAGGGTGTTGCTTGCTCTATGTACATCGCGGTGGCGGAGGATAGCCGACCGACCGCAAGACCCCTCTCGGCCTCAATCACTCAGTCATGCAGTGACGACAGGAACTGCTTGAGCTCCGCCGTCTGCGGATTTCCGAACAGTTCCGCCGGCGGCCCCATCTCGTGCACGCGGCCCTGGTGCATGAAGATCACGCGGTCGCTGACCTTGCGCGCGAAGCTCATCTCGTGCGTGACCATCAGCAGCGTCATGCCCTCGTCGGCCAGCGACTCCACCACGCGCAGAACCTCGCCCACCAGTTCGGGGTCGAGCGCCGATGTAATTTCGTCGCACAGCAGCACGGCCGGTTCCATCGCCAGCGCACGGGCGATGGCCACGCGCTGCTGCTGGCCGCCAGAGAGCTGGTCGGGCATGGCGTCGAACTTCTCGGCCAGGCCCACGCGCGTGAGCAGCTTGCGCGCCTGCGAGGCGGCTTCGAGGCTGCCTCGCTTCTTCACCAACGTGGGCGCGAGCATCACGTTCTTGCCGACCGTGAGGTGCGGGAACAGGTTGAAGCTCTGGAAGATCATGCCCACGCGCTGGCGCAGCTCGCGCATGGCCATGGCGCTTTCGTGCAGCAGGGGCTTGCCGTCGACCGTGAGCGAGCCTTCCTGGAACACTTCGAGTCCGTTGATGCAGCGCAGCAGCGTGCTCTTGCCCGAGCCGCTCTTGCCGATGATGGCGATCACCTCGCCGCGCTTCACGTCGAGGTCGATGCCCTTCAGGACTTCGTTGGTGCCGTACGACTTGCGCAGCGCGGTGATGCGCACGATGGGAGCGCCCACCGAGGTGGCGGGTTGTTGCGGTTCAAGCACGGCGGCCATGGGTTTTCCTCTCGAGATTCTTGGCGTACAGGCTCACGGGGAAGCACAGCACGAAATAAAGCAGGGCCACGCAGCTGAACACCACGAAGGGCTTGAAGGTGGCGTTCGAAATCATGCTGCCGGCCTTGGTGAGTTCGACAAAGCCGATCACCGACGCCAGCGCCGTGCCCTTGATGACTTGCACCAGAAAGCCGACCGTTGGCGCGATGGCGATCTTCACGGCCTGCGGAAGAATCACGTGGCGCATCTGCTCGCCGAAGCTCAAGGCCAGGCTGCCCGAGGCTTCCCACTGGCCCTTCGGGATCGAGGCCACGCAGCCGCGCCAGATCTCGGTGAGGAACGCACTGGTGTAGAGCGTGAGCGCCACGCTCGCGGCCGTCCACGCAGACACATCGATGCCGAACAACGCAATGCCGAAGTAGGCCAGGAACAGCTGCATCAGCAGCGGCGTGCCCTGGAAGAGCTGCACGTAAAGGCTCACGGCCCTGCCGATCGCCTTGCCGCCGCGCATCCGCAAAAACAGCAGCAGCGCGCCCACGAGGCCACCGCCGATGAAGGCGATGAGCGACAACACGACGGTCCAGCGCAACGCCATCAGCAGGTTGCGCAGGATGTCCCAGAGAGAAAAATCAGCCATGGTGAAAAAGGCCTCGGTATTCGGTCAGCGGCCGAAGAAGAACTTCGGCCCCGCCCAGTCGAGCAGCCGCCGCAGCGCCACCGACAGCGCCAGGTAAATCAGCGTGGCGATGATGAAAGCCTCGAAGGCGCGGAAGTTGCGGCTCTGGATCAGGTTGGCCGCGTAGCTCAGCTCCTCGGTCGAGATCTGCCCGCACACGGCGGAGCCCAGCATCACGATGACGATCTGGCTCACCATTGCGGGCCACACCTTCTTCAGCGCCGGCGGCAGCACCACGCGCAGGAATACCTGCGACTTGCTCAGCGCCAGGCTCACGGCCGCCTCGATCTGCCCCTTGGGCGTGGCTTCGATGCCGGCGCGGATGATCTCGGTGGAATAGGCGCCCAGGTTCATCACCATCGCGATCACCGAAGCCACCTCCGGCGAGAGCTTGACGCCCGCCGCCGGCAGCCCGAAGAAGATGAAGAACAGCTGCACGATGAAGGGCGTGTTGCGGATCAGCTCCACATAGGTGCCCACGATGGCGCGCAGCCACTTCGGGCCGCCCGAGCGCGCCCATGCGCAGAAGGTGCCGACGATCATGCCCAGCACGGTGCCCACGGCGGTGAGGCCGACGGTCCACGCCACGCCGCGCAGCAGCAGCGGCCATTCGGCGAGCACCGCGCCAAAGTCAAACTCGATGTTCATGGCCGCGCAGTTCGATCAGACGGGCAGGTCGCCGGCTGCCTTGCCGAGCCACTTCTTCGACATGGCGTCCAGCGTGCCGTCCTTCTTGGCGGCGGCAATGATTTCGTTGACCTTGGTCTTCAACGCGGTTTCGCCCTTGGCTACGCCGACGAAGCAGGGGCTGTCTTTCAGCAGCAGCTTGAACTCGGCGCTCACCTTCGGATTCTTGGCGAGCATGTCGCCAGCAACCGCCGCGCTGGTCGCGAGGGTTTGCGTCTGGCCGGCCACGAAGGCCGCGATCGTCGCGTTGTTGTCCTCGAAGCGGCGGTAGTCGACGTTCGGCGGCGCCACCTTGTTCAGCTCCTGGTCTTCCATCGCGCCGCGCGTCACGGCGACGGTCTTGCCGGCCATGTCGGCGAAGCTGGTGAGCTTCATGCTCTTGGCGGCGTACACGGCCTGGAAGAAGGGCGCATAAGCCGACGTGAACTCGATCACCTTCTCGCGCTCCGGGTTCTTGCCGAGCGTGGAGATCACGAGGTCGGCCTTCCTGGTCTGCAGGTACGGAATGCGGTTGGCGCTGGTCACGGGCACCAGTTCGACCTTCACGCCGAGCTTGGCGGCGATGAGCTCGGCCATTTCAACGTCGAGGCCCTGCGGCTTCATGTTCTTGTCGACCGAGCCGTAGGGCGGGTAGTCGGTGGGCACGGCGATCTTGATCGTCTTGGCCTTGAGCACGTTGTCGAGCGCGTTCTGGGCGTACGCGCCGCCGGCCGAAGCCAGCATGGCGACTGAAGCAAGCGCAAGGGCGAGGTGGCGTTTGGATGCAGAGAAGGTCATAGCAGGGCTCCTAGGTAAGTCGAAGAATCTGAATCGGGGGACGCGGCGTCGGCGGCCTTGCGGCGCTTTTTGGCCTTGGGCGCCGGGGCGGCATTGGTGTTTTGCAGCGGCGCCAGCGCATCGCGCAGTTGCGCGAGCGGATCGGTGGGCGCCTGCACGCGCAGCGCCGACTGCACCGTGCCGATGTGCGCGGCCATCAATGCTTCGGCGGCGGCATGGTCGCCGCGCTCCAGCGCCGCGACGATCTGCACGTGGTCTTCGCACGACTGCACCGCGTCGTGCGTGGACTGGTAGAGCATGGCGATCAGCGTGGTGCGCGCCGTGTAGTCGCGCAGCGTGTCGGCCAGCAGCGTGTTGCCCAGGCATTCGGCCAGGCACACATGGAAGTCGCCCAGCAGGAAGCTGCGGTTGCCGACGTCGCTTTCTTTCAGTGCGGCCTTTTCACGCTGGAGGTGCGCCTTCAATTGGCGCAGAGCGGTCTTCTCGATCTTTCCGGTGCTGCCCGCACTGCGGATGAGGCCCAGCTCAATGACGCGCCGCGCCTCGAAGGCCTCGCGCGCCTCGTCCTGCGAGGGCTCGATGACGAACCAGCCGCGCCGTGCGCTCACCGTGACGATGCCGCGCGCCGCCAGCCGCGTGAGGGCCTCGCGCACGATGGTGCGGCTGCAGTCGAACAGCATCGCCAGCTGCTGCTCGCCCAGGCGCGAACCCGGCGCGAGCTTCTGCGCCATCACCGCTTCGACGATGCGTGCACTGATTTCGGATGCGGAGATGGCCATAGGCCTGCATACCAGCAGCTTCTGTGCCAACTGGTATGCAAGATCTGTGCACCTAAATGGAACATGACCCCGAAAGGGGCGCGCGGGCTCAGCGCCGGGCTTGTCCCCGGCCCAGTGCGCTCGCCGGCAGGGCCACAAGCATGAGCAACGCCGACAGCACCAGGGCCCCGCTCAGCACGTAGAGGCTGAGGGTGAAGCCGCCCGTCAGCGTCTTCAGCGCGCCGACCATCATCGGCGCCACCAGCCCTGCGCTCCCGCCGATGGTGCTGATGAGCGCGATGCCCGCGGCCGCGGCGCTCTTCGACATGAAATTGCCGGGCACCGACCAGAGCACTGTGAACGCGGCGGAAATGCCCATGGCCGCCAGCGCCAGGCACAGCACGGCGGCAAAGGCGTTGTGCATGAAGAGCGTGGTCAGCGCCAGCCCGGTCGCGCCTACGACGGCGCTCAGCGCAAAGTGCCAGCGGCGCTCCTTGCACCGGTCCGAATGCCGCCCCACGACGATGTTGGCCGCAATGCCCGCCACCGCCGGAATGACCGAATAGAAGCCGATCTGCAGCACGCTGAGCCCCATCGACTTCAGGATCGTGGGCTGCCAGAACGACATGGCGTAGATGCCCAGGATGATCAGGAACGACATGAAGCCGATCAGCCAGACCCGGGCGTCGCGCATGGCCGCGCCGAAGGTGTGGCGCCCGGTGGCGCCGTTCGCGGCCTGGTCTTCGGCCAGCAGGCGCGTCACGCGCTGCTTCTCGACTGCGGACAGCCAGGCCGCCTGCGACGGACTGTTCGACAGCCAGCGGAACGCCGCCACGCCCAGCAGCACGCTCGGAATGCCTTCGAGCAGGAACAGCCACTGCCAGCCGCGCAGCGACAGCACGCCGTCCAGGTAGGTCATGGTGAGCCCGGCGATCGGCCCTGCCACGATGGGCGCCGCGCCGAAAGCCATGAAGAACAGCGCTGTGGCCTGTGCGCGGCGGTGCGACGGGAACCACAGCGTCAGGTAGAACAGCACGCCTGGCGCGAAGCCGGCCTCGAACACGCCGATGAGAAAGCGCAGCACGTAGAACTGCGTGGGCGTGGTTGCGAACATCATCGCCGCCGATGCCAGCCCCCACAGGCCCATGATGCGCAGCAGCGTCGCGCGCACGCCGATCTTCGCGAGCATCAGGTTGCTCGGAATCTCGAACACCGCATAGCCGATGAAGAAGATGCCCGCGCCCAGGCCGAACACCGCGTCGCTGAAGCCCAGCTGGTCCTTCATCTGCAGCTGTGCATAGCCGACATTGGTGCGGTCGAGATAGTTCAGCACGTAGCAGGCGCACAGCAGCGGCATCAGGCGCCAGGTGATCTTGCGGAAGAGCGCGGCGTCGGTGGTGTCGGCCAGCGTGCGTGCGTGCGCGGCATCGAGGGTGGCGGTGTTCATCGTCTGTGTCTCCTTCTGTGTTGTTCCTGCGGCGGCGGCGTTTCAGGCGACGGTGGGCGTGCCGAAGCAGGTCTCGCCCCACAGGTGGCTGGCCGGCGCGCCCGGAAACAGCCAGTGCGGCGAGCATTCGGCCGACGGCACGACATTGCTGAACCCGTGCGAAGACGAGGTGCCGGCGAGAGTCTTCTCCAGCACCATCGACAGGTACTGGTCGTTGCTGCTTTCCTGCGTGTTGCCGTTGAGGATCACCTCCGCGCCGGTAGCCTGCGCGTAGCGGCGGATGCCGTTGTGCCGCGACTGCAGCGGCGCCCAGCTGTCGGCCGCCACGCCGTTCTCGCTGCTCACGCGCAGGCCGTCGGCGATGCGGTAGACCAGCGAATGGTTGCCCTCTGTGTGGCCCGGCGTATGCACCAGCGCAAGGCCGCGGCCCAGCTGGATGCTGCCGTCGAAGGGCACGATGCGCTCGGCCGGCACGCCGCCCAGCCCGTGCGGGCAGTACCACTCGGCCTGCACCGGCAGCAAGCCTTGCACGCTGGCGAGTTCCTGGCGGTGCACCAGCAGCCTGGCGTTCGGCAGCAGGCCCGGCATGGCGGCGCTGCCGAGCCAGCGGCGTACGTCCTGCGTGTGCAGGTGGTCGTAGGTGATGAAGTCGACTTGCTCCGGCGCGACGCCGCAGCTTGCCAGCGCCTGCAGGACAGTCTGGTAGACCGGTGCGATGGCCTTGTGCAGAAATTTCGGCGTTTGCTCGCCCAGGCGCTTGAAGTAGGGCGTTTCGTTGCCGGCCTCGAAGTCGGCCGGCGTGAACAGCAGTGTGCGCAGGCGGCCCTCGAAGTCGTCGTACTGGATCAGCACGGTGCGCGCCAGCAGGTGGACCATGTGCGGCTTGAGCAGCTGCTGCGAATACACGCCGGTGAAGGCGAACCACGCGGGGTACGGAATGCGCAGCAGGTTGAAGCTGCGCGCGAAGCGCACCGGCGGCGCATCGAGCAGGCGTTCGCGCAGGCCTTCGGCTGAGCGGCGGATGGCGCGCAGGCGGTCTTGCGGCATGGCGGCGTCGCGGGTGCCGTCGAAATCCGCCAGGTGTGCGAAGCCGGTCGGGTCGGGGTCTCGGGTCATGGGAAGTTCTCCTTGGCTTTTGGCGCGCAGGCTCTCAGTACATCGAGCGGCCGCCCGAAATGTCGAACACCGCGCCGGTGCTGAAAGAGCAGTCGTCCGACGCCAGCCATGCCGCCATCGCGGCCACCTCGTCGACCTCGACGAAGCGCCCCATCGGCACGCTCGAGAGCAGGGCGGTGCGCAGCTGTTCGCGGTGCTCGGCGGGCACGGCCGCGAACACTTCGGTGTCGGCCGCCGAGGGCGTGATGCAGTTCACCAGCACGCCCGATGCAGCCAGCTCCTTGCCGAGCGACTTGGTCAGCGCGATGAGCCCGGCCTTGGAGGCCGAGTAGGCGGCGTTGAAGCCGTTGCCCTCCTTGCCGGCAACCGAGGCGATGTTGACGATGCGGCCACGCCGCCGGGCGAGCATCACCGGTGCGACCGCGCGGCAGCACAGCCATGCGCCCGTCAGGTTGATGTCGAGCACATTGCGCCACTGCGCGGGCGTGTGCTCCCAGGCAGGCACGGTCGGGCCGAGCACGCCCGCGTTGTTGACGAGGATGTCAATGCCGCCGAAGCGTTCCTGCGACTGGGCGGCGGCACGGGCGACCTGGTCTTCGTCGCGCACGTCGACGACTGCCGAGGTGGCGGTGCCGAGCGGTGCGAGCGTTCGCAGCGCATTTGCCAGTACTGACGCATCGAGGTCCCACAGCGCGACGCTGGCGCCGGCTGCCAGATAGCGCCGCGCTATTGCAAGGCCGATGCCGCGCGCGCCGCCCGTCACGATGGCGTGGCGGCCTGCGAGCGCATCGTTGCGCAGCGCAGTCATGCAGCCGCCGCCTCGGGTGCGCGAGTTGCGGCTGGCTGCCCCAGCAACCCGCCTACCAGCGCGGCGACATGCTCCGCGGGCACACCGGCCAGCAGCTGCCGAAGCATCGTCAGCGTGTCGAAGTACACGCGCTCGCATACCAGCCGGTCGCCTTCGAAGATGAAGAACGCGTTCATGCGGCAGCGAAAGCTGTTGCCTGTCGGCGGCAGGCCTTTGAGCGGACCGCGGTGCGTGCCCAGCAGCCAGAACTCGACGACCACCGAGTCGTCGGCGTGCCGCAACTGGATGATCTCGTGCCGCTGGTCGGGAAAGGCGCGGCGCGTGTCGGCGTAGTACTGGCGCACGTCGGCAATGCCGTCATGCACTTCGCCGCTGGGAATCAGCTCGTAGTGCGGATGCGGGAAGGTGCCGAGCACGGCGTCGAAGTCCTGCCGGGTCTCGTCGGCGAAATGGTCGAGCACGAGGCGCTCGCGGCGGGCTTGAAGTTCGGTGCGTGGGGTGTTGTTGTCGTTCATCGGGGTGTGCTCCATGTGACAGGGATGACAGGTGACATCGGGTTGCTGCGAATGCGCAGGTCCGGGCTCGCTGCTTACTATCGGCACGCTCCCGCAACAAGACTGTCCGGTGTTGGCAATCGCCGCTCGGGACAAACCCGCGATGCCACGCACGCTCCCTTCATCCAACGCCACCAGCGCCGCGCCGGACGCGCAGCCGTCACCGGTGCACAACAGCGACATGCGGCTGGCCGGGGACGTGCAGCAGCGGCTGCTCGCCGTGGCGCACCGGCGCATGCTGGCGCGCGGCGAGTCGCTCTTTCACAAGGGGTCGTCGCCCGATGCGCTGTTCGGCGTGGTCAGCGGTTCGTTGCGCGTGAGCGTGGTCGCGCCGGGCGGGCGCGAGGCGGTGATCGCGATGCTCGAACCCGGCCACTGGTTCGGCGAGGTGTCGCTGCTGGTCGGGCGCGAGCGCGTCTACGACACCTGCGCGGTCGACACGACCGAGATGGCGGTGGTCGCGGCGGCCGACTTCCACCGGCTGGTGGCCGAACATCCCGACGTGCACATGGCCTTCACCCGGCTGGTCTGCCTGAGGCTGCGCCAAGCGCTGGCGTGGATCGACGACGTGATCCTGATGCCGCTGCAGGTGCGGCTCGCGCACCGGCTGCTCACGCTGGACGCGCGCGCCCAAAGCCCGGGCGAGGGCGGCGGCACGCTGCTGGGCGTGTCGCAGGAAGACCTGTCGTTCATGCTCGGCGTGTCGCGCCAGAGCGTGAACCGGCAATTGAAGCTGTGGGAAGAAGACGGCACGCTGCGCGTGCGCTACCGGGGCATCGAACTGCTGGACCGCGCGCAGCTGGAGCGGCACGCCGCAACGCCGCGCTGAGCCGCGCTGAAGGCGTGCCGAATCAGTCCATCCGCGCGCCCGACGCCTTCACGGCCTTTTCCCAGCGCGGCGTTTCCGTCGCCAGGAAGCGCCCGAAATCCTCGCTGCCCAGGAAGGCCGGGTCTGCGCCCTGGCTCACCATGCGGTCGCGCACCTCGGGGTTGTTCAGCACCTGCCTGAATGCGTCGCTGAGTTTGGCGACCACGTCTTTCGGCGTGTCCTTCGGCGCGAAGAAGCCATAGAAGCCCACCACCTCGAAGCCCTTGACGCCCGACTCGATCACGGTCGGTACGTCGGGCAGGGCGGGGTTGCGCTCGCGGCTGGTCACGGCCAGTGCGCGCACCTTGCCCTGCTTGTGATAGCTGGCGGCTTGCGGAATCGACTCGGCCATGAACTGCACCTGCCCGCCCATCAGGTCGGTGAAGGCCGGCGCACTGCCGCGGTAGGGGATGTGCACCATGAAGATTCCCGTCGCGGTCTTGAACATCTCGGGCACCAGGTGGCTGATGCCGCCGTTGCCGGCCGAGCCGTAGTTGACCTGGCCCGGCCGCGCCTTGGCGTAGTCGACGAACTGCTTGAGGTTCTGCACCGGCAGCTTGGGTGTGACCAGCAGCGCCAGCGGCTGCATGGCGGTGCGCGCGATGGGCACGAAGTCGCGCTGCGTGTTGTAGGGCAGCTTGCTGTAGAGCGCGCCGTTGATCACGGCCACGCCGGTGTTGGCCAGCATCAGCGTGTAGCCGTCGGCCGGGCTCTTGGCGACTGCGTCGGCGCCCACCGAGCCGCCCGCGCCGGGCTTGTAGTCGACGATCAGCGGCTGGCCGAGCACGGCCTGCAGCTTGTCGGTGAGCAGGCGCGCGTGCTGGTCGAGCGGGCCGCCGGCCGGAAAGCCGATGATGACCTTGATCGGCTTGTCGGGGTAGGCCGCCATCGTGGCCGTGCCGAGGGCGAAAGAAAAGGCCGCGAGCGCGGTCCGGGCAGGCTTGTTCATGATCCGTCTCCTCTTTATTGGGAGCCGATCATAAGCAGCGCACTCAGCTGGCCAGCGTGGCCTTCAGCGTGATCTCGGGCACGCTCGCCAGCGCCTTCGACAGCGGGCAGCCGGCCTTGGCGGCGGCCGCGATCTGCTGGAACCTGGCTTCGTCGAGGTTCGGCACGGAGGCGTCGAGTTCGAGCGCAATACGGTCGATCTTGAAGCCGTCGCCGTCCTTGGCCAGCCGCACGGCCGCCCTGGTGTCGATCTTCGTGGCGGCCAGGCCTTCTCTTTCGAGCGCGAAGGCGAAGGCCATCGTGAAGCAGGCGGCATGCGCCGCGCCGACGATTTCCTCGGGGTTGGTGCCGCGCTTGTCGTCCTCGAAGCGGCTGGCGAAGCCGTAGGGGTAGTCTTTCAGGGCGCCGGTCTCGGTGCTGACTTGGCCCTTGCCGGTCTTGCCGGCGCCTTCCCAGTGAACGCTTGCGTGCTTTTCTGCTGCCATGTGAGTTCCTTCATTCGGTGGGTGGGGGGCTGACAGGTATCGCGCGGAAGGCGGCCCGTGTCTGTAGTCGCAAGGCGCGAGAGCAGAAGGTTGCGCATGTGAGAAGAAATGGCGTCACCTAGGCGACGCTCCGGGGGCTTCCCCGATGGGAGCGGCGGCCTTGGCGGCTTAGGCTGGCGGGCTGTCGCGCTTTTCTTTGTCCCGCCTGTACTCACCATGCAACAACGCCCGCATTACAAGTTCTGGCCCAAACGCCTCCCGCATTCGATTACCGTCCCCGCCACCTCCCTCTGGCACAACCTGGCCACCTCGGCCGCACGCTACCCCGACAAGCCCGCGCTCGTGTTCTTCGGCCGTGTGATCAGCTACCGCGAGTTCGCCGCCCAGGCCGAGCGCCTGGCCGGCGCGCTGCACGCGCTGGGCGTGAAGCGCGGCGACCGCGTGATCCTGGACATGCAGAACTGCCCGCAGCTGGTGATCGCGCATTTCGCGATCCTGCGTGCCAATGCGGTGGTGGTGCCGGTCAACCCGATGAACCGGGCCGAGGAGCTCAAGCACTACATCACCGATCCCGACGCCAAGGTGGCCATCATCACCGGCGACCTAGCGCCCGAATTGGCCAAGGCCAGCAACGCCTTGCCGGCAGAGCAGCGGCTCGCCGACATGATCGTGACCCAGTTCACCGACGCCTTCGACGCCGACGCGTCGGGCGACGACGCCCCGGCCCCCGCCTGGAAAGACTGGCTCACCACCCGCCATCCGCTGCCCGCGCTGGACGGGGGCAAGGTCATCGCCTGGACCGACGCGCTCGAGGCCGGCCATCCGCCGCCCGAGCACATGGTGGGCGCTAACGACATGGCGCTGCTGCCCTACACCAGCGGCACCACCGGCCTGCCCAAGGGCTGCATCCACCACCATTCGAGCTTGATGCACAACGCGGTCTCCGGCCAGATGTGGGGCGGGTCGACCTCGGAGACGGTGGTGCTGGCCGTTGTGCCCATGTTCCACATCACCGGCGTGGTGAGCATGATGCACACGGCCATCCTCGCCGCGGCCACGCTGATCATCATGCCGCGCTGGGACCGCGACGTGGCCGGCCGGCTGATCTCGCGCTGGAAGGTAACGGCCTGGACCAACATCCCGACCATGGTCATCGACCTCATGGCCAGCCCCAACTTCGCGAGCTATGACCTGTCGAGCATGACCTACATCGGCGGTGGTGGCGCGGCGATGCCGCAGGCCGTGGCGCAGCGCCTGCTCGAGCAGTACGGGTTGAAGTACCAGGAGGGCTACGGCCTCACTGAAACCGCCGCGCCCTCGCACACGAACCCGTCGGACCATCCCAAGCAGCAATGCCTGGGCATTCCGTTCATGAGCACCGACGCGCGCGTGGTCGACCCCGACACGCTGAAGGAGATGCCCATCGGCGAATCAGGCGAGATCATCATCCACGGCCCCGAGGTGTTCCAGGGCTACTGGAAGCGCCCCGATGCCACGGCCGCTGCCTTTGTCGAATTCGAGGGCAAGCGCTTCTTCCGTTCGGGCGACATGGGCCGCATGGACGAGGACGGCTACTTCTTCATCACCGACCGTCTCAAGCGGATGATCAATGCGAGCGGCTTCAAGGTGTGGCCGGCCGAGGTCGAGCTGCTGATGTTCCGCCACCCCGCGATTCAGGAGGCCTGCGTCATCTCGACCAAGGACGACTACCGCGGCGAGTCGGTCAAGGCCGTCGTGGTGCTGCGCGCCACGCACAAGGACACGACCGAGCAGCAGATCATCGACTGGTGCCGCGAGAACATGGCTGTCTACAAGATTCCGCGCAAGGTGCAGTTCGTCGATGCGCTGCCGAAGAGCGGCAGCGGGAAGGTGATGTGGCGGTTGCTGCAGGAGGACGAGAACGCGGCGAAGTGAGCGCGCTTCACTTGATGAGGCCCAGCGACTTCAGCAGCGCCCCCGCCTCTGTGCGTCCGTTCGGAGTGATGGACTGCGAGGCCACCGCCTTGCCCAGGTAGTCCACCACCTTGTGCCGATTCTGGTTCGGCCCTTCCCACAGGAAGAGCCGTCCCAGCTCCAGCGCTGCATCGCCGTCGCCCTGCGCATAGGCCTTCTCGAACCAGAAGCGCGCCCAGCGGAAATTGCCCTCGTCGCGGTAGCAGATGGCGAGGTTGGCGCAGCCCGCCACGTCGCCCGCCTTGGCGGCCTTGCGGTACCAGTCGCGCGCGGCCGCGGGGTTCTTCTTCACGCCGATGCCGTGGTCGAGGAAATAGCCGACGCTGTTGAGCGCGTGGGTCTCGCCCGCGGCTGCGGCCTTGAGGAACAGCGAGAGGGCCTTCTTGTGCGCGCCAGCGTCCCATGCGTCGTTGGCCGCGAGGAACCAGTCGTCCTGGGTGGGTTCTTGCATGGTGCGTGCTCTCCTTCGAAGCGTGGTTCAAAAGAAAAAGTCTGTGTACCGATCGGTTCCGCCGGGTGGATCACTTAGCCTCGATCGGTCCTGCCATTCTGCCTATCTCCCCGCTTCTTCATGCATTCACGCGCGCTGCTGCTTTCCTGCCTTCTTGCCTTTTCTCCCTTCCTGAGCCAAGCCGCTCCCCGCACCTGCCTCGTCGTGGGCATCAGCGACGGCGACACGCTCACCGCCCGCTGCGGCCGCATCGGCGCCTACGAGCGCGTGAAGGTGCGCATCGCCGCCATCGACGCGCCCGAAAAAGCCCAGCCCTACGGCCAGCGCAGCAAGCAGGCGCTGAGCAACATCTGCTTTCGCGAGCAGGCGCTCATCACCGAGATCGACACCGACCGCTATGGCCGCACGGTGGCCGACGTGCGCTGCAACGGCGAGGACGCCGGCAGCCGCATGGTGTCCGAAGGCTGGGCCTGGGTGTACGACTACAACCACCTGGCCACCAAACGCGGCGGCGGGCTGTTCAAGCTGCAGGACAGCGCGCGTGCCCGGCACGCCGGCCTGTGGGCCGACTCGAAGCCGACGCCGCCCTGGGACTGGCGCAAGCGCCAGCGCGGCGAGCAGCCGCATTGGGGCGGCTTCTTCTGAGTTCCTGTTACAGGCCCGTGTCATGCGGAATTCACGAGGCGGCGACACTATGCCCGGCTCCGTAACCCCACGACGACAAGAGCATGGCCAAAGACTTCGCCCGCATGGAGGACTCCAACCCGTCCGCCAACCCCACGATCCACGAAGTGTCCGACCCGAAGCGTCGCATGCTCGTGCAAGGCGGCCTCGCTGCCGCGATTGCCGGGCTGTTCGGCCCGCTGGCCGGGTGTGCGGCAACAGGCGGCACGGCGGGTTCACTGGGCCGCGCCATCGGGTTCAAGAGCGTGCCGATGGCTGCCGTCGACACCGTGGTCGTGCCCGAGGGCTACAGCACCCAGGTGCTCTACCGCTGGGGCGACGCCACCGGCATCGCGGGCGCCATGCCCGCCTTCAAGACCGACGGCTCCAACACCGCTGAAGAGCAGGCACTGCAGGCCGGCATGCACCACGACGGCATGGCCTTCTTTCCGATCGATGGCTCCAACCGCGGCCTGTTGGTGTTGAACCACGAATACGTCGACGACGGCCTGCTGCACACCGACGGCATGAAGACATGGACGCCCGAGAAGGTGCGCAAGTCGATGAATGCGCACGGCGTGTCGGTCATCGAGCTGCAGCGCGACGGCGGCAAGTGGACGCAGCTTGCACCCTCGCGCTTCGCGCGCCGCATCACCGCCCTGACGCCGATGACGCTCACCGGCCCCGCAGCCGGCCACGCCATGCTGCGCACCGCCGCCGACCCGTCGGGCACGCAGGTGCTGGGCACCTTCAACAACTGCTCGAACGGCCACACGCCGTGGGGCACGTACCTGACCTGCGAAGAAAACTTCGCCGACTACTTCGAAGGCACCGACACGCCCGACGCCCACCAGAAGCGCTGGGGCATCAGGAAGGGCAATGGCGCGAAGTACCGCTGGCACGAGCATGAAGCGCGCTTCGACGTGTCGAAGAATCCGAACGAATCGAACCGCTACGGCTGGGTGGTCGAGATCGATCCGCAAGACCCCACCTCGACGCCGCGCAAGCGCACCGCGCTCGGCCGCGCCGCCCACGAAGGCGCCGCCACCGCGCTCACCAACGACGGCCGCGCCGTCATCTACATGGGCGAAGACTCGCGCTTCGAATACATCTACAAGTTCGTGAGCCGCGACAGCGTCAAGCCCGGCGGCGCCGCGGCCAACCGCGACCTGCTCGACCACGGCACGCTGTACGTCGGCCGCTTCGACGTGGACGGCACCGGCGAATGGCTGCCATTGGTGCAGGGCAAGAACGGCCTGGTGGCCGACAAGGGCTTCACAACGCAAGGCGACGTGCTCATCAAGGCACGTCAGGCCAGCGACCTGTTGGGCGCCACCAAGATGGACCGCCCCGAGTGGACCACCGTAGACCCGCTCACCAAGGAGGTCTACTGCACGCTGACCAACAACAGCAACCGCGGCGGCGCCGGCCAGCCCTTCATGGACGCGGCCAATCCGCGCTCCAACAACACGATGGGCCAGATCATCCGCTGGAAGGAAACCGGCGACCTCGACGCCACCAAGTTCGCCTGGAACCACCTCGTGCTCGCGGGTGACCCGAAGCAGACGCGCTATGAAGCACAGGGCAACATCAAGGGCGACACCTTCGGCAGCCCCGACGGCCTGATGGTCGATGCGCGCGGCGTGCTGTGGATCGAGACCGACGTGTCGACTTCCACGCTGGGCAAGGGCGAGTACGCCAACCTGCCCAACAACCAGATGCTGGCCTGCGACCCGACCAAGGGCGAAATCCGCCGCTTCCTGCTCGGCCCGGCCGGCTGCGAGATCACCGGGCTCACGGCCACGCCGGATCTGCGCACGCTGTTCATCAACATCCAGCACCCGGGCGAGCCGGCCAACGAGCGCAGCGATCCGGATCGTCCGCTCGCCGTGTCGAAGTGGCCCGACGGCGCGGGCCGTCCGCGCTCGGCAACCATTGCCATCACGAAGAACGATGGCGGCGTGATCGGGACTTGATGGGGTAGGGTGGGTTGGCGGCGCTCAGCAGGAGCCGCCGACCCAGCAGCGCAGCGAGGGCACGAACAGGCCCACGACGAAAGTGATGGCGCAGAAGACCAGCAGGATCAGCGCCGCCATGCGCAGCCCCTCGGCGCCCCAGCGCGGCGCGAAGTTGCTGACAAGGCCCGAGGCGAAACTGCCTTCGAGCCGTTCGGCACCGCCCCAGCGCAGCACCCAGAGGCAGAAGAGCGCTTCGGCGGCATGCACCGCGATCCACAAGGCCAGCGACATTTCGCGTGATCTCCTTCTTCAGGACTCGCTCTTGCCCTGCACATCCGCCACCACGCGCGCATTGCGCTGGAAGCTCCAGTAGGCACCGGCCCAGTCCATCATCACGACGATGCGGTTGCGAAAGCCGATCAGGAAATACGCGTGCGCGAACAGCCAGAACAGCCACGCAAGCCGGCCACTGAAGCGCAGCGGGCCGAAGGGCGTACCCAGGTCGACCACCGCCGAATTGCGGCCGATGGTCGCGAGGTTGCCGTAGTCCGCATAGCGGAAGGGCACCGTGGGCTGGCCCGCGATACGGCGCAGGATGTTGGCGGCCGCCGCGCGCCCCATCTGCTTGGCGCCGGGCGATACGCCGGGCACGGGCTTGGGCGGCTTGCCGGGCGCATGGCTCATGGCGGCGGCGAGGTCGCCGACCACGCTGATTTCGGGATGGCCCGCCAGGCTCAGGTCGGGCTCGACCTTGATGCGGCCCGCGCGGTCGCATTCGACGCCGGTGGCCGTGCCCAGCATGCGGCCCAGCGGCGAGGCTGCAACACCCGCCGCCCACACCACGCAGCTGCTATCGATTCGGTAGCTGGCGACCGGTGCACCGTCTGCGCCACCGCCGGTCTGCACTTCGAGCCCGGTGGCATCGATGGACGTCACGCGCGCGTTGAGCCGCACTTCGACGCCCAGTTTCTCCAGCTGTTCGAGCGCCTTCTGGCTCAGCGATTCGGGCATGGCCTGCAGCACGCGCGGGCCGCCTTCGACCAGCAGCACCTGCGCGCTGGCGGGGTCGATGTGGCGGAACTCGCCCGACAGCGTGTGCTTGGCGATCTCGGCCAGCGTGCCGGCCATCTCGACGCCCGTGGGGCCGGCACCGATCACCACGAAGGTGAGCAGGGCGCGGCGGCGCTCCAGGTCGGCCGCGACCTCGGCGCTCTCGAACGACAGCAGCACGCGACGGCGGATCTCGAAGGCATCGGCCAGCGTCTTCAGGCCCGGGGCCATGGGCGCCCATTCGTCGTGCCCGAAATAGCTGTGCGTGGCACCGGCCGCGACGATCAGGTGGTCGTACGGCACGCGGTCCCCATTGGCCAGTTGCACCGATCGCGTGGCCGGATCGATGCCGCCCACCTCGCCCAGCAGCGTCGTGATGTTCGGCTGCTTGCGGAACAGCGCGCGCACCGGCGCCGCGATCGACGGCGCGGCGAGCCCGGCGGTTGCCACCTGGTACAGCAGCGGCTGGAACAGGTGGTGGTTGGTCTTGTCGATCACCGTCACGTCCACGTCGGCGCTCTGCAGCTTGCGTGCCGCTTCGAGTCCGCCGAATCCGCAGCCGACGATGACGACTTTGGGCCTGCCCGAGGGGTTGGTCGTTTGCATCGCACGGATGATACGCAGCCGCCTGCAAGGCCTCGAATCTTGTGCCACAGTGGCTGCCCTTTGCCGAAGTGCCGGCGGCAGGGCTGCGGCGTTTTGTCCTACGCGCCGCCGCAGCCCGGATGGGCTAAAACTTGCGGCTGACCCGACTGGAGACCCCATGACGCTTTCCCGGCCGATCACACAGGCGGCGAGCACACTGCGCGACAGGTTTCGCGATGTGCGCGCCACGAGCCTGGCGCTTGCCGCTCCGCTTTCCGCCGAAGACCAGTGCATCCAGTCGATGCCCGATGCGAGCCCGACCAAGTGGCACCTCGCGCACACCACGTGGTTCTTCGAGACCGTGCTGCTGCAGCCGCATTCCAGCGGCTACCAGCCCTTCGACGCGCGTTTTCATTACCTCTTCAACTCGTATTACGAGGCACTCGGGCCGCGGCATCCGAGGCCGCAGCGCGGTCTGCTGACGCGGCCTTCGGTAGACGAGGTGCATGCCTACCGCCGGCACGTTGACGAGGCCGTGGTCGCGCTGCTCGAAGAGGGCGGGCTCGACTGGGCTACCGTCGAGCCCATCGTCACGCTCGGGCTGAACCACGAGCAGCAGCACCAGGAACTGCTGCTCACCGACATCCTGCACGCGCTGTCGTGCAACCCGCTGCTGCCGGCCTACAAGCCCGCGAGCGGGCCCGCGCTGCGGCTGGCTGCCGTGCCGCCCGCCGTGCGCTGGATCGAGCAAGCCGGCGGCGTACTCGAAGTGGGGTTCGCGGGGCAGGGCTTTTCCTTCGACAACGAGACCCCGCGCCACAAGGCCCTGCTGCAGCCCTATGCGATTGCCGACCGGCTGGTGAACTGCGGCGACTACGCGCAGTTCATCGCGGACGGCGGCTATCAACGGGCCGAGCTCTGGCTGTCCGATGGCTGGGCCGCCGTGCAGGCGAACGGTTGGAGGCATCCGGCGTACTGGCTCGAGCCGGACGATCCACGCCTTGGGCTTGGCGCGCAGCAGCAGGGCAACGCAGGCTGGCAAGTGTTCGGCCTGCACGGCGTGCGGCCGATGGAGGCCGATGCACCCGTATCGCAGCTCAGTTTCTATGAAGCCGCCGCGTACGCCGAATGGGCCGGCGCTCGGCTGCCGACCGAATTCGAATGGGAAGCCACGTTCGACGCACCCGGCATCTCGCAGATGACCGGGCACGTCTGGCAGTGGACGCGTTCGTCGTACGACCCGTATCCCGGCTTCCGTCCGATGCCCGGTATCGCGGCCGAATACAACGGCAAGTTCATGGTGGGGCAGCTGGTGCTGCGAGGCGGCAGCGTGGCCACGCCGGCAGGGCACACGCGGCCCAGCTATCGCAACTTCTTTCCGCCGGCGGCGCGCTGGCAGTTCTCGGGGCTGCGGCTCGCGAAAGACCTTTGATCATGCGCAATCCAACTTCTTCCTCGTCGCTGTCGTTCGCGCCTGCTGCGAAGCCGCGTGTTTCTTCTTCTTCCACGGCCGCGACGCCGTTGTCTGAGTTCGGGCGGGAGATGCAGGCAGGACTTGCGCGCTCGCCACGCAGCATCTCGCCGAAGTTTTTTTATGACGCAGCAGGCTCACAGCTGTTCGACCGCATCTGCGAGCTGCCGGAGTACTACCCGACGCGCACCGAGCTGCGCATTCTTGGCGAATGCGCCGGGGAGATCGCCGAACAGATCGGACCGAATGCGGAGATCGTGGAGTTCGGGGCGGGGTCGCTCACGAAGGTGCGGCTGCTGCTCGATGCGCTGCAGGCGCCGAAGCGCTATCTGCCCATCGATATCTCAGGGGAGCACCTGGAGGCTGCGGCCGAGCGGCTGAAGGCGGACTATCCGAAGCTGGTGGTGCAGCCCATTGCTGCGGACTACACGATGCCTCTGGTGTTGCCTGCGCCTATGGCTGGTTCGGGGCGGCGAGTCGGATTTTTTCCGGGGTCGACTATTGGGAACTTCGAGCCTGAGGAGGCGCTGGCCTTTTTGCAGCTGGCTGCTCGGATGTTGCGTGGAGGTGGGCTGCTGATTGGGGTGGATCTGGTGAAGGATCCGGGGCGGTTGCATGCGGCCTACAACGATGCGCAAGGGGTTACGGGGGAGTTCAATCTCAATCTGCTGCGTCGGGCGAATGCCGAGCTGGATGCGGACTTCGATGTCGATGGGTTTGCGCATGCGGCGTTCTACAACGCGCCTCGGCAGCGGATCGAGATGCATCTTGTTAGCCGGCGGGCTCAGAGCGTTTCGTTGAATGGGGAGCGGTTTGGGTTTGAGGAGGGCGAGACTATTCATACCGAGTACTCGCATAAGTTCACTGTTGAAGGGCTTCGGGCTTTGGCTGCTCGGGCTGGGTTTCGGCCTGGTGCGGTTTGGACGGATCCTGAGAAGCTCTTTAGCGTTCACTGGTTGGCTGCCTAGTTTTTGTTCCGGGGCCGGGACTCGCCCCGGCGGGCGACCTACTTTTCTTTGCTTCGCCAAAGAAAAGTAGGCAAAAGAAAGGCGACCCTGCTGTCTGCGACCCTTCGCTTCGCTACGGGCAACCTGCGGTGCTCGCGTTTCGCGGGGTCTCGCCCAAACTCGCTTCGCTCAGACAAGGGCGAGCCCTGATCCGCGAAACGCTGCGCTCCTCGGCGCAGCCAGAGGGGGTGGAGACAACTCGGGCCTTTGCTTCGCTCGGCTTGGTATCGGCTGTTCAGAGGCCGAGCGCAGCGAAGGCCTGTTGGGCTCCCCCATCCCTTCTGGCTGCGCCGAGGAGCGCAGACGTAGACGGGATCAGGGCCGCAGCTGTTTGAGCGAAGCGAGTTCTGCGGACCCCCGTCTACGTCGAGCACCGCAGGTTGCCCGTAGCGAAGCGAAGGGACGCAGACAGCAGGGTCGCCTTTTCTTTGCTTACTTTCTTTTGGCGAAGCAAAAGAAAGTGAGTCGGCCGCCGGGCCGAGACCCGGCCCCGGAAAACAAACAAAGCAATAGTGCCCATATCGCCCCGAAGAAAGCGGGCAAGCCAAGCAACGGCACAATACCCAAGCCCCGTGCGGCAGCGCAACGGCCAGCGCCCGCAACCCTCCCCCTGGAGACCAAGACCATGAAAGCAACCTGGAACGGCGTCACCATCGCCGAAAGCGACGACACCGTGCTCGTCGAAGGCAACCACTATTTCCCGATGAGTTCGCTCAATCGCGACGCAGTCACCTTCAGCAACCACAAGACCACCTGCCCCTGGAAGGGCACCGCAAGCTACTACTCGCTGCTGGTCAACGGCGAACTCAACACCGACGCCGCCTGGTACTACGCCGACCCGAAGCCCGAAGCCGAAGAGATCCGCGACCGCGTCGCGTTCTGGAAGGACGTGAAGGTCAGCGCGCAGTGACCACGGCCGCTTTCACTCCCCCGTTCATCGCCCCCGCCGAGCTGCCTGCCGCATTGCGCGATCAAGGCTATGCGGTGCTCAGCCCGCAGGGCGTCGGCGAATGGCTTGGCGTTCCGCTCGCGCAGCTGAATGCGCTGCACGCGGACTGGAACGATCTCCCGCCCGACGAATACCTGAAGGACGGCGGCCGCTACCGCACGCGGCGCCATGCCTGCTTCACCGTCGAAGCCGACGACCATGCCACGCTGGCGCAGGTGCCGCATCGCGCGCACTGGCAGCCGGTCGAATACAACGCCTTGCACGGGGGCATGCAGCGCTGGTTCGCGCCTATGCTCGAGGCCACCGTGGCGCAACCCGTGTGGCAGCGGCTGCTGCAGCAGCTCGGCAAGGCCAGCAGCGACATGCGTGGTGCGCCGCAGCGCTGGTACGTGGAAGCGCACCAGTTCCGCATCGACACCGCCGGAGGCATCGGCCGCCCGACGCCCGAGGGCGCGCACCGCGATGGTGTGGATCTCGTGGCCGTGGCACTGGTCGGCCGGCACGGCATCAAGGGCGGCGAGACGCGTGTGTTCGAAGCCAACGGCCGCCGCGGCGAGCGCTTCACCATGACCGAGCCTTGGACCCTGCTGGTGCTCGACGATGCGCGCGTGATCCACGAATCGACGCCGATCCAGCCGCTGGAAGAGGGCGGCGAAGGCTGGCGCGACACGCTCGTGATCACCTGCCGCGCCAAGGGTTTCCAGGGGGACTGAAGCCGCGCGGCGGTGCAGTGCGCCGTCGCTGGCACGAGTCCTACAGTCCGTCCGCGGAACAGCGGTTAAATTCGGGGCCCGGCTCCATGTGGGCCGTGTCTGTCTGCGAACGAAAGCGAGGTCCCGCCATGTTCAATCACATCCTGGTTCCGATCGACGGCTCCGAAACTTCCATGCTCGCCGTCAGCAAGGCCAGCGGCCTCGCGCTGGCTTTCGGTAGCCGTATCACGCTCATTCACGTGATCGACAACTACCCCTTCATCGGCGTGGGCGCGGACTATGCGCTCGGCCAGAACGAATATCTCGCAGCAGCCACGGCCAGCGCCAACGCGGCGCTCGCACGCGGCGTGGCTGCCCTGGCGGCCGAAGGCCTGCACAGCGACCAGCGCGTGATCGACGGCCACGTGGTGCACGAAGGCATTGTCGACACGGCCATCGCCATCGCGGCCGACCTGATCGTGATGGGCTCGCACGGCCGCAGCGGCATCGAGAAACTGCTGCTAGGCAGCGTGACGCAGCGCGTGCTGCAGGACGCCAACATGCCGGTGCTGGTCGTCAAGGGAGGCTGACTGATTGGTCAGGAAACGACGGCGAAATCGGGCGGCCGTTTGAAGTAAAGCTCCTGCTGCGTCACTGGGTGCACGAACCCCAGCTCGCTCGCATGCAACAGCAGCCGTGGCGCGCGTGCCTGCAAGGCGGCATCGCCGTACAGCGCATCGCCAAGAATCGGGTTCCCGATCGACAGCAGGTGCACGCGCAGCTGATGCGAACGGCCCGTCAGCGGCTCCAGCAGCACATGGGTCGCGGCAGGCTCGCCGGGCAGCAATGAAATCGCCTTCCATCGCGTGACGCTGGGCTTACCGGCCGGGTCGGTCTTCTGCAGCGGCCTGCGCGGCCAGTCGGCCATCAGCGGTGCATCGATCAGCGACCAGTCTTCCAGCAGCGGCATCGCGCCATCGACGATGGCTTCGTAGCGCTTGTGTATTCGGCGCTCGGCAAAGGCCGCGCTCAGCGCACGCTGCATTTCGATGCCGCGTGCCATGACCACCAGCCCGCTCGTGGCCATGTCGAGCCGGTGCACGATCAGCGCGTCGGGCCACTGCCGCATGGCGCGTGCGCTCAGGCAGTCCTGCTTGTCCTCGCCACGGCCGGGCACGCAGAGCAGGCCGGCGGGCTTGTCGAGCACCAGCAGGTGCGGGTCTTCGTGAACGGGTTGCAGGAGCGGCGGCGCGGTCGTCATGGATGCCGCAGAGTGTAGATAGCGCGATGGCGGCCTGCTCCCGCGTTCCCGGCCCCTCATGCCCCGCTCATCCGGCCTCGGCTATCCTTGAGCGGATGTCCGGCCCCGCCCCAGCCTCCGTTTCCTCTTCTCCCCCCAGCTTTTCCGACCTGACGCGCGAACGCCCGTTCATGCAGATGTGGACGGCGCGCCTGTTCGGCACCGCCGCCTCGCAGATGTTGCTGGTGGCCATCGGCTGGCACATGTACGAGCTCACCAGCAGCGCCTGGGACCTGGGCCTCGTCGGCCTCTACCAGTTCGTGCCCGCGCTGCTGCTGGCGCTGCTGGCCGGCCACGTCGTCGACCGCCACCACCGGGGCCGCATCGTGGCGGCCTGTTTCGCGGTACAGGGGCTGGTGGCGCTCGTGCTGCTGCTGGCGGTGCTGGAAAAGCATGATTCGCGCGGCCTGCTGCTGGGCCTGTCCCTGGTGCTGGGCGCCGTGCGGGCTTTCCAGATGCCGGCGCAGCAGGCGCTGACGCCGCTGCTGGTGCCGCCCACCATGCTGTCGCGCGCGATGGCCTTCAGCTCGGCGGGCATGCAGGGGGCGATCATCGGCGGGCCGGCCCTCGGCGGGCTGCTGTTCGTGGCGGGCATGGCGGTGGTCTACGGCGCCAGCGTGGCCTTCTTTGTCGTCGCCTGCGCGCTGGTGCTGCGGCTTCGCTACGCCTACACGCCGGCCGCGCGCGAGCCGGTGACGCTGGCCACCGTGTTCGCGGGCGTCGATTTCATCTGGAAGCGCAAGCCCGTGCTCGGCGCAGTCTCGCTCGATCTGTTCGCGGTGCTGCTGGGCGGCGCGGTGGCGCTGCTGCCGATTTACGCCAAGGACATCCTGCACACCGGGCCCTGGGGGCTCGGCCTGCTGCGCGGCGCGCCGGCGGTGGGGGCGCTGGTGATGTCGATCCTGCTCACGCGCCGGCCGGTCGAGCGCCGCGTGGGGCGCACGCTGCTGCTGGCCATCGGGCTCTTCGGGCTGTGCATGGTGGTGTTCGGCATTTCGAAGAGCTTTGTCGTCTCGCTGATCGCGCTGGCGGTCTCGGGCGGCGCCGACATGGTCAACGTGGTGATCCGCCAGACGCTGGTGCAGCTCGAAACGCCCGATGCCATGCGCGGGCGGGTGAGTGCGGTCAATTCGATCTTCATCGGTGCGAGCAACCAGCTCGGCGAGTTCGAGTCGGGCGCCACGGCGGCGCTGCTGGGGCCGGTCGGCTCGGTGGTGGTGGGCGGCGTGGGGACGATGCTGGTTGCGCTGACCTGGTTCAGGCTTTTCCCGTCGCTGGCCCAGCGGGACCGGCTGGTGGTGGCGGCACCTTCGGTCAGGCCGCTGGTCAAGTCCTAGTCTGCGAACAGGGCGCGCGCGCCGGGCGCGTCGAGCGTGATGTCACCCAGCGCCTGCGCCACGCAGGGCAGGATCCAGCCCTCGGCTTTTTCCTCGGCGCTCAGGCCGGGCCATTCGATGATGTGGCGGGTTTCGCCGGACAGCCGCTGGCAGATGCAGGTGCGGCAGGTGCCGTTGCGGCACGAGCTCGGCAGTTCGATGCCGGCGGCCTCGGCGGCTTTCAGGAGCGTGGTGCCGGCATCGGTCTCGAAGTCGAGGCCCGAGGGCTCGAGTCGGACCTTCATGGCTGCGGCGGCTGGCTTTGCTGCTGTTCGCGGCGTTGCTCGCGCAGCATGAAGAGGTAAAGGCTCTCGACCTTCTCGCGCGCCCACGGCGTCTTGCGCAGGAACTTGAGGCTCGAGCTCACGCTCGGGTCGAGCGTGAAGCAACGGATGGGAACGAGCTCGCTCAGGTGCTCCCACCCGTAGTAGTCGACCAGCGCGGTGACGATGGCCTCCAGCGTGACCCCATGCAGCGGGTTGCGCGGCTGGGCCTTCGCGGCCGCGGGGGCCGCTGGGGCAGGCGCTGGAGCGTCGTTCGTCACTTGTTCTTGAGCTTGCCGCGGGGAATGACCGCCGTCGTGATCGTACGAACGGGCTCGATGCCGCCAGTGCCCACAGGCTTGGGCGGCGAGGTGTCCTTCTTCGGTTTCTTCGCTTCCTTGGTGCTGCGTTGCTGACTCTTGGCCATGTCGATTTCTCCTGTTGTTACGACGGATGCGGCAAGCAGTTTAGCGGTGCGGCGACAATACGCGGTTCCATTGATTTCCCCGCATTCATGTCAGATTACGAAGTTCGCCCCGCCACCCTGCGCGACGCCAAGGCCGTCGCCGAAATCCATTCCCTCGCCGCCAAGGCCGCCTACGAAGGCATCCTTCCCGAGGAAGAGCTGCGCGCCCTGGCCCCGGCCACCCGCGAAGCCAAGTGGCGCGAAGCCATCGAATACAGCGAGCCGCAGGTGCGCGTGGCCGTGCTGGGCAGCGAAATCGTCGGCTTCGTCGGCTTCGACCGTTCGCGCGACCCCAAGACCCCGCCCACCACCGGCGAAATCTGGGCCATCTACGTCAAGCCCGAGCACTGGGACAAGGGCGTGGGCGTGGCCCTCTGGGACGCCGCGCGCGAAGGCCTGGAAGAAGAGGGCTGCACCACGGTCACCATCTGGGTGCCGATCCGCAACGACCGCGCCATGCGCTTCCACGAACTCGCGGGTTTCAAGCGCGAGATGAAGACCGCCAAGACCACGGCCTTCGGCACCGTGCGCGTCGAGGAAATCCGCCTGAAGCGCGACGTTTCCTGACATGGACTCCGGCAGCACCGCCCTCGGCCACGCTGCGCGCGTGCGCGCGCACCAGCGCCGCACGACCGCCGTGCAGTGGATCCGCCGCACCCACGGCTGGTTCGGCCTTTGGGGCGCGGTGCTGGGGCTGCTGTTCGGTTTCAGCGGTATCTGGCTCAACCACCGCGACGTGCTGAAGCTGCCGCAGGCCCAGGAGCGCACGCGCGCCCAGCTGGTACTGCCCGACCCTGCGCCGGAAACGCCCGAGGCCATGAGCCAGTGGCTGCAGGGTGCGCTGCGCATGAGCGGCCCGCCCAACTCCCGCCGCATCGAGCCCGCCAAGCCCGTCGCCTGGGCCGACAAGAGCGACAAGAGCGACCCCGTGCTTACGCAGCCCGCGCGCTGGGTGTTCAACTTCGGCGGCCCCAACGAGATCGTGCAGGTCGAGTACTGGCAGGGCAACCGCTCGGTCGGCGTCACCACCACGCACAACGGCTTTGTCGCCACGCTCACCAGCATGCACAAGGGTGGCGGCATGCCACTGCCGTGGATCCTGCTGGTCGACACGCTGGCCGGCAGCCTGATCTTCCTGTCGATGTCGGGCATGGCGCTGTGGATGCTCACGCACCGCCGCCGCCGCGTGGGGCTGGCGCTGTTCGGCGCGTCGCTCGCCGCGGTGCTGGCCATTGCGCTCAGCGCTCTGTGATTCGTACGGTTATTGCAAGGGCGGTTGGCGGCAGCGGATAAGCTCGCCGCTTCTTTTTCAGCCCGAATCCTGCCCATGGCCACCAGCCTGCTCCTGCTGCTCGACGACATCGCGACCGTTCTCGACGACGTGTCGATCCTCACCAAAGTGGCCGCCAAGAAGACGGCCGGCGTGCTGGGCGACGACCTTGCCCTCAATGCGCAGCAGGTGTCCGGCGTCAAGGCCGATCGCGAGATCCCGGTGGTGTGGGCCGTGTGCAAGGGCTCGTTCGTCAACAAGGCCATCCTCGTGCCAGCGGCGCTGGCCATCGGCACCTGGCTGCCCTGGCTGGTGACGCCGCTGCTGATGGTCGGCGGCGCTTTTCTCTGCTTCGAAGGCGCCGAGAAACTCGCGCACAAGTTCCTGCACAAGAAAGAGCACGACGCCGACACCGAGCGCCACGAGAAGGCCGTGGCCGACGAATCGGTCGACGTGGTTGCCATGGAGAAGGACAAGATCAAGGGCGCCGTGCGCACCGACTTCATCCTCTCGGCCGAAATCATTGCCATCACGCTGGGCACCGTGCAGGGCCAGCCTTTCACGACGCAGCTGAGCGTGCTGGTCGGCATCGCGCTGATCATGACCATCGGCGTGTACGGCCTCGTGGCCGGCATCGTGAAGCTCGACGACGCGGGCCTCTACCTGAGCCAGCGCGCCAGCGCAGGCGCGCGGGCCCTGGGCCGCGGCATTCTGGCCACGGCGCCGTGGCTCATGAAGGCGCTGTCGGTGGCCGGCACGGCCGCGATGTTCCTCGTGGGCGGCGGCATCCTGGTGCACGGCGTGCCGGCGCTGGGGCATGCGGTCGAGGGCTGGGCCGCGGCTACGGGCGGTGTGTTCGGTACGTTGGGCTCGATGGGCGTGAATGCCGGCGTGGGCATCGTGGCCGGCGCCATCGTGCTGGTCGTGGTGGAGCTGGTCGGAAAGTTGCGCGGCAAGAAGGCCTGAGCTTGTTGCTGAAACCCGCCGCAAGGCGGGTTTTTTTATTGGCGCGTCTTGCCGCGCTTCACCAGCTCGACCACGATCAGCGCCACGCCCAGCACCAGCGCGAACCAGCCGACCAGATAGGCACCGGCGACCATCTCGAACCAGCGCGTGCCCTGTAGAAAGCGCGGCCCCAGCAGAACGGCGGCCCCGATCACGAGGCAGAGGATGCCGCGTTCGAGCGTGCGGAGAGGGCGGGATGGTCGTGTCATGGGAGCGGGAGTGTACCGGGCGGAGCGTCAATAGCTGACGTTCAGGCTGACCCCCGAATAGGCGATGTACCCGTAGATTGCGATGTAGAAGTCGCCAGGTGGAGGGTTGCTGATGTTCGCCACTTCGTTGCTGCCATTGACGTAGGGACGAATGTCCCAGGCAGTTGCGCTCGGCAGGCCGCCAAAGCGGATGTACATGTCACCGTCGCCGCCGGCCGGTCCAGCCATGCTGACGTTCATTTGAGTGGTGCCGGCGGGCACCGTGACCTTGAAGTACTTCCAGCTTCCTGCGGCGCCGGTCAGGCCTTGTGCCGGTTGGCCGCTATTGAGAGTGGTGATCGCGGGCTGCGTATCGATCCTGTACGAACGGATCTTCACATCGAAGCCGGACACGGGGTCGTAGGCATTCCAGGCGACGGTGAAGTTGCCGGCGAGATCGCTCGCGATATTGGCATAGCGACCGGCGACGCCTGGCAGATCGACCTGGAACTCGCTGCCGATGGGCGCACCATCGCTGGCGAATTGCTGCGCCACGACGAGAGGCCATGTCCCGGGCGTCGGGTTGTCGATGTTCCAGGCGGCGAAGAAGCTGCCGTTTTCCATCATGCTCACGTTCAGCAGGGAGAAGACCGAAGACGCAGTTTTCGTGATCCGAATCGGTGATCCGATTGCCGCTCCCGCCGAGTTGAACCGTTGAACGTACGCATTCTGGAGGTTGTTGGTCTCGTACGAATTCCATGCAATCAGGAAGTTGCCAAGCGGGCTGACGGCAAGCGATGCGCCGTCCTGGGTGGAAGGCGCCGTGACCACTGGTGTTGCTCCGATGAGCGGAACCCCGGCGCTGTTGAAGCGCTGCATCCATACATCGCCGGCGGTCGTGGGGTTGTTGATCGTCCAGGCAACAGTGATGTTTCCTGACGCGTCGGAGGCGATGCTGTTGGCAACCACGACGGCTGTAGACGGAGGGGTAATCTGGATCTCGTTGCCCAGCGCCACTCCGGCGACGGTGAACCGCCTCAGCGCAAGCGAGCGGTTGCCACCGGAATAGACAGAGTAGAAGGCCGAGAGATTGCCATCCGTATCAAGGCTGACGCAGCCACCTTCAGCGCCTGGATTTGGGCGGAACGCATTCGTCCTGATGTTCCCGTTTCGGTCGTAGAGAGTGATCGCCGCAAGGCTGCCGATGATCGCGAAATTTCCAATGCGATCTGTCGAGATGCAGTTCCCGTTGGCGACTGGAAATTTGATGGGAGAAAGCACACCCGAGGAGTTGATCCGCTGAACATAAGTCATGTTCGTGGGCGAGTCCCGCCACATGACCAGCTTTTCCCCATTTCCTCCTGCGGTTAGCGCGAATTGGCCCGAGAGTTCCTGCGTGCCCGCTGTATTGGTGTTGACCACGATCGGATTGCCGAGAGGCCCCGCGTGACCGGAAACCGCAATGCCAAAAAGTAAAAGGCTGCCGAACGCTGTCAAAAGACGCTTCAATGAATCAAGCAACATGAATTCCCTCTTCCTCAGTTTCGTTTTTAGTCTTCGATTGACGGCTCGAAGAAAAGCCGATTCATCTGTGCGGGGCAGTCCCTACCTCTTCAGTGCGTCATGGCGCCTCGCATGGCAGCCGGATGCCCTTGCAGCGGGAGCGACTTGCCCGTCGGCACCAGCGTATCGCCATCGAGCCGCAGGATCGTGACATCCTGGTCGATGAAGTTGCCCACGTACAGGTACTTGCCATCAGCGCTCCACACCGCGCCTTCAGGCAGGCCGCGCACCACCACCTCGTTGGCGCGCGTGACCTTCTTGCCGTCGATCTTCAGCAGCACCACCGAGCCGTTGCGGTTGTAGAAGTAGGCGCTCTTCGAAGAATTGCTGCCGCGCAGGATCACCGCCACAGCATGCTTGCCGGTCGGGCTCACCGCCAGGCCCTCGGGGCCGTCGCCGACCACCACCTTGTCGACCACGCGTGGCGGTGCGGCTTCGAGATCGATCACGCTCACGGTGTCGACCTGGCCGTCGGACGCGCCCGAGTTGCCGTTGTCGGCCGTGAGCGCGAGCTTGCCGTCGGGCGTCACGTCGACGTTGTAGGGCCACAGGCCCGCCGCGAGGTCGACCTTGTTGTAGCTGACCTTCTCGCCGTTCACATCGAGCAGCGCGATCTTGTGGCTCGGAAACTTGGCCGCCAATGCGCGCTTGCCGTCGGGCGTGAAGCGCACGTGCGCCACCGAATCGCCCATGGCCACGGTATCGATCAGCGTCACTTTCTTGCCAGCGATGCGCAGCACGCTCACCGAGTTGTCGGCGCGGTTGGCCACCAGTGCGAGGTCGCCCGTGCGGTTGATCGACAGGCCCGAGGGCTGCTTGCCGACCTGCAGGGTGTCGAGCAGCTTGGGCGGCGTGGTCGTCAGGTCGATCACGAAGAGGCGGTTGTCGGGCACCTGCTTGCGTGCGCCGTTCTCCTCGACCACGTTGAGCGAGTTGGCGACCAGCGCCAGCGTTTCGCCGGGCGTGATCGCGAGGTTGGTCGGCGGGCCGGCGATGGTGTTGTCCAGCTGCAGCGTGCCGACGACCTTGGGCGCCAGCGGGTCGGTGCCGATGTCGAGCACCTGCACGGTGTCGCGCCCCATCGGGCCGAGGCTCACGACGCCGGCGTCGTTCCACGACTGCTTCTCGTCGTTGGCGACCAGCATCAGCTGGCGCTGCGGCACGGTGGGGGTCAGGTTCGTGCAGCCGGGGAGAGCGGCAAGGGCTGCCAGGGCCAGGGCCGCGAGTGCGGCGGGGCGGAACTGCATGGTGTGTGTCTCCGGTGTAGTTGTGTGCGCGCATGGTAGCGGCAGCTTCGTCGCCAGGCCCCGTGCCCCGGCACAATCGATCGACCCAACCCCTGAAACCCCGCCATGACCATCGAGATACCGAAGGAAGCGCGCCAGCAGGCCATCACGTCCATCGAGCGCTATTTCCGCGAGAACATGGAAGAGCCGATCGGCAACATCGCGGCGGGGGCGCTGCTCGGCTTCTTCCTCGAAGAGGTGGGCCCGCTGGTCTACAACAAGGCCGTGGCCGAGGTGCAGGAGCGCCTGCAGTCGCGCATTTCGGAGGTCGATCTCGAGGTGCACGAGGACGAATTCCAGTACTGGCGCAAGTTCGACAAGCAGAAGAAGGGCAAGTAGGTGTGGCGCGGGCGCACCGCGGCAATTTCAAAAGTGCTTCAAAACGTTGCAGAATTCGAAGCCATGCACCTTCCACGCACGCCCCTCCGCCCCTCGCTTTCTCCCGTCCTGCGCATCCTGGCTGCCTTGCCATTGGTCGTTGCCGCATCGATGGCCACCGCGCAGCAGGACCCGTCCGGCTTCCCGCTGGATTCGGTCGGCTACCTGAACGAGGAACTGCCCCGCATGGAAGCCGCCATCGCCGCCAAGGACCGCAGCTTCTTCCATGGCGCGATGATCCGCACGGTGCAGTTCTCCGAACGCTGGGGCTTCAAGGTCAAGGCCAACCCCGATCTGGCGGCCTACCCGATGTGCACGTCGGCGGTCATGGACTACGTGGTCGTCGGCATGTGCAAGCTCACGCCGTCTGACGAGTGCGAGCCCGGACTGGCCTCGCGTTTCGACACCAACGTGCAGCGCTGCCGCGAAGTGGCCGCAAAAAAATAGACGGCAGACAAGCCACAGAAAGAGACACCCGCCATGGACTACGCCCGCTACCAGACCCTCGCCATCGCGCGCCGTGGTGCGAATGGCGCGGTGCTCGACATCCAGATGCGGGCGGCCAACGGCAAGCTGCCCACGGCGGGCCATGACGGCCACCGCGAACTCGCCGAGATCTGGCGCGACGTGTCCGCCGACGACACGGTGCGCTGCGCCGTGCTGCGGGGCGAAGGCCAGGGCTTCTCGGGCGGCGGCGACCTCGCGATGGTGCAGGACATGACCACCGACGACGCGGTGCGCCAGCGCGTGTGGCGCGAGGCGCGCGACCTCGTCTACAACATCATCAACTGCGACAAGCCCATCGTCAGCGCCATGCACGGCCCGGCCGTGGGCGCGGGGCTGGTGGCGGGGCTGCTGGCCGACATCTCCATTGCCACGAAGAACGCGAAGATCGTCGACGGCCATACGCGACTGGGCGTGGCTGCGGGCGACCACGCGGCCATTGTCTGGCCGCTGTTGTGCGGCATGGCCAAGGCCAAGTACCACCTGCTGCTGTGCGAGCCGGTGAGCGGCGAGGAGGCCGAGCGCATCGGCCTCGTGTCGCTCGCGGTGGAAGAGGCCGACCTGCTGCCGCGTGCCTACGAAGTGGCCGACCGGCTCGCGGCCGGCAGCCAGAGCGCCATTCGCCTCACCAAGTACGCGCTGAACAACTGGCTGCGCCAGGCCGGCCCGACCTTCGACGCCTCGCTGGCGCTCGAATTCATGGGCTTTGCAGGCGCCGACGTGCGCGAGGGCATTGCTTCGCTGCGCGAACGGCGCGCGCCGAACTTCAGCTGATCGATCAGGCCTTGCGAAGGCCCTGCAGCGTCTGCAGCAGCACGACGCGGGTCTGCCCGAGGATCATTCCCTTCCACTCCTCGTTGTCGCAGTAGAACGCGTCGCGCAGTTCTGCGCGGATCTCGCGCTTCTGCGCTTCCGGTGCATCGGGGTGGCGGCGCAGCCAGGTGTCGGCGCGCAGGCGGGTCAGTACTTCGAGGTCGGGCAGGGTACCGAACTCCAGGCCCATCGGCGCGATCTTCGCGTTCGGGCATTCGTCGTACGCGGTCGAGATCACCGGGCCCGACACGTCGGCCGAGGCCGAGTCGCCGGCAAAGGGCGCGAACACGTCCGCGCCCCACCAGGCGTGGGCCATCGCAAGGTCTTCGGGCGTATTGCGGCCCGGGTAGATCTTCTCGCCATGGCCGTAGGGGCCGAGACCGGTGTGCACGTCGATCCAGCCGATGTGGGTGGCCGATGCAGCGTACTTGCGCAGGATCTTGCGGATGGTTCCGTTGCTCCACGAGGGTGCGGTGCCGCCGTAGAACAGGCCGTCGGGCGAGGTGTACTGGCCCTTGGTCACCGCCGCGCGGAAGGCGGTCATGCCGTGCTGCTGGACGTAGGCGGCCACGGCCGCTTCGTCGGCGGGTGTCGGTGGCCAGGTCGCGGGCAGCACCAGCGATTCGACATCCGCGTACTCGGCGTTCACCGGCAGGGGCGCATTGAAGTCGATGTGGTTGCGGTTCAGGTCGATGTTGTCTTCGTTCGTGCGGTGCAGGTGCGAAAAGCCGTGCGGGTTGACCGCATGCACCAGCAGCAGCGCGACGCCGGCCTTCTCCAGCCGCGAAAGCAGGTCGGCATCGTTGAGCGTGGCGATCTGCGTGCCCGAGCCGCAGAAGCCTTCAGGGCCGTGCGTGCCCGAGGTCACGAGCAGCAGCTTGTTCGCGTCGATCGCGCCGATCAACGCCACGTCGGTGGCGAGCTCTTCGCCGAGCGCGCCGCGGTGCGCTTCGAGCACGAACGACTCGACAGCCGCGCCGCGCTGCGCTGCGGCCTCGAGAAACTTGGCGCGGGCTTCGACGTACGTGCCCGAGAAATAACGCGTGGCGGCGGAGCGTTGTGTTGTTGGCATGAGGTGGGGACTCCTGTGCGTGGAATGGTGAAGAAAGTCGTCAGGCCGTTGCGTGGGCGCCCGCGGCATCGATGTCGCGGCCCGTATGGTCGCGCAGCCAGAGCAGGCCGAGCAGCGAAACCACCGTCATCGCCACAAGGTACCAGGCAGGCGCGAGCTTGCTGCCCGTGGCGTTGAGCAGCCAGGTGCTGATGAAGGGCGCGAAGCCGCCGAACAGCGCCACGCCCACGCTGTACACCAGCGACATGCCGCTGGCGCGCACCGCCTTCGGAAACATCTCCGGCAGCATCGTGATGCCGGGCACCGTCTGCACCACCAGGCCGAAGCTGAACACGCCGAGCACGACGAACAGCACCGTCGGCGTGGGCGAGGCGTTGAGCCACAGGAAGCCCGGGTAGATCAGGATCGCCAGCGCGATGCGGCTCCAGACGATGAGCGGCTTGCGGCCCACCACGTCCGACAGCTTGCCGACGAAGGGCGCGAAGGCGAACGAGATCAGCCCGGTGAGCGCGGCGCCGAACAGCGCCACCGACGGCGTGAAGCCGAGCTCGCGCACGGCGTACGTCGGCATGTAGAACGTGACGACATAGGCAGCCGTGGTGCCGCCCACCAGCGAAAGAATCGCTGCCAGCACCGTCTTGCCGTGCTGCGTGCAGACGATCTTCAGGCTGCTCTCGCGCGGCGCGGCGGCCTCTTCCGGCGAGATGTGCAGCGACTCTTCGAGATGGCGGCGGATGTACATGCCCACCGGCGCGATCAGCATGCCGATGATGAAGGGCACGCGCCAGCCCCAGCTCTGCATCGATTCCGTCGACAGCGTGAAGGTCAGCAGGCCCACCACGACAGCGCCGAGCATCACGCCCAGGCCCTGGCTCGCGAACTGCCAGCTCGCCATGTAGCCGCGGTTGGACGGCGTGGCGTGCTCGACCAGCAGCGTGGTCGATGCACCCACTTCGCCGCCGGCCGAGAAGCCCTGGATGAGCCGCGCCAGCACGATGACGACGGGCGCCGCCACGCCGATGGCCGCGTACGTGGGCGTGAAGGCGATCAGCGCGCAGCCCAGCGCCATCAGGAAAATGGTGAGCGTCATGGCCTTCTTGCGGCCTGCGCGGTCGGCGTACGCGCCGATCACGATGCCGCCCAGCGGCCGCATGATGAAGCCCACGCCGAAGCTGGCCACCGTCAGCAGCAGCTGGCCGTACGAATTGAAGGTCGGGAAGAACAGCTTGCCGATCACCAATGCCAGAAAGCCGTAGACGGTGAAGTCGAAGAACTCCAGCCCGTTGCCGATGGTGGTGGCCACGATGGTCTGGCGCCTGCGTGCGGGGCGAGCGAGGGACGAGGACGGCGCGGGCTGCTTGCTTGGGTTGCTCATGGCTCTCCAGTGTTGGCTTTGCTTTTCGAGGATGTCGGTCGAAGGTATCTACGCACTGACCGCGCCGGATGCTAGAGACTCGCTGCTGTCATGAAAAGACAATAATTGGGCGTTAAAGATAACTTTTGGTTGTCATGAAACCCAATCAGTTGCACGCCTTCGTGGCGGTGGTCGAGCAGATGAGCATCCGCGCCGCGGCCCGCGTGCTGGGCATTTCCCAGCCGGCCGTGACGAAGATCGTGCGCGAACTGGAGCGCGAAGTCGGGGCGCCGCTGGTGGAGCGCAGCGTCAAGGGCGTGCGGCTCACCGAGTTCGGCAAGGCCTTTGCGCCACGCGCCCGGCTGCTGCTGGCCGACATGCAGCGCGCACGCGACGAGATCGCGCAGATCCGCGACGGGCTCACGGGCAAGGTCTCGCTGGCCGTCAGCACTTCGTTCGCGCTCACGGTGCTGCCGGCTGCATTCAAGGACTTTCACGCGCGTCTGCCGGCGGTCGACGTGCAGTTCAGCGAAACGGTGCTGCCCTGGATGCTGGGGCGCCTGCGCGAGGGCTCGCTCGACTTTGCGGTGGCGCATGTGGTGCCGGGCCGGCTCGATCCGCAGTTCGAGGCGATGGAGCTCTTTCCGGTGAGGCTGGTGGTGGGGCTGCGCGAGCGTCATCCGCTGCGCGCGAGTCGCTCGATCCGCGAGCTCTACAAGGCCGAGTGGATTCTTCCGGGCGACGACCATTTCAGCGGCCGCGAGGCCGTGTCGCCGCTGCTGCCACTGGGCCTGCCGCCGCCGGCGCGGGTGATCCAGGGGCAATCGGTCACGGTGGCGCTGGCGCTGGTCGGGCAGATGGATCTGGTCGGCCTGTTCGTGGAGCCGCTGGCAACGCTGACCTTCAAGCGCCACGGCATCCGGCGAGTGGAGATCGAGGAAGAGCTGCCCATGCTGAGCGTCAGCGTCATCAAGCGCCGTGGGCAACTGCTGACGCCGGCCGCGCAGCATTTCGTCGAATGCATCCAGCGGGCCTCGGCGGTGGCGATGGGCGGCTAGCTAAATCGGCGGAAAGCTGACGCCGGCGTCGCCGGTCTTCCAGGGCGCGTACTTGCGCATGGCACGCTCGAACAGGTCCGAGGCGGTCCAGCCGGACAGCCACGCTTGCAGGCGGGGCCAGGGCTGTGCATCGAACCACGCGGGCTCGACCATTGCGAACTGGCGCACGAAGGGCATGACGGCGGCATCGGCCAGCGTGGCGTGCGCGCCAGTCAGGTGGGGCGAAGTCGACAGCCTGGCTTCGAGGTCGCGCAGGAACTGGGCGCCGCGCTCGCGCGCGGGTTCGCCGTCATCCGCATGCCGGTCGGGGTACTTGTAGCGGTCGAGCTGAGGCTTGAAGTCGTCGTCGCAGATGGCGACCAGTGCGAGCATGTCCTGCAGCGTGCCGGTGTCGGGCTGCAGCCAGCGCAGCGGGTCGTTGCGGTGCAGGGCCCACAGCATCACGTCGAGGCTCTGCTCCAGCACCGTGCCGTCTTCAGTCAACAGCACAGGCACCGTGCCCTTGGGCGAAGTCGCGAGCATCTCGGCCGGCTTGTTCTTCAGCACCACCTCGCGCAGCTCGCAGCGCTGGCCGCTCGCAATCAGCGCGAGCCGGGCTCGCATCGCATAGGGGCAACGGCGGAATGAATAGAGAACGGGGAGGGCGGTGGCGGGCATTCGTGTGTGCGGGCGAAGCGGTCGATTTTCGGCGACCGCGGCTGGCTCGCACCCGGGCGGGGTTTTCATCACAATGGACTGCCATGGCCGAACGCCTCTTCCTTCGCCTCGACGACGACCCCTTGCACGGGCCGGAATCTGGCGTGCCTGCGGGTACGTTGCGCGCGTTCCCGGTTGGGGCTGCGCTGCGCGGCCACGTCTCGCACATCATGCTGTACAGCGAGACCTTCGCCGAAGGGCACGAGGTGCGCGAACGCGTGCTGCCAGACGGCGCGGTGCGGCTGGTGTTCAACCTCGGCGATGCACCGTCTGCTGGTGAAGGCGAGGGGCTGGCGGTGGAAGCCATTGGCGCTTCGGCCGCGCCTGTGGTGGTGCGCATGCGGCGCAAGGTGGAGGGGCTCTCCGTCACCCTGCGCCCTGGTGCCGCCGCTGCACTGCTGGGGTTGCCAGTGGGCGAGATCGGCGGCAGCGCCGTGCACCTCGATGCGCTGTGGCAGGGCGAAGGCACCGAGCTGCTGGGGCGCATGGCCGAGGCGCCGGACGATGCGGCGCGAGTGACGCTGCTGCACGCCGTTCTGCAACGCCGGCTTCGCGACAGCAGCGCCGCCGCAGGCAACACAGCCGCTGCCATGTATGCCGCGCAGCTCATCGCCGCATCCGATGGGCGTCGCTCCTTGCGCGAGGTGGCAACGACCGTCGGCGTTGGCGAACGGCGACTGCAGCAGCTCTTTCATGCCCACGTGGGCCTTTCGCCGCGCGCCTGGAGCCGGCTCGCGCGCATGCATGGTTGTCTGCGCGCGCTGCGGCTGCAGTCGTCGCCCGCGTGGGCTGATGTTGCGCTGGAGAGCGGCTTCTACGACCAGTCGCACCTGGTCAACGAGTTCCGCGCGCTCTGCGGCGTTACGCCGACGGAGTTCATGGGGCACGCCGTTTCGGGTTCTTCCAAGACGGCGCGTTGAGCGCGCACTATCTTCGTCCGCTCTTGCACAGGCAGATCGAAGGAGCAACCGAACATGCAGAACGAAAACACCCGTCGCCCGTTGAAGGATTGCGTGGCAGTGGTGACTGGCGCGAGTCGAGGAGCAGGGCGCGGCATCGCGCTGGAACTGGGCGCCGCCGGAGCCACGGTGTACGTCACCGGGCGCAGCACGCGCGAACGGCCTGCGCAAACCTACGGCCAGTTGCTGGCCCTGTCTGATATGCAGGCCGTGCCCGGCAGCATCGACGACACCGCAGACGAACTAACCCGCATGGGCGGACACGGCATCGCCGTGCGGTGCGACCACACCCGCGAGGAAGAAGTGGCGGCGCTCTTCGCCCGCGTGGAGCGCGAGGCAGGCCGCATCGATCTGCTGGTGAACAACGCCTGGGGCGGCCACGAGACCTTCAATGGCGTGTTCGAAGCGCCTTTCTGGGAGCATGCGCTGTCGAACTGGGATTCGATGTTCGACCGCGGCGTGCGCAACCACCTCGTGGCCAGCCGCTGTGCCGCGCCGCTGATGGTGCGACAGAAAAAGGGGCTGATCCTCACCACCACCTTCTGGGACCGCGACCACTATCTGCGCGGCAGCCTCTTCTACGACCTGGCGAAGGCTTCGATGACCCGCCTGGCTTTCGGCATGGCGCAAGACCTGCGGTCGCACAACGTCGCCTCCATTGCCGTGTCGCCCGGCTGGATGCGCACGGAGTTCGTGCTGGCCGGCCACAAGACCGATGAGGCGCACTGGCATGAGCGGCCCGCGCTGGCGCGCACCGAGTCGCCGCGCTACCTGGGACGGGCGATCGCGGCGCTGGCCGGCGATGCGCGGGTGATGGACAAGAGCGGCGAGGTACTGCGCGTGGCCGACCTGGCGCGCGAGTACGGCTTTACCGACATCGACGGCAGGCAGGTCGAGGCCTTCGAGATGTAGCGCTACCGGAGCTCCCGCACGTCGATGCGAAAGCGCAGTTCAGGCGTGCCGCCGAGCTCGGGTAGCTTGACGAACTCTTCCACCAGCACGCCACCGTTGGCGCGGATCACCTGCTGCGAGGCGAGGTTTTCGGGGCTGGTCGTGATGTCGACGTGATCGAGGCCCCTGGTGCGCGCCTCGGGCAGCAGCGCGCGCAGCGCAGCCTTGGCGTAGCCTCGGTTGCCCTTCCACGGGACCACGCCGTAGCCGATGTGGCCAAGGCAGTAGATGGGCAGGGCGTTGGTGCCAGGCTGCCAGCGTAGCTGAATGCTGCCGCAGAACTCGCCGTCCCACATCCAGCGCCGGTAGCCTGGCAGGCGGGGCACGGTGCCTCCGCCGGGCAGCGCGACTGGCGGGCCCTTGGCTTCGGGGTCGACGAGGCTGGCCAGAAAGCGTTCGGGGTCGGCGTGGATCTGCGCCAGTTCTTCCTGGCCGGCTTCGGGCCGCAGGTTGTTGGGCGACCAGCCGCGTTCCAGCGCGGCGATGTAGCCGGCGAGGTGTTCGTGCGAAGGCCAGACGAGTTGCAAGGGCGTGCGGGGTTCGGAGGTCATTTTCCGGATGGTAGGCGAAGGGTCGATGGCGACCGGGGCTCGGCAGTAAAACGCAACAAGGTTGCGTTGATCCATATAATGCAATCCTGTTGCATATATGGAGCCTGCCCCCATGGCTGACCGCCTCCCCGTTACCGTGCTCTCCGGCTTTCTTGGCGCCGGCAAGACCACGCTGCTGAACCACATCCTCCACAACCGCGAGGGCCGCCGCGTGGCAGTCATCGTCAACGACATGAGCGAGGTCAACATCGACGCCGCGCTGGTGCGTGACGGCGGCGCCGAGCTTTCTCGCACCGACGAGAAGCTGGTCGAGATGAGCAACGGCTGCATCTGCTGCACGCTGCGCGAAGACCTGCTGATCGAGGTCAACCGCCTCGCGAAGGAAGGGCGTTTCGATCAGCTGGTGATCGAGTCCACAGGCATTTCAGAGCCGCTGCCCGTGGCCGAGACCTTCACCTTCGCCAGCGAAGACGGCAAGAGCCTGGCCGACGTGGCCCGGCTCGACACCATGGTGACGGTGGTCGACGCCTTCAACTTCCTGCGCGACTACGGCTCGCCCGACAGCCTCGGCCAGCGTGGCCAGTCGCTCGGTGACGAGGACACGCGCACTGTGGTCGACCTGCTGATCGAGCAGATCGAGTTCTGCGACGTGCTGGTGGTCAACAAGACCGACCTCGTCACGCCCGAGGAGCGCGAACGGCTCATGGCCATCTTGCGCAGCCTGAACCCACGCGCCCGCATCGAGGTGTCGGAGTTCGGCCGCGTGGCGCTCGACCGCGTGCTCGACACTGGCCTGTTCGACTTCGAGCAGGCCGAGCAGGCGCCCGGCTGGCTGGCCGAGCTGCGCGGCGAGCACGTGCCCGAGTCGGAGGAATACGGCATTCGCAGCTTTGTCTACCGTTCGCGCATGCCGTTTCACCCGATGAGATTCTGGAAGCTGGTGCAAAGCGAATGGGAAGGAGTGGTGCGTTCCAAGGGCTTCTTCTGGCTTGCAAGTCGCGCCACGCGTGCGGGCTCGTGGTCGCAGGCCGGCGGCGCCTGCCGCTATGGCGCGGCGGGTTTCTGGTGGGCCGCGGTGCCGCGCGAGCACTGGCCGACCGAGCCGGATGCGCTGGAACTGATCCACAAGAACTGGGACCCGGCCACGGGTGACGCGCGGCAGGAGCTGGTGCTGATCGGCATCGGCATGGACGAAGACGCGTTGCGCGCCCGACTCGACGAGTGCCTGCTCACGGAAAACGAGATGCGCTTCGGCGCCTCGTGGTGGCAGAACTTTCCGGATCCGTTCCCTTCGTGGAACGTGTGAGAAAAGCTTAGCGGGCGCAGTCGCCGCAGGTGCCGTGGAGGGTCAGCGCAGTGTGGCGGGTGTCGATGCCCTGCTTGCGCAGCGCACGGCCAAGACGGCCCATCACCTTCGGCAGCTCCGGGTCCGAAGGCAGCGCCAGCACCTTGTGGCACTGGTCGCACTCGAAGGTGTTGCCCGACTCTGCCTCCACATGGCGCGAGAAGCGGTTGACGCGGTCGGGGCCCACGCGGCGGTCGCACAGGCCGGCCTCGACGAGCCGGTCGAGCACGCGGTAGACCGTCACGCGGTCGGGCGTTTCGCCGGTGGCGGCGGTGTAGGCCGAGGCCACTTCTTCGTGCGTCAGGGGTTGCGAGCTGTGTTCGATCAGTTCGAGCACGGTCTGCGCGGCGCGCGTGACGCGCAGGCCGTTGTCGCGAAGCAGCGTTTCGCTGTTGAACGGGGCGGCGCGAGGGGGCTTCGGGTGCGATGTCGTTGTCTTCATGCGGTCTTCTTGCGAAACGCCATTGTGTTGCATCCCGGGGCGCCTTGGGTAGCGCGGGGCGCAATCGCCCGCCTGGCATGCCAGATAATCGCCGCCATCGAGACACACCACCGGGCGGCACGAACAGCATGGACACAGAGCGGGGCGGCGACGTACTCAGCCATGTGCTTGCGACGTACAAGTCAGAAAGGGCGGTGACTGCGCGGTTTTCGCTCTCTGCTCCCTGGGCGCTGCATTCGACCGGCGTGGCCGGTCCGCTGATCCGCATGTGCACCGGCGCACCCTACTGGATTGCAGTGGACGGCGCCGAGCCGGTGCAGGTGGCGCCGCACGACATCGCGATGCTGCCGCAAGGCGGGGCGCACACCGTGTCGTCCGCGCCGGGGCTCGATGCGATGCCTTTCCGCGAGCTGATCGAGGCGCATTCGATCGGCCGGCACGGCGACCACCCCATCGTGTTCTCGCATGGCGGCGGCGGCCCGGTCACCGAGCTGTTCTCGTTGCACCTGTGGATGCCCGCACAGGGCCTGGGCTCGATCATCGGCAGCCTGCCGTCGCTGATCGTGCTTCGGCAGGCGCAGATTCCCACCACCGCCTCGCTGGCGCAGGCCATGGAATCGCTGGTGAACGAAACCGTGGCCCAGCGCCCGGGCTGGCAGCTGTCGGCGGCGCGCATGGCCGACCTGCTGCTGGTGCACATCCTGTGCGAGCACCTCTATGCCCAGCCGCAGGCGCAGAGCCAGACGGGGCAGGTCGGCAGGCTGCGCGGGCTGGACGACGAAAGCATTGCCCGTGCGATGTCGCTGATGCACGAGCGGCCCGAGCATCCGTGGTCGGTTGCCACGCTGGCGCAGGCCAGCTACCTGTCGCGCACCATCTTCAGCGAGCGCTTTCGCGCGCTCGTGGGCGTCACGCCCATGCATTACCTAGGCTCGTACCGCATGACACTGGCGGCCGAGAAACTCAAGAACCGGCAGCTGAGCCTGCACCAGGTGGCCGAGGCGGTCGGCTATGCGTCGGAGAAGGCGTTCTCGCGCGCCTTCCAGCGCTGGACGGGCATGACCCCGAGCGCGTACGCCCGCCAGCAGGGCGGACCCGAATCCGACTGAATCCGCCGTCCCGGACGGTCGGTGCCCAAATCCGGCCTGCCGGAGGTTGAGGCGGCGGCGTGCGGGTCGAACAATCGGCGCATGGCAACCCCACGCAAAAGAGTCATTCCCGAAGTGCGCAACCCCGCGCTCGAGCTGTCGCTGGTGAAGCCCATCGCCACCGGCGACAACCAGCAGCGCGCGGCCACCGTGCAAAACACCGATGGTGAGCCACTGGTGGCCTTCGAAGGCGGCAGCAACCCCTACCTGGAGCACCAGCGCAACGACCTGCTGCTAAGCCTGCAGCACATGCGCAGCGAAGGCCACGACGAGATGGTCTTCATGTGCATCACGCACTGCAAGGAGCTGAGCTTCAAGGCCATCCACTACGAGCTGGCCAACATGCAGGTGCGCATCCGGGGCGACGACGTGGCCGGTGCGCTGCAACTGGTGCCGCGCGTGCGCGCGCTGCTCGAATTCCTTGGCAAGACCTGGGACGTGCTCTCGACCATCACGCCGCACGAGTTCAACCAGTTCCGCAACACGCTGGGCATTGCCTCGGGGCAGCAGTCGTACATGTACCGGCACGTTGAATTCATCCTCGGCAACAAGTCGATTCCGCTGGCGCGCGCGCATGCCAACAACCCCGACGTGTGGCCCTACATGGAGCGCGCGCTGAATTCACCGAGCCTGTATGACGACGTGCTGGCGCTGCTGCACCGGCGCGACATCGCCGTGCCTCCCGAGGCGCTGGCGCGCGACTGGTCGGCGCCCTATGTGCCGAACCCGGGCGTCGAGGCGGCGTGGCTGTGGGTGTACGGCGATCCGACGCCGGAGAACGACCTGTACCGGCTGGGCGAGGCGCTGATGGACATCGCCGATGTGTTCTCGCAGTACCGCTGGCGGCATTTCGTGTCGGTCGAGCGCATCCTGGGCTTCAAGCCGGGCACGGGCGGTTCGGCCGGCGTGGGTTGGCTGCGCAGCGTGGTCGATCACCGTTTCTTTCCCGAGCTGTGGTCCGTGCGGACGCAGCTGTGAGCACGGCATGACACAGGCAGCAAGGGTATCGATCGTCGGCGCGGGCATCGCGGGCTGCTCGGCCGCCATCTCGTTGGCCGGCAAGGGCTTTCGCGTCACGCTGGTCGAGAAGCAGGCCGAGTGGCGCTTCCAGAGCTCGGGCATCTTCATCTACGGCAACGGGCTCGAGGCGCTGCGCAAGGTCGGTGTTCTGCCCGGCATCCTCGACGCGGGCTTTGCCATAGAGGACGGCCGCAATGTCTACCTCGACCACCACGGCGAGCCCATCGTCGATGTGTTCTATCCGCGCTCCAGCGGCGGCTCGGCGCCTATCGTGGGCATCAGGCGCGCGGAGATGCACCGCATCCTGGCCGCGCGGCTCGATGCGTTGGGCGTGGAGATACGGCTGGCGACGACGGTCGCGGAGATCGATTCGCCCGGCGGCAGCGATCGCGCGGAGGTCATGTTTTCGGACGGCACGGCACAGCGCTTCGACCTCGTCATTGGCGCAGACGGCATCCGCTCGCAGGTGCGTGAGGCCGTCGCCGGCCCCGTCGCACCGCGCTACACCGGCTTCGGCGTCTGGCGCAGCGTGCACGAGCGGCCGCGTGCGCTGGACGCCAAGATCATGATGATGGGCGTCGGCAAGCGGCTGGGCATCATGCCGATCAGCCACGACAGGCTCTACATCTTCGGCACGGTCGCCGAGCCGGCTGGCCGCTGGTATCCGAAGGAGACATGGCCGGAACAGATGCGCGAGCGCTTCGCCGAGTTCGGCGGCCCGGCGCGGCAGTTTCTGGATCAGCTCGGCGCGGATTCCGAAGTGCTCTACACGGCCGTCGAGGAGGTGCACACGCCGCTGCCCTGGCACGCGGGCCGCGTGCTGCTGATAGGCGATGCGGCGCATGCCTCGACGCCCTTCATGGGGCAGGGCGGGGCGATGGCGGTGGAAGACGCGGTGGTGCTGGCCGACATGCTCGCGCGGCACGGCATCGCCGACGCCACGCTGCACGCCTTCGGCGAACGCCGCTACCCGATGTGCCGCTTCGTGCAAGACGCCTCGCGCAAGGTGGGCGAGGCGGGGGCGATGGAAGATGCCGAGAGCTGCGCGCGGCGCAATGCGGCGATGCGCGAGGGGGCACAGCAGCAGGTCGATGCCTTCTACCGGCAGCTGGGAGAGTTCGGCTCGCTGCATATGCCGGAACCAGCCTAAGCATCTGACAAATGGGTCGTTCGCTTGCGGGCGAGGGCGCGACAGAATCGCGCGCTTTGCCTCCTGCAACCGAAAGTTCGCCATGCGTGCCCATTTCCTGTCGAAGCTGCTCAAGCCGGTCCTTGCCCTGTGGGCCTGCGCTTCGTTGACCGCGGCCGCGCAGGCGCAACCGGCGGCTGCCGCCTATCCGTCGAAGCCCGTGCACATCACGGTCGCGAATACGCCCGGCAGTTCGCCCGACGTGCTGGCGCGCTACCTGGCGCAGCGCCTGTCGGAGCAATGGAAGCAGCCGGTGGTGGTCGACAACCGCGCGGGCGCGGCCGGCATCCTGGCCGCCGATGGGCTGGCCAAGGCGCAGCCCGACGGCTACTCGCTGCTGGTGGGCGCAGACGGGCCCATCACCATCCTCCCCAACATCCAGGCCGGATTGCCCTATGACGCCCGGCGCGACCTGGTGCCGGTGGTGTCGCTCGGGCAGATCGACTTCGTGCTGGTCGCCAACCCGAAGACCGGCTTCCACACGGTGGCCGACCTCGTTCGCGCGGCCAAGGCGCATCCTGGGCGCATCAACTACGCCTCGGCCGGCAACGGCAGCCCGCAGCAGTTGAGCATGGAGCTGCTGAAGCAGAAGGCCGGCATCTACGTCACGCACATCCCTTACCGCGGCGGCCCGCTGGGCATGCAGGACGTGATCGCGGGGCAGGTCGACGTGATGTTCATCGCGGTCGGCCCCGCGCTGCCGCACATCCGCAGCGGCCGGTTGGTGGCGCTGGGCACCAGCGGCGAGAAGCGCCATGCGCTGCTGCCCGAAGTGCCGACTGTGGGCGAAAGCTATGCGGGCTACCGCTCGGGCACGTGGTTCGGGTTGTTCGCGCCGGCGCGAACGCCGCAGCCGGTGCTCGACGCCATCGCGGCGGAGGCGGGGCGCATCGTTCAGGCTCCGGCCGCCCGTGCAGAACTCGCGGTACAGGGCATCGAGGCCACGGGCCATCTGCAACGGCAGTTCCAGACGCAGGTGGCGGCCGAATACGAGCGCTATGCGCAGATCGTGAAGGCCGTGGGCATCAAGGCCGAGTAACAGACAGTCAGACAGTCGCCTGCCCGGGCAACCGCACGGTGGCACATCGCAACGATGTGCAAGTCAGCCAACCGGCCGTTTCCGTGCCTTGGGCGGGCCCCGGATGCGCTAAGGTGCGGTCATCCGCGTTCCTGAATACCTTTGCCCGACCATGTCCCGTCCTCCCATCGAGATCGAAACCGCCCCGAACCCCACCGCCACGGTGATCGTGATGCACGGCCTCGGCGCCGACGGCAACGACTTCGTGCCCATTGCCAACGAACTCGAGCTCTCGGCCGTGGGCCCGGTGCGCTTCGTGTTCCCCAATGCGCCGGTCATGCCCGTGACCATCAACGGCGGCTACCAGATGCCGGCCTGGTACGACATCGCCTTGCCCGACCTGGCTGCGCAGGAAGACGAGGCCGGACTGCGCCGCTCGCAGGCGACCATCGAGGCAATCATCGCCAGTGAAAAAGCCCGCGGCATCGCCGCCGAGCGCATCGTGGTGGCCGGCTTCTCGCAGGGCTGCGCGATGGCGCTGATGACTGGCCTGCGCCACACCGAGCGGCTGGCCGGCATCGTCGGCCTCTCCGGCTACCTGCCGATCGCGGCCACCACTGCGGCCGAACGCCACGCGGCCAACCACGAAACGCCCGTGTTCCTCGCCCATGGCCGGCAAGACCCCGTGGTGCCCCTTGCCGCGGCGATGCGCTCGCGCGACGCGCTGGCCGCCTTGGGCTACACCGTCGAGTGGCACGAATACACGATGGCGCACTCGGTGTGCATGGAAGAAATCGCCGATCTGAACCGCTTCCTGCTGCGGGTGCTCGGCTGAACTTCGTCGAAGGAGACAAGAAAATGATCCTGGTCATCGGACACGCCCTGGCAAAGCCCGACACCCTGCAGGCCATGCTCGCCATCAGCACCGAGCACGTGCTGCGCTCGCGCACCGAACCCGGCTGCATCTCGCATGAAGTCACGACCGACGTGCAGGACCCGCTGCGACTGACCTTCGTGGAGCGCTGGAGCGACATGGCCGCGCTGCAGACGCACTTTCGCGTGGACGCCTCGCGCGCCTTCGGCAAGGCGCTGGCGGCCATGGCCGACGGCACGCCGGAGATACACGTCTACCAGTCGGACGAGATCGACCTGTCGGCCGGGCGCGCCAAGGCCTGAAATTCATCAGCCATCGGGGCCGTTCACTGGCGCGTCGTCTATGCAGGTAGCTATCAAAAACATAGCGAACCACAGGGTAGCCTGCCTCGGGATTCCCTGCACGAGCAATGCCCGCGTGCCCGTGCTACCTTCCAGCCCCTCAGAAGATTGATGGGTCATAACAATATGAGCAACAGATTGCTGGAGAGGTTGGGTGCACTTTCAGCCGCACGCCTCCAGGGCATGCGACGTGGCATCGAGAAGGAAAGCCTGCGCGCTCTGCCGGACGGCAAGCTCGCGCTGACGCCGCATCCCGTGGCCCTGGGCTCCGCGCTCACGCATCCGCACATCACGACCGACTTCAGCGAATCGCAGCTCGAACTCATCACGGGCGTGCACGCGAACGTCGAATCGGCGCTCGAAGAGCTCACGCGGGTGCACCAGTTCACCTACCGCGTGCTCGACGGCCTGGGCGACGAGCGCCTGTGGGTGTCGAGCATGCCCTGCGGCCTGCCGACCGACGAGACCATTCCGATCGGCCGCTATGGCTCGTCGAACGTGGGCCGCGCCAAGAGCGTTTACCGCATGGGCCTGAGCCACCGCTATGGCCGCCGCATGCAGACCATCTCGGGCATTCACTACAACTGGTCGCTGCCCGACGTGTCGAGCGAACAGTATTTCGCGCTGATCCGCAATTTCCGCCGCCAGGCCTTCCTGCTGCTGTACCTGTTCGGCGCCTCGCCGGCCCTGTGTTCGAGCTTTGTGGCGGGCCGCCCGCACGAGCTGCAGCCGCTGGGCGACGGCAGCATGTTCATGCCGCACGGCACCTCGCTGCGCATGGGTCGCCTGGGCTACCAGAGCGACGCGCAGGCCTCGCTGGCCGTGAGCTACAACAGCCTCGACGGCTACGGCGCTTCGCTGCAGGACGCGCTCACGCGCCCGTGGCCGGCCTACGAATCCATCGGCATCCGCAACCTCGGCGGCGACTACAACCAGCTGGGCACCAGCCTGCTGCAGATCGAGAACGAGTTCTACGGCACCATCCGCCCCAAGCGCGTGATCAACCCAGGCGAGCGTCCGCTGCATGCGCTGCGCGAGCGCGGCGTGGAGTACGTCGAAGTGCGCCTGATGGACCTCGACCCCTTCGAGACCGTCGGCATCAACGCGCAGACCATGCGCTTCATCGACGTGTTCCTGCTGCACTGCCTGCTGAGCGACAGCCCCGACGACACGCCGCAGGAAATAGCCGACCTCGCGCACAACCAGCACCTCACGGCCGCGCGCGGCCGCGAGCCGGGCCTGAAGCTGCAGCGCGACGGACGCGAAGTAGCGCTGGCCGACTGGGGCCTGGAACTGGTCGAGCAGTGCCTGCCCATTGCTGCCGCTCTCGATGCGGCGCAGGGCGGCACGGCGCATGCCGACGCAGTGCGCGCCGCCAGGGCCGCGCTGCAGAACCCCGACAGCCTGCCCTCGGCCCGCGTGCTCGCGGCCATCGAGAAAGACCACGGCAACTCCTTCATCGGCTTCGTGCGTGCCCAGTCCGAGCAGACCCGCGCCGCGCTGCTGGGCCTGCCGTTCTCGGCCGCGCGACAGGCCGAGTTCGAGCAGATGACTGCCGAGTCGATCCAGGAGCAGAAGCGCATCGAGGCGGCCGACACCATGCCCTTCGAGATCTACCGCGAGCAGTACGTCTCGCCCGCGCGGCTGGGCATGGCGCGCGGCCGCATGGCGGTCGCTGCCTAGCGGGTCCTGAACCCGCTGCGCACCGCGCCTATCCTTGCGCGGACTCGAAGAGCGCCAGGTGGGCGCTGCGCAGCTGAAATTTCTGGATCTTGCCCGTCGGCGTCATCGGCATCCCGTCGACGAAGCGGATCGACTTGGGTACCTCGAACCGGCCGAGGCGCTCCTTGCAGAACGCCAGCAGTTCATCTTCACCGCACGAGCCGTCATTGCGGCGCAAGACCACGAACGCGGCGACCGCCTCGCCCCAGTGTGGATGCGGCAGGCCCACCACGGCCGCGGCGCCGACGGCGGGGTGGGCGAGCAGCACGGCCTCCAGCTTGACGCTGGAAACGTTCTCCCCGCCGGTCTTGATCATGTCCTTCTTGCGGTCGAGAAACAGCATGTGCCCGTCGGCGTCGAGCATGCCGATGTCGCCGGTGTGGTGCCACCCGAAGCGGCGCGCCGCGGCGGTGGCCTCCGGGTCCTTGAGGTAGCCGAGAAAGACGTTGGGCCCGCGATGGACGATCTCGCCGACCTGGCCCGGCCCGAGCAGCCGGCCGTCGTCGTCCATGACGGCGGTCTCGACACCCGCCACCGACACACCCCAGCAGTTGCCGTCCTTGTCCGGGTGGTCGCTCGCGCGGTAGACCATGGTCGGCGGGTACATCTCGGTCTGGCCGGTGCCCAGGCGCACGTCGGGGCACATGTCGCGCCGGATGTCCGCGAGCAGGTTCTTCGGCATCGGCGCCAGGCCGTACATGCACAGGCGCAGCGACGAGAAGTCGGTTTGCTGGCGCTGGGGGTGCTTCATCAGCGCATCGAACATCATCGGCAGGCACGACAGCCAGGTGATGCGTTCGCGCCCGATCGCCGCCAGCATGGCCGCGGGATCGAAGCCGTTGGCGAGCCACAGCGTTGCGCCGACCATCAATGCGCCGGTGCTGATGGCGTGCTGGGCGCAATGGAACAGCGGCAGCACCGAGACGACGACATCGCGCTCGGTGGCCTCGAAGCTTTGCGCGCAGCTCAGCAGCGCGCCATGGACCGAGCGATGGGAATGCATCACGCCCTTCTGCTTTCCCGTGGTGCCGCTGGTGTACATGATGAGTGCGAGGTCATCGTCGCCACGCGCAGTGGCCAGCGGCTGCGCCGGCGGGCGCGATGCCAGCGCGTCGAAATGCAGCGTGCCGGCGGTGGCCTGGTGTTGTGCGCCGATCACCACCGTCAGCAGGCCCAGGCGCTCGACCAGCGTGCGCAGCGCTGGCACTTCGAACAGCGCTGCATCGATGAAAACCGCGCTGGCTTCGGCGTGGCTCAGCACATGCTCGATGGAGGCCGCATCGAGCTGCACATTGACCGGCACCCAGACGTTGCCCGACTTGTGGATGGCCTGGATGGCCGCGAGGTGCTCGATCGAATTGACGCACATCGTCGCGATGCGGCGATCGGCGAGTTCATGGTCGCGCAGTGCCTCGCCCACGCGCTCGCTCGCGGCATCGAGCGCTGCAAACGTGACCCGTCGATCACCCTGGATGACTGCGATCTTGTCCGGATCTCGCCTCGCGCTGCGCCGCACGACGTCTGCGAGCGAAATACGGGCGATGCTTGCGCGTTCGGCGTCGGCTGCTTGCATGCGTTGGTCTCCTTGGGGCGGCACGGCGGCCTGGTCACGGTTCCACGAAAAAGTCGATCAGCGGCTCGACACCCGGCGTTACCAGGTAGGGCTCGAAGTCGGTGACGCCGGCATCGCGCAGCACCTGTTCGTCGATCAGCAACTGGCCGGTGAGCTCGCGGCTCGGCCGGGTCAGGATGTGCCACGCGGCGTCCGCCATGATGGTCGGCAGGCGGGCCTGTCCCGCCACGTCGGGCGCCGCGATGCGCAGGGCGCTGGTGGCGATGACGGTGCGCGGCCACAGCGAGTTGCTCGCAATGCCGCGCCCGCGCAGCTCTTCGGCGAGGCCTCGGCTGAGCATGCTCATCGCGTACTTCGAGGTGGTGTAGGCCGCATGGCGCGCGAACCACTTGGGGTTCATGTCCAGCGGCGGCGACAGGGTCAGGATGTGCGGGTTGGCCGCCTTCTCGAGATGCGGCAGGCAGGCCTGCGCGCACAGGTAGCTGCCCCGTGCGTTGATCTCGAACATCAGGTCGTAGCGTTTCATCGGCGTGCGCTCGACGGTCTCGAGGTGGATCGCGCTGGCGTTGTTGACCAGGATGTCGATGCCGCCGAAGCGCTCCACCGCGGCGTCGACGGCGCTGCGGACCTGGGCTTCGTCACGCACGTCGACCACCACCGCGAGGGCCTGTCCGCCGGCGGCGACGATTTCTTCGGCTGCGCTGTGGATCGTGCCGGGCAGGCGGGGGTCGGCCGTTGCCGTCTTGGCCGCAACCACGATGTTGGCGCCATCGCGCGCGGCCCTCAGGGCAATGGCCTTGCCGATGCCACGGCTGGCACCGGTGATGAAGAGGGTTTTCGATTTCAGGGACGGCATGGACACTCCGCAATCGCGATCGGCTATCGCAAGAGTCCGCAGGCTATTCGCCGGCGCGGAAGAAAACTTGCGCCGACTGGCTGCGCGCGCCGCAGCCAATCGACGCAAGGCGCCGCGGAATGTGCGTGCGACCATCGGCGCGGCAACTTCCGGCGTCGAGCCCTCCATCCGATGATCACGCTCTACCACTGCGCGAATGCACGTTCGTTCCGCGTTCTCTGGATGTTGGAAGAGCTCGGCGCTCCCTACCGGCTGGAGATGCTGCCGTTTCCGCCGCGGGTGCTGCACCGCGAGTACCTCAAGATCAACCCGCAAGGCACGGTGCCTCTGCTGGTCGATGGCGAAACGCGCATGACCGAGTCGGCGGCCATCTGCCAGTACCTGGCCAGCGTCAACGCCCCCACCTCGCTGAACGTGGAGCGCGAGGAGGCCGGCTATGGGGACTATCTGAACTGGCTTCACTTTGGCGAGGCCTCGCTGACCTTTCCGCAGACCCTGGTGCTTCGCTACACGCTGCTGGAGCCGGAGGACCGCCGCCAGCCCCAGGCCGCGGAGGACTACGCCCAGTTCTTTTTCGTGCGCCTGCGGGCGCTCGAGAGGTTGCTGGAGGCGCAAGACTTCGCATGCGCCGGCCGGTTCACGGCGGCTGACATCTCGATCGGCTACGCGCTGCTGCTGGCCAGGGTGCTGGGCCATCACGAGCGCTGCGGCCCCGCGGTACAGCAGTATTGGAAGCGCCTGAGCTCGCGCGCAGGCTTCGAGCGCGCGATGGCGGTGCAGGACGCTGAGGCCGCCCGGCAGGGCATTCAGCAGTTGCCGACGCCCGGAACAGGGCTCGGCAGACGCCCATAGGCACGGGATGACCGACAGCGGCGCTGGCCGATGGCCTACAGGCATTGGCCTGCATGGCTCACCGCGCGCGGCCGTTGGGCTGCGAGGATGCCTCCATGCACCGCGCAAGCACCGACCTCGCGACCTCCCCATGACTTTCAAGGCCTATCTAGTCGAGGACAGCCCCGTGATTCGCGAGAACCTCGTCGGATTCCTGGAAGACGTAACTGACGCTAAGGTGGTGGCCTCTGCCAGTACCGAGGAGGAGGCCGTGGCCTGGCTGCACCAGCACACCGGCGACTGGGACCTGACCATCGTCGACCTGTTCCTGCGGCGCGGCAACGGGCTGGGCGTGATCCGCGCCTGCCGCCACCGGGCGCCGCACCAGAAGGTGATTGTGCTGAGCAACTACGCCAACGCCGCCATGCGCGAGCGTTCGCGGCAGCTGGGCGCCGATGCCTTCTTCGACAAGTCGGCCGAGCTCGACCAGCTGGTGGACTTTTGTGCGCAGGTGCGCGCGTCGCTCCCCGGGTGACTTCGGCTGACGCGCGCATGACTGGGTCGTGCGTCTTTCTGGGGTAAAACGCCACGCTGCCGCTTTAGCGGCAACCGGACAACGGCAACTCCCCAGGAAAGCGACAGAGAGACATGAGCAACAGCAACAGCAGCAACATCGACTTCAAGGGCCGCGTGGCCATCGTGACCGGCGCGGGCGGCGGTCTGGGCCGCCAGCATGCATTGGCACTTGCGGCGCGCGGCGCCAAGGTGGTGGTCAACGACCTGGGCGGCGCGCGCGACGGCTCCGGCGGCTCGGTAAGCGCCGCGCAGGCGGTGGTCGACGAGATCAAGGCAGCCGGCGGCGAGGCCATTGCCAACAGCGCATCAGTGACCGACTTCGAGGCGGTGCAGGCCATGGTCAAGCAGGCGGTCGATGCCTGGGGCCGCGTCGACATCCTCGTCAACAACGCCGGCATCCTGCGCGACAAGAGCTTCGCCAAGATGGAACTGGCCGACTTCAAGCTGGTGGTCGACGTGCACCTGATGGGCGCCGTGAACTGCACCAAGGCCGTCTGGGCGCTCATGAACGAGCAGAAGTACGGCCGCATCGTGATGACCACCTCGTCCACCGGCCTGTACGGCAACTTCGGCCAGAGCAACTACGGCGCAGCCAAGCTCGCGCTGGTGGGCCTCATGCAAACGCTGAGCATCGAAGGCGCGAAGAACGACATCCGCGTGAACTGCCTGGCGCCCACCGCCGCCACCCGCATGACGGAGGACCTGTTCCCCAAGGAAATGCTCGAAGCCTTCCGCCCCGAGGCCGTGGTGCCCGCGATGCTGGTGCTGGCCGCGCAGGACGCGCCCAACCGCACCATCCTCTGCGCCGGCGCAGGCACCTTCGAGGCCGCGCACATCACGCTGACGCAGGGCGCCTGGCTGGGCATTGCCGCCGACACGCCCGAGCAGCTGGCGGCGCGCCTGTCGGAAGTGACCGAGCGCGAAGGCGAGGCCGTACCGCAGAGCGGCGCGGCGCAGGGCGCGAACGAAGTCGCCAAGGGCATGGCGAACGCGAAGAGGGGCTGACCGGCCCGCGTGTTCATGGCGCGCTTGACCTCGAGTGCACTCGAGCATTTCCAATGAATTCACCGGATGTCCGGTTCATTCATCGAAGACAAGGAAATGAAGCCATGAACACGATCGACAACAAGGCCCTGGTCCAGCGCATCCACGACGAGCTGGACAAGGGCAACGGCCAGGTCTTCGTCGACAGCCTTGCCCACGACGCCAGCTGGAAGCTCGAAGGCACCACCGCGTGGTCGCGCACCTACCGGGGAAAGAAGGCGATTCGCGAAGAACTGCTGAACCCGCTCTTCGCGCAGTTCGCGGGGCCCTACGTGAGCAAGACCGAGCGCATCATTGCCGAGGGCGACCGGGTGGTGGTGCTGTTCAGCGGCGACGTACCCACCAAGGCCGGCAAGCGCTACAACAACCGCTACTGCTACGTCTACCGACTCGAAGGAGGCAAGGTGAAAGAGCTGACCGAGTACTTCGACACCGCACTGGTCCAGGAGGCGCTGCAGGCGCCTTCGGCCACGGCGGCCGACCATGCCGGCTGACACGGGCACGCCTTTTCACATCGGCGAGCTGGCCACGCGCACCGGCCGCACGGTGCACGCCATCCGCTGGTACGAAACGCAGGGCCTCGTGCCCGGCGTGGCGCGCGACGAGGGCGGCCGGCGCCTGTACGTCGAGCTGCACGTCGGCTGGCTCGACCTGATGGAGCGCTTGCGCCGCACCGGCATGTCGATTGCCGAGATGCGCGAATACACCGCGCTGGCGGTGCAGGGCAAGGTCACGCTGCGCCAGCGGCGCGACATGCTCGCGGCCCACCGCGAGCGCGTGACCGAGACCATCGCCGAGTGGAAGCGGGCGCTGTCGCTGGTCGACCGCAAGATCGACTTCTACGACGAGTGGATGGCCAGCGGCCACCGCCCGCCGCTCGTTCCTGCCGAGACGCCCAGCCTGAAGCCGCCGAAACGCGGCAGGCGCAGCGCTGCTGCTGCTGCGGCTACTCCGCGATAAAGCTCGGGTCGGTGCGGATCGAGCCGCGGTCGCGGTGGTTGTGAAGGCGGCCCAGCGTGTTGTCCAGCAAACGCTTGAGCTTGTCGGCCGCGCCGCGGAAGGCCTCGTCGAGGCTGGCCGCGTGCTGTGTTACCGCCAGCGGCTGGTGGTGCGCCAGGCGCGCTTCCATCACGCAGCACTTGTCGCCGCCGCCGGTCTTGTCGTGGTTCTCGTCGCTCAGATGCACCTCGACGCGCGTCACGTCCTCGACGAAACGGCTCAGGTGCTGCTTGATCTCGGTGTCGGCCCAACGCTCCAGCGCGTCCTTGTTGGTGATGCCGTTGCTCGTGTTGACCTGAATCTGCATGCAATGTCCCTGCTGGATGGATGAACGAAAGCCCACTTTGCGCGCCGAAGCGCCGCGGTGCACGTAGGTCTGTTCCCTACCCATGTGCCGGGCAGGGTCCGCAATGCGGCGAGCCGGGTCAGCTCTGGATGTACGTGGTCAGCTGCTCGATGGTGGCCTCGTGGTCCGAGATGATGTCGTCCATCAGGTCTTGGATGGAGATCATGCCGACCACCTTGTCGCCGTCGACCACCGGCAGGTGGCGAAACTTGCGCTGGCTCATCAGCGTCATGCAGGCGCGCGTGCGGGTCTGCGGGGTGACGGTCATCACGTCGGGCGTCATGATCTCGCGCACCTTCACTTCCTTCGAGTTCTTGCCCTGCAGCGCAACCTTGCGGGTGTAGTCGCGTTCGGAGAGAAAGCCCACCAGCTTCTCGCCTTCCATCACCATCAGCGCGCCCACCTCGAAGCGGGCCAGGGTGGCCAGCGCGTCGAACACGCTGGTGTCGGGGGAGGTGCGCCATGCTGCGGAATCATGGCGCTTGAGCAGTTCAGAGACGGGTTTCATCGCGGGTAACTCCATCAAAGGGTTTTCGATTCGACCGACGCTCGGGCGCCGCACTCGGTCAAATCATAGGGGCGATAACTGCCCCTGCGATGCAAAACCCTCTAAGGGATTGCGCGTGTGTGCAAGGCACGCGCAATGCGAGAGAACTTAAGGTTGTTGCGCAGGCGCTGCCGCCAGCACGCGGCTCAACGCCACGGGGTCGCCCACCACCGCCTTCACGAGGCCCTTCTCGTCGAACTGCACCTGGAACTCCGACCAGCTGTCGCGCCAGTAGCGCCACACGGGTGCATCGAGGCTCGGGTTCTCGCTGGCCACCGGGTAGGCGATGGCCATCAGCACCTGCTCGCGCGTCATGCCGGGCATCACCTTGCCGGCGAGGATGGCGTCGCGGACCGCGGGCGGGAAGGCCGCCATCTTCTGCTTCGGGTCTTCGGTCACCACGTAGCGCTGCGCGAATGCGGGCAGCGGGATGTTGCGGCTGTAGTCGTTCTTGATGCGCTGCGGCTTGCCGGCGAGGTCCAGGTTGAACCAGCGGAAGTCGTAGGCCGTGATGCGCGCCGGCGTGCCCACCGCGACGATGCGCGTGCCCTGCTCGTCGTAGTTGATGTCGCTGATCGAGTCGCCGTAGGTGCGCATGTTGCAGCACAGGAAGCCGCTGACCAGCGGGCCGGGCGGCGGGGAGGGCCGCTGGGCATGGACGACGGACACGGGCACGACGGTGGCTGCCAGCAGGGCGGCAGCGGCAAGGCGCTTGAGCATGGATTTCCCTCGGAGTTGTTGGTATTGCTGCGGGGGCAGCGCGCGGATTCTAGGGTCGAACAAGCCGAAGGCGAAGGCACAATGCCCGGTTGCAGCTATCGAAAGCGTAGCAACAAGCTCCCGTTCAGGTTCCCGGTTCACAATGCGCACCCGGCCCCCTCGGCGGCCCCCATTCCCAGACAGCCAGACAGCGCGAAAGAAAGAGCCCATCGATGGCGATCCAGTGGTTCCCCGGTCACATGTATTCGACCCAGAAGGCCATCACCGAACGGGTGAAGGACATCGACGTGGTCATCGAGCTGCTCGACGCGCGCCTGCCCGGCTCCAGCGCCAACCCGATGCTGGCCGAACTCACGGCCGGCCGGCCCACGCTCAAGGTGCTCAACAAGCAGGACCTGGCCGACCCCGCGCGCACCGTGCTCTGGCTGGCGCACTACAACGCGCTGCCCGCCACGCGCGCCATCGGCCTGGACGCGAGCCAGACCACGCCCGCGCAACAGCTCGTGAAGGCCTGCCATGAGCTGTCGCCCAACCGCGGCGGCATGGCCAAGCCGATGCGCGTGCTGATCTGCGGCATTCCCAACGTGGGCAAGTCCACTCTCATCAACACGCTCACCGGCGGGCGCAAGGCCAAGACCGGCGACGAGGCCGGCATCACCAAGCTCGAACAGCGCATCACGCTGGCCGACGACTTCTATCTTTGGGACACGCCCGGCATGCTGTGGCCGCGCATCATCGTGCCCAAGAGCGGCTACAACCTCGCGGCCAGCGGTGCGGTGGGGCGCAACGCCTTCGACGAGGAAGAGGTGGCGCTGGAACTGCTCAACTACCTCAAGACGCACTACGCCGCCGGCGTGGCCGCGCGCTTCAAGCTCGTGGAGCTCGACGCCGAGACCATGGCCAGCATGAAGGACGAGTCGCTGCTCGACACCATCGGCCGCAAGCGCGGCGCGCTGCTGGGCAAGGGCAAGGTCAACCTGCAGAAGGCGGCGGAGATCGTGATGCACGAGTTCCGCGCAGGCAACCTCGGGCGCGTCACGCTCGAAACGCCCGACGAGTTCGCGCTGTGGCTGGCCGATGGCCAGCGTGCCGACGCCGAGCGTGCTGCAAAGAAGGCGGCGCGCAAGCAAAAGGGCAAGCCGAAGCCCGAGACTGCGCCCGAGCAGGACGCCTGAGGCCGCTACGGCAACGGCAGCAGCTCAGTCCAGCGCGAACAGCGCCCTGGCGGCCTCGTCGAGCGCGGCGACGCGGTGCGAATCGGAGCGCGGGCCAGCGGCCGCCAGCGCGCGCTGATACATCGCAAGGCGCGTGGCCGACACAGGCCGGCATAGCGGCCGCCCCGCCGTTTGCGCCACGCCGCGCCCGGGCACCACGTAGCGACCGGGGTTGAGCCGCGCGAAGCGGATGTACGCCTGCAGCGTGGGGAGCATGTCGGCATGCAGCGCGTCCATGCGCTTTTCCGCCTCCTTGCCGATCTGCGCGTAGCCCTTCGCGTCCTTCGTCACCGGCAGGCCGAGGATGTCGGCCATGTCGATCTCGAAATGCGTGAAGTCGCCGTAGGGGCGCTTGCAGTCGATGAGGAAGCTGAGCCAGTTCGCGCGCCGCAGCAGGCGGATGTGCTCGTCGGTCACGTCGAAGGCCGTGCGCTGCGCGAAGGGCGGCTCGAAGGTGTAGTGCCCGGCGACGAAGCTCGCATGCAGGAAGAAGGCGGTGGTCACGTTCACGAAGCGGTCGAAGGCCGGCGAGCTGCCGCCGTCGAGCAGGTCTTCGTACTGTTCGAGCGACATGTCGGGCGGCACCATGCCCGGCGCGCCCGATTCGCAGTCGATCCACTCGGCCCGGCTGCGGCGGAACCAGTCGATGTCTGCCTGCGTGATCTCGATGCTGCCGGGTGAAGGCTGGGGCGGTGCGGAGGCGGCGGGCACGTTTTTCTGCTCGCAGCCCGTTGCGGCGAGCAGGGCGGACGCGGCGCAGGCGGCCGACAGGGCCAATGCGTCCCGCCGATGGATCCATCTCACGTTGCTGTCTCCCGAAAAAAGCAATTCGACGCCCGAGGATGCCACGCCGGCCTGACACGGGCCTGAGGATGGCCCGGTGTAGGCTTGCCGGTCATCGACATCGCAAGGAGCGACATGACGCAAGCAGCGCAGGGCCAGGACGACAACGCTGGCGACGACGAAAACCTCTCGCCGGGCTGGGACGCCATCACCGCCGCACTGGAGCGCCTCTATCCGGGCCAGGAGCCGAAGCACTACGCCACCGTCCTCAAGTGGATGTTCGGCGGGCCCGATCCGCTCGACGGCGTGAGCGTGTGGAAGCGCATGGAGCCGGTGCCGCACTGGCACTACCTCAGCTATGGGCTCAGCGAGCTGTACGCCAAGGAATCGGGCGATGCCGACACCAGCGGCTACGGTTTCGAGCTGACTTTTCGCCTGGCCTGCGAGCCCGACGAGGCCGAACCGCCCGCATGGGCCATCAACTTCCTGCAGAACCTCGCGCGCTACGTGTTCAAGAGCGGCAACGTATTCGACGACGGCCACTGGATGACCGCCAACGGCCCCATCGCGCTGGAGCGGGAGACGCTGATCTGTTCGATGGGCTTCGTGTTCGACCCTGAGCTGCCGGCCATCGACACGCCGAACGGGCGCATGCGCTTTCTCCAGATCGTCGGGCTGACGGAAGACGAGGAACGGGCATGCAAGCGCTGGGACACGCGCAAGCTGCTTGATGCGCTGCTGCCCGCGATGCCGCTGTGGGTGACCGACCTCGCGCGGCCTTCGCTGCTCGACGACCCCGAGGTGCGCCGGCGCGTGGAGGAGGGCGCGGCGCGCGACGGTTCGTCCAGCGGTTTTCTCTTCACCGACGTGCTCGGCTGGGAGACGAGCAAGCGGCTGCTGCGCGCGCCGGTCACCGAGATCACGGTCGGCGCACGCCAGGTCGACGAACTGGTCGCGCTGCTGCCGTTGCGGCTGCCCTTCGGCCGCGGGTTTCATTTTGCGAGCCGTGAGCGCGCCCTGGTCTTCGAGCACGGTGATGCCGACCGCGTGGCCGAGGAAGACGGCAAGCTGACATTGCACCTGAGCGACGCCACCGTGCGCGAACTGGCCCGCACGCTGAAGCCGGTCGCAGGCACGTACGAGGTGCCCGGTTTCGGCGCCGTGCGCTGGAAGGTCCAGAAGACGACGATCAGGGATCCGCAGGGAAATGTGGTGCGCACCGTCGGCTGATTGCCGGTCGGCGCGATGGTGCAGCTGTCGCCGCTGTCGCCAATGCAACTGCACACGACCCCTTTCGTCACGCGTGTGACGGCGTTTGCCATGAGCGGTTCGTAGAGTGGATCGAACCACTTCTCACCCACTCGCAAAGGACACGCCATGCTCGAGATCGTCAAGGCCACCAACGCGGCCGCTTCCTTCAATCGCTGGGCCGGCATCGAGGCCACCCAGGCCGGCAACGGCGAGGCTGAACTGCGCATGAACTGGCGCGCGGAAGACATGGGGCAGTTCGCCGGCTTCCTTCATGCGGGGATGATCTCCGCGTTGCTCGACACCGTGAGCGGCTACGCGGCCGGCACGCTGGCGGGCCGCGTGATGACTTCGCACTTCTCGGTCAACTTCATGTCGCCCGCGGTGGGCAGTGCCTTCGTGGCGCGCGGGCGCGTGGCGAAGGCCGGGCGCAAGCAGGTGTTTGTCGCGTCCGAGCTCTATGCGCAGCCCGAAGGCAAGGGCGACGATGCACTCAAGCTCGTGGCGACGGGGAACGCAATCCTCGTTCCCGTGGACGAGCTTCAGCTGAAGCCGCGCGCCTGAGCTTCAGCCCGAACAGCGGCCGCAGCACGTTGAAGCGGCGGATCAGCCCATCCGTCAGCGCCCAGCAGCCGAAAAGCGTCAACGCCACCAGCAGCGCGGGCTCGATCACCGGGCCGAGCGCGAGCGGAGCCAGCGCGGTCACGCCGACGATGATCAGCGTCTGGTGCAGCACGTACCACGGGTACACCGATTCGTTGGCCCAGCGCAGCCAGGGCCACGGGCGGTTCAGGTGGCGATGGCCATGGCCGAGGATGGTGGCGACGGCCAGCCACAGGTAGAGCATGCGCAGGGTGTCCATCAGCGGGCCGGCGGCCGGGCCCTTCGCGCCGGTGCGCAGCGCGATGAAGATGGCGATCACCGCGACCGCCAGCGCGAGCGACACGCGGCGCAGCCGCTCAAGCTCCTTCCACACGCCGGTGTCCACGCCCATCCAGTAGCCGTAGAGAAACATCGTGAAGTAGAGGCTGTGCAGGTGGAAGTCGCGCACCAGGTTGTGCGTGGGCGGAAAGCGCGAGGCCAGCAGCATCGTGAAGACGAGCAGCGGCACCACAGGCAGCAACAGCAGCTTCCAGCCACGCAGGCCGTTGAAGCCGCGGCGCAGCCACTGGCCGGCGGCGGAGTTCCACAGCGGCAGCGTCAGCGCGACCAGCGCCGTGTAGGTAAAGAGGTAGGGCAGGTACCAGAGATGGTTCCAGGTGATGCCGAACTCCGCGCCATCGAAGGCCCGCTTCGGCCACGGCTCGGCCATCGACAGGTAGCGCAGCAGGAAGGCACCGAAGCCCGGCGCGACCAGCCCGTTGGCCACGCCCTGCGCATAGGCCTGGTAGGGCACGATCACCGCCATGCCGAAGGCCAGCGGCAGCATCAGCCGAAGGCCCCGGCTGCGCAACAGGCCCCAGGTGCCCTGGCCCCGGCTGAGGAAGCCGAGCGATACGCCGGAGATCAGGAAGACGAGATCCATGCGCCAGAGGTTCAGGATGCGCATCGGCCACTGCAGCCATTCGGCTGCATGCGGGCTCTTGAGGTGCCAGGGCCAGTCGGCCACGTAGTACATGCCCACGTGATAGAGGATGACGAACAGGAAGGCCAGCGCGCGCAGGGCGTCGATGTCGTGGCGGCGATGGTCGGGCGGGAGGTTTTGGGTGGTCATCTGAACTCCTCGAAGCTGGGAGCCGCAATGCTCGGCCCCGTGGCTCCTGCGCGGCACACCTGGGGGATGGATCGCCCGCGCTCTGTGACGAGCGGTGGCCCTGAGGGACGAAACTGGACGAAATTCGCCGCCCCAAGGCCCGTTTTCGGGAGAATCCCGGCCATGGGAGACCCCCGCAAGAACCTGTACGAGCGCTACGAGCCAGTCCGCCGCTACGTGGAGGTGGTGTTCTGGATCGTTCTGATGACGTTGCAGGCCGTGTTCAGCACGATGGTGGCGATCGTCGACGTGCGCACGCGCGCCGTGCCACGTGCCAACTGGGAGGTTGCGACCTGGGAGGGTTCGAGCCACCTGGTGCTGTTGCTGCTGGTTCCGGCGCTGGTTGCCGTCGAGCGCCGGTTGTCGCCGCTGGTGCGCACCCACGTGCTGCGCTTCGTGGCCTGGCATGCAGTGGCCAGCGTGGTCTTCAGCGTGATCCACGTGGTGGGCATGTTCGGGCTGCGGGCGCTGGTCTATGCCATGGCCGGCGAGCGCTACGACTTCGGCGGCTGGGTCAGCCAGTGGGGCTACGAGTACCTGAAGGACGTGCGGGTGTATGCGAGCATCGTCTTCGGCATCTGGGCGTACCGGCTGTTCATGCTGCGGCTGCAGGGCGAGGCGCGGGTGCTCGATGCGCCCGAAGCACCGGCGGAGCCGGAGCCCGTCGAACCCGAAACCCCGCAGCCTGCGCGCCCCGAGCGCTTTCTGGTGCGCAAGCTGCGTCGCGAATTCCTCATCGCCGCCACCGACATCGACTGGCTCCAGGCCGAGGGCAACTACGTCGGCCTGCACGTCAACGGCCACGACTACCTGCTGCGCGCCACGCTGACCGACTTCCTGACCCAGCTCGACCCCGCCCGCTTCGTGCGCGTGCACCGCAGCCACGCCGTGAACCTGGGGCGTATCAAGGAAATCGAGCCGCTGGATGGCGGCGACGCCCGGCTGCACATGCACGACGGCACCACCGTGCCCTGCAGCCGCCGCTACCGGGACGCACTGCGCGCCGGGGCGGGCTGATCCGGTGCATCGCGGGCTGAGTAAAGCCCGCTATTGGTTCGCAACGCACCATTGAAGAGCCTTAGGCACCATTTTTGCTTCATTGGCCCGCCGCTCCGGGTGATTCGGGTGCGGCGCACCAATTCAAACCAAAAATCAGCAAGAAGCTCCAATGGACGCACTCAAACAGGGCGCAGACGCGCTGTTCATCCTTCTCGGCGCCATCATGGTCCTGGCCATGCACGCCGGTTTTGCTTTTCTCGAACTGGGGACAGTGCGCAAGAAGAACCAGGTCAATGCGCTGGTGAAGATCCTGGTCGACTTCTCGGTCTCGACCATCGTGTATTTCCTGGTGGGCTATGGCGTGGCCTACGGCACGCATTTCTTCGTGAGCGCCACCGAACTGTCGGCAAGAAGCGGCTACGAGCTGGTGAAGTTCTTCTTTTTGCTCACCTTCGCGGCGGCCATCCCGGCCATCATTTCGGGCGGCATTGCCGAGCGCGCCAAGTTCTGGCCGCAGCTGATCGCCACGGCGGTGATCGTCGGCTTCGTCTACCCGCTGTACGAGGGCATCGCCTGGAACAAGCACTTCGGCATCCAGGGCTGGATTGCCTCGCTCACCGGCCATGAGTTTCATGACTTCGCGGGCTCGGTGGTAGTGCACGCGGTGGGCGGCTGGCTGGCGCTGCCGGCGGTGCTGCTGCTGGGCGCGCGGCGCAACCGCTACCGGGGCGACGGCTCGCTGAGCGCGCATCCGCCGTCGAACATTCCGTTCCTGGCGCTGGGCGCGTGGGTGCTGTGCGTAGGCTGGTTCGGCTTCAACGTGATGAGCGCGCAGAGCATCGACAAGATTTCGGGCCTGGTGGCCGTCAACTCGCTGATGGCAATGGTCGGCGGCACGCTGGTGGCGCTGGCCATGGGCAAGAACGACCCGGGCTTCGTCTACAACGGCCCGCTCGCGGGGCTCGTGGCCGTGTGCGCCGGCTCCGACCTGATGCACCCGCTGGGCGCGCTGGTGGTGGGCGGCGTGGCGGGCGCCATCTTCGTCAAGATGTTCACGCTCACGCAGAACAAATGGAAGATCGACGACGTGCTCGGTGTGTGGCCGCTGCACGGCCTGTGCGGCACCTGGGGCGGTATCGCAGCGGGCATCTTCGGCACGCAGGCGCTGGGCGGCATCGGCGGTGTGAACGTGTGGGCGCAGCTCATCGGCACCGTCATCGGCGTGGCATGGGCGGGGCTGGCGGGCGCGGCGGTGTACGGCGCGCTGAAGGCCTCGCTGGGGCTGCGGCTGTCGCAGGAGGAGGAGTACGACGGCGCCGATCTGTCGATTCACCACATCTCGGCCACGCCGGAGCGCGAGGTCAACTGGTAGTCACCAGTGCGGCAGGGCGGGTCTGTGTTTGCTTCGCGCAGGGCCGCTCAGCACGAACGCGCGCCCTGTAGCAAACTTGCCGGACCGCTTCGTTCCATTTTCTGACGCCCATGACCCAATCTCCCCCCGCCCTCGAAGTCCTCCCCCGCGACCTCTCCGCCTACCGCAAGGGCAACACCGGCGTCGACTACGTGCACCGCTTCGAGTCCGGCAAGCCCGGCCCGCACGTGCTGATCAACGCGCTGACGCACGGCAACGAGATCTGCGGCATGACGGCGGCCACGCACCTGCTCGACAACGACGTGCGCCCGAAGATCGGCACCCTCACCGTGAGCTTTGCCAACGTGGCAGCGTACGAGTCCTTCAACGAAGCTCTGCCCTTCGACAGCCGCCAGCTCGTGCACAACCTCAACCGCATCTGGTCACCCGAGTGGCTCGATGGCACTGAAGACAGCCCCGAGCTGAGCCGTGCGCGCATCTTGCGTCCGGTGGTGGACGCGGCCGACCACATCCTCGACATCCATTCGACCAGCCAGCCCGTCGTGCCGTTCTGGGTGTACCCGGCTTTCGAGCGCAATGCCAAGGTCGCGCTGGCCATCGGCCGCCCGTCGGTGCACCTCGTGATGCCCGACGGCCTGGGCTCGGGCACGCCGCTGATCCAGTACGGCAGCCACGGCGGCCCGGACGGCAAGGGCGTGGCGATGGTGGTCGAGTGCGGCCAGCACTTCTTGCGCTCCGCCTCGGAACTGGCCACAGCCGTCACCTACGACTTCCTTGCGTACTTCGGCCTTGTCGACAAGGACCCGGCCACGCCGCCGCCCGAACCGCAGCGGCGCTTTCAGCTGCTGCAGACGTATGTCATCAAGTCGGCGGACTTTGCGTTCGTGCGGCCGCTGATCGGCTTCGAGACCTTTGCGAAGGGCGAGTTGATCGCGACAAACGGCGACGAGGAAATCCGCGCGCTGTGCGACGACTGCACGATCTTCATGCCGGCGCAGCGCGCGATCGTGGGGCGCGAGGCTGTGTATCTGACCAAGCCGATTTGAGGCTGAGCCGGTCTCCTGTCTACCTCAGGCCGTGACGAACAACGCCGGGTCCACCATCGCCCGGTTCAGCATCACGGACCAATGCAGGTGCGGCCCAGTCACCCGGCCGGTCGCACCCACGGCGGCCAGCGGCTCGCCGGTCTTCAGCACGTCGCCGACTTTCACATCGACCCGGCTCAGATGGCAGTACATCGTGAGCAAGCCGCCACCATGGTCGAGCCAAACGGTACCGCCGTTGAAGAAATAGTCCCCTGTGTCGATCACCTTGCCGGGTAGCGGCGCCAGCACCGGCGTGCCTGTGCCCGCCGCGATGTCCATCCCGCTGTGCGGATTGCGCGACTGGCCGTTGAACACTCGGCGCAGGCCGAACGAACTTGAGCGGCGGCCCGGCACGGGCACGCGCATCTGCAGTGACGCATCCGCCCGCATGTCCGTGAGCGTGGCCATCACGGTGGCCTGGTGGTCGCGTTCGCGCTCGTAGCGGGCCTGGTCCTCGGGCGACAGGTCGACCGTGCGGGGCGCCACCGTCAGGCGTTGTTCGCGGTATTGCTTCGGAGCCACCGTGTAGGCGATCTGGCGCTCCGGCTTGCCTTCGGCGCGCATCGCGATGCTGGCCTCGCCGGGTTCGGCTGCGAGCGGAATGCCGACCAGTGCGGTCCATTCGATGGCATCGCCCAGCACGAGCAGGGGCACGTCTCCCGCGAAGGCTTGAGGCCGCTTCGCCGATGGGCCGAGCGACAAGCGGGCCACGCCGCCCGGCACCTGGGACGCGTGTGGCCACACGCCGGGCTGCGCCGGTTGTTTCTTCGTCTTGGCCGGGGTTGCGGCGTTGGCGTGCGTTGCAGGTAATGCAAGCAAGCCGATGACGCCGAGCAGGGTGCTGCGGCGGTTCAGGACGACGGGAGCGAGATCGGGGATGTGCATGGAAGAGGCTTGAAGAATGAATGAAGGTTGTACGGCTGTTCGTGCGTCGCCGCGCCGGTTGTCTATTCGCGCCAGGTGCCCGGCGCCAGTCCGTCGAGCGTATGAGGCCCGATGGCGGCGCGGATCAGGCGCAGCGTTGGCAGCCCCACGGCCGCCGTCATGCGCCGCACCTGGCGGTTGCGGCCTTCGCTGATCGCCAGCTCCAGCCACGCGGTGGGAATGCTCTTGCGCTCGCGAATGGGTGGCTGTCGCTCCCACACTTCGGGTGGTGGGTCGAGCAGGCGTGCCCTCGCGGGGCGTGTGAGGCCGTCGTTGAGCTGCACGCCGCTGCGCAAGGAGGTGAGTGCCGCTTCGGTCGGCACGCCCTCCACCTGCACCCAGTAGATCTTCTCCATCTTGAAGCGCGGATCGGCGATGCGTGCCTGGAGCTTGCCGTCGTCGGTGAGCAGCAGCAGGCCCTCGCTGTCGGCATCGAGCCGGCCGGCGACGTAGACGTCAGGGATGTCGATGAAGTCTTTCAGGCCACGCCAGCGGCCCTCGGGCGTGAACTGGCTGAGTACGCCGTAAGGCTTGTTGAAGCGGATCAGGCGGGAAGAAGGGCTCGGAAAATTCATTGGCCGACAGGATAGCCCGGGTCTGTCCTGCAACATTCGATGGCCCTGGTAGCTCCAATCGGTTCATCACACAGGAGAACCTGGAATGACGATGCGAAGCTTCATCCATCTTGCCTGCGCCGCGATTGCAGGCCTTCTGCTGGCGGCGTGCAACAGCCCAGGCATCCGCGTAGGCGGCGCGCCCGAGGCGAGCGTCAAGAACTGTGTGGCTGCGGCTGCGCGCGAACTCAGGGTGCTGCCGGGCAGCATCGTCGCGGACAAGGGGACGACGCCGCGCGACGGCGTCTACACGATCAACCTGAAGGTCGGGCCGCAGGGCCGCTCCGCCGTGTGCACCACCGATGAGAACAGCGCGGTGATTGGCGTGGTCTACAAGCGGCCCGAATAAATAGCCAGGAACGACCGGGTTACTTGCCCCAGCTGTCCCGCATGCCGGCCGCGCGGTTGAACACCAGCTTGCCGTCCGTGCCGCCCTTCGAATCGCGCACGAAGTACCCGTGCCGCTCGAACTGGATCCCGACGCCGGGTTCGGCCTTGGCCAGCGAAGGTTCGACGAACGCCGAGCAGACTTCAAGGCTCTGCTTGTTCAGCTCGTCCAGCAGTTCACCGCTGCCCGGGTTCGCTGCCGCGAAGAGCCGCTCGTACAGCCGCACTTCGGCCTGCACTGCATCCGCAGCCGCCACCCAGGTGATGTTGCCCTTCACCTTGATCGCGTCCGCGCCCGGCGTGCCGCTCTTGGTGTCGGGCACCAGCGTGGCCTGCACTTCGACGAGCTTGCCGCTCGCATCCTTGGTGCCGCCGGTGCATTCGATGACGTGGCCGTACTTCAGCCGTACCTTGTTGCCGGGGAACAGTCGGAAGAAGCCCTTGGGCTGCACTTCTTCGTAGTCGGTGCGTTCGATCCACACCTCGCGGCCGAGCTTGAAGTCGCGCTTGCCCATTTCGGGGTGGTGCGGGTGCACGGGCGCCGAGCAGTCGTCGAGCACGTCGTCGCCGCCCATCAGCTCGCCCCAGTTGGTGATGACGAGCTTGACCGGGTCGAGCACGGCCATGGCGCGCGGGGCGACGGGGTCGAGGGTGTCGCGCAGCGCGGCTTCGAGGCTGGCGTAGTCGATCCAGCCGCCCGACTTGGTGGTGCCGCTGCGCTCGCAGAACAGGCGCAGCGCCTCGGGCGTGTAGCCGCGGCGGCGCAGGCCGGCAATGGTGGGCATGCGCGGGTCGTCCCAGCCGTCGACGTATTTTTCTTCGACCAGCTGGCGCAGCTTGCGCTTGCTGGTGAGCACGTGGGTCACGTTGAGGCGCGCGAATTCGTACTGGCGCGGGTGCGGGCTGGCGACGAGGCCGCCTTCGGCGAGGCGGTCGAGCAGCCAGTCGTAGAAGGGGCGCTGGTCTTCGAATTCCAGGGTGCAGATGGAGTGGGTGATCTGCTCCAGCGCATCTTCGATGGGGTGCGCGTAGGTGTACATCGGGTAGATGCACCACTTGTCGCCGGTGTTGTGGTGGGTGGCCCGGCGCACGCGGTACAGCGCGGGGTCGCGCATGTTGATGTTGGTGCTGGCCATGTCGATCTTGGCGCGCAGGATGGCGGCGCCGTCGGCCACCTCGCCGTCGCGCATGGCGCGGAAGCGCGCCAGGTTTTCTTCGGGCGTGCGGGTGCGGAAGGGGCTGTCGGTGCCGGGCGTGTTGAAGTCGCCGCGGTTCGCGCGCACTTCGTCGGCGGTTTGCTCGTCTACGTAGGCGAGGCCGGCGCCGATGAGGTATTCGGCGGCCTCGTACATGAAGTCGAAGTAGTCGCTTGCGAAGTATTCGTGTGGCTGCAGTGTGCCGGGGGCGCTGGGGCGGTCGGCCAGGTAGGTTTCGTAGCCGAGCCACTTCACCGCGTCGCGGATGGAGTCGACGTATTCCTGGTCTTCCTTCTCGGGGTTGGTGTCGTCGAAGCGAAGGTGGCTCACGCCGCCGTATTCCTTGGCCAGCTCGAAATTGAGCCAGATGCTCTTGGCGTGGCCGATGTGCAGGTAGCCGTTGGGCTCGGGCGGAAAGCGCATGCGCACCTTGGCCGGATCGACCATGCCCTGGGCATGATGGGCGGCGTTGCCGGGCGAACCGCCCCATTTGCGGCCAGAATAGGCACCTTGTGCGAGGTCGTTCTCGATCACGTGGCGCAGGAAATTGCTTGGGGCAGCGGTCGTTTTGGCGCCGTTTTTGTCGGTCGGGGAGGTCATCGTTGCATTTTAGGGGTCACCCCCTATGAGTTACCTTTGGCAACGTTCTTCACATTGCCCGGTGCACCCCCTTTGCAATTGCCGCGTTCAATACACACATGGGCGGTTCACACCCGAACGCAGCCCACCGTAACAAGGAGTCCGAATCATGAGCCTCACACGTTCAACCTTCTTCAAATGGGCCGCCGCAGGCGTCGTGGCAGCCGGTGCATTGTTTGCCGCCACTTCGGCCAGCGCCCGCAGCGACGTCAGCTGGTCCATCGGTGTCGGCGTTCCCGGCGTGGCTGTGGGCGTGGGCGGTCCGGCCTACTACCCGGCCCCGGTCTACGCGCCGCCGGCCCCTGTCTATTACGCCCCGCCAGCGCCCGCCTACTACGCGCCGCCGCCGGTGTACTACCGTCCGGCCCCGGTCTACTACGCTCCGCCGGCGTATTACGGCCCGCGCTACTACGGTCGTGGCTACTACCGCGGCCATGGCCACTGGCGCTAAAACGCCACGGCATTCGTGACTGAATGAAAAGAGCCGGCCCCGAAAGGGCCGGCTCTTTTCATTGGGTGCGCCTTGGCCGATTTCACATGGCGCGAAAGAGATGGGCGTACAGGCGGCTGACCGGAATCTTCTCCGCCCGCCCGCGCAGCATCAGATGAAGCTTGCCGGCCTCGTCGCGATGCACCGATTCGATGGCTGCGCTGCGCACCACCACCGCCCGGTGCACCTGCCAGAAGGTGTCGGCATCGAGCTGGGGCAGCAACTGCTTGAGCGGCGTGCGGATCAGGTATTCGTGCGTGGCGGTCAGCACGCGCAGGTATTTGTCAGCGGCCTCGAAGTACAGCACCTCGTCGATGGGCACCATGCGCACTGTGCTGCCGCCGGCGTCGCTGGCGGCGATCATGCGCAGCGGGGCGGGGGCGGCCGTCGCCGCAGTTCCGGCACCGGCGGCCGTCAGCACCTGGCGCCATTGGGCGAGCGTCTGTTCGAGCGCCGCGTCGGCCAGGGCGGGCGTGGGCTCCGGTTGTCGCGCGGACAGCGCCTGCTGCAGCCGGCTCACGGTCTTGCGCAGGCGCTCGGGCTGCAGGGGCTTGAGCACGTAGTCGATGGCCTGCGCATCGAAGGCGCGGGTGGCGTATTCGTCATAAGCCGTCACGAACACCAGCTGCGGCATGGGCGCCTCGTCGGTGGGCCAGCAATCGGCCAGTTCGGCGGCGGCGCCGAGGCCGTCGAGACCGGGCATGCGGATGTCGAAGAACAGCACCTGCGGCAGCAGGCGCAGCGCCTCGCGCACGGCGCTGCGACCGTCGCCGGCGGTGGCGACGATCTGCAGTTCGGGCCAGACAGCGGCCAGTTCGGCCTTGAGGGCCTGCGCGAGCAGGGGCTCGTCTTCGGCGATGAGGGCGGTGGGGTTCATCTTGTCGCGGTTGTTGTGTCGTGTTCAGGCAGGCGTAGGGAAGCTCAGCGTGGCGCTGGTGCCGCCGCTGGGCGAGGGCGCCAGCTTCATGTGCCCCCGGTCGCCGTACATGGTGGCCAGCCGGTCGCGCACCTGCTCCAGCCCGAAACTGCTGCCTTCCGAAGGAGGCGCTGCATCAAGGCCCACGCCGGTGTCGCTCACCTCGATCACCAGCTGGCCCGCTTCCCTGCGGGCGCGCACGATGATCTCGCCGCCTTCCACCTTCGGCTCCAGCCCGTGGCGGATGCTGTTTTCCACCAGCGGCTGCAACAGCAGCGGCGGTACGGGCGCATCGCGCAGGTCTTCCGGCAGGTCGAGCGTGTAGTGCAGGCGTTCGCCCATGCGCACCGACATCAGTTCCAGGTAGTCGCCCAGCCGCTCGAACTCGGCCGACAGCGGATGCGACAGCGCGCGCGAGCCGCTGAGCGTCATGCGCAGGTAGCTGTTGAGCCGGTCGAGCATGGCAACGGCGCGCGGTGGGTCGACGGTGATCAGCACGCGCAGGTTGGCCAGCGTGTTGAAGAGCATGTGCGGCTCCAGCTGCGTCTCGAGCAGCTTGAGCCGCGCCTCGGTGGCGTTGCGTTGCGCCAGGTCGATCTGGCTCTGCATGTGCTTGCTCTTGCCGAGGCTGTAGAAGAAGAAGCACATGCCGACCGTCGCGATGATGGTGATCGTGACGCCGGTGGCCAGCTTGTGGCCCTTGAATTCGAGAAAGTCGAATGCGGGTGCGCCGAACAAGGCGTCGCCGATGAGGTTGCCGACAAAGAAGCCGACGGCCGCGCCCGCCGCGATCAGGAGAAAGCCCCCCGGCCATCCGGGCCAGAGGTTTTCGCGGTGCCCGCTGATCAGGAGCCGGCCGCCGTCGATGAACAGCCAGCTCACGGTGCCGATCGACAGCGAATAGACCAGGTGGCCGGCCCAGTTGCCGCCGCCGGTGATGGTCATCACGGTGGCAATGAGGCAGCAGAAGACAGCGGTGATCAGGCCATGCCGCAGCATGGACTTCAGGTTTTCAGCCCTGAACCTTTGGTTGGTGGCAGCCTGGTCCAGGCTCACCCGCGGTCCCCGGCGTCCAGCGCGCGGCGTTCGCGCTCCACCAGCCTGTCGTAGAAGCCGCCGCCGGGCGCCACGAACCAGACGACGGCGCCGTGGATCAGCAGGCCCAGCCCCCAGCCCATGAGCGGGTACATCGCCCAGGTGCGGCCGTTTGCGGCCGAGATCGTGACGAGGCCGAGGTTGACCACCACGTAGACGAAGGCGTGGATGTACCAGCCCATCTTGGCGCCGGCGCGGCGGCGTGCGAGGCGCTCGACGTCGGAGCGGGAAGAATTTGAGGCAAGAGAGGTCATGACAGCTCCTTGTATTGGACAGGAATGAAATCGGAAGAGGCGGGCTGCGGCGACTGTGGCGACGGTGCCGCCTGCAATGCCGCGCGCTGCCGCAGTTCCTCAGTCGTCTCGCCAAGCCCGTCGGGCTTCCAGCCCGGCGGCTTCACGAGGTAGCCGACAAAGGCGCGCACCGAGCGGGCCGAGGCCAGGTCGCGCAAAAGCGCGCGCCACTGGCTGAACTCGATCTCGAAGAGGTTGTGCGAGGTGATCGGGTTCACCAGCCCGTAGCGGCAGGGAAGGTCGGCGCGCTCCGGAATGTAGGTGCCGAACAGGCGGTCGAACACGATGAGCACGCCGCCGTAGTTGCCGTCCAGGTATTCCAGGTTCGAGGCGTGGTGCACGCGGTGGGCCGAGGGCGTGTTCAGCACCCATTCGAGCGGCCCGAGGCGCGGGATCCAGGTTGCGTGAATCCAGAACTGGTACAGCAGGTTCAGCGTGAGCATCAGCAGGATCACCCGCGGCGGCATGCCCAGCAGCGGCGCCAGCATGAAGAAGGCCAGCGTGCCGGTGAGGCGGCCGGTCCAGCCGAAGCGGTAGGCGGCCGACAGGTTCAGCTGGTTCGGCGAATGGTGGATGGAGTGGGTGCACCAGAACCAGCGCACCCGGTGCGCCGCGCGGTGGTACCAGTAATAGCAGAACTCCTGGCCGATGAAGCAGGCGACCCAGCCGCTCCAGTGGTCCATCGGCAGGGTGAAGAGGCGGTGGTCATAAAACCAGTTCATCGCGCCGGTCCAGAAGGCCAGCGGCAGCAGCCAGCGCAACGGGTACTCGCGCACAAGAAAGTCGACCACCGAGACGCCGGCCGCCTTCCAGTCGTAGCTGCGCCAGCCGTTGCGCCAGGACAGCACGAGCGCCTCGGCAATGGAGGCGACGAGCACCACCGTGACGGAGATCTTGAGGATCAGCAAGAGCGCGTTCATGGTGGCGGGTCCTGGATGAAAGTCGTGGCCGAGGGAATCTTAGGCCGCGCGGGCCGTGGCCGACATAGCGTCAGTGCGGATGGCCAGCTTCCACAGGCGCACCGCACGGGCCGCGAAGACACCGCTGAAGGCGCCGTACAGCACCGGGATCACGAGGCCGAAGGCGGCTTGCTGACGCACCTCGGGGTGCATGGCCAGGGCCACGCCCACCACGTACTTGGTCAGGAAGATGCCCATCATGAGCATCAGCGGCACGGGGCTGCCGGCCACGTGGAAGCGGCGCTCGGCCGCGTCGTAGCGGGTGGTGGCGGGCAGCGGGCGTTGCAGCACCAGAGCCAGCATCACCACCGCGGCAGCGGCCCAGCCGAGCAGGGCGCCGAAGGAATCGCCGAAGACGGAGACCACGCCGTAGATCGACAGGGCGCCCATGGCCACCGGCATCAGCGTGACGCGGCTCAGGCTCACTTCATTGGTGAGCAGCTGCTTGGCACCGAGCCACAGCAGCAGGAAGAACACGGCGAACACCCACTTGGGCGTGTGAAGGATGATTTGCATCAGCATGGTGGCGCTCCGTTGGAAGTGGAAGAAATCTTGAAGAAGAAGGGCGGAAGGGAATCGATGGAGTGGACTGTGCCGGCCCCCGCCCGCTCCAGCCACCGGCTTGCGACGGAATGCATGCATGCGGCGCGAATTGCAGCCGGGCGGCGTGAATTGCGGATGCCGTGCGGGCAGCTTTACCGTCGCTTTACGGCGCAGCAAAGAGCGGGACTACCATTCCGCGCTGTACTACCCCGGTCCGCACCCCCTGCATCTTTCGCACGCACCGCCCATGGAACAAGAAAAACCACCCGAGCCTCTGCCTTCCACCGTCTCGCCAACACATCCGACGGTGCGCAGACGCCGGTGGGTGGGCGGGCTGCTGACCCTGCTGCTGCTCGTGGCGCTGGGTGCCGGCGCCTGGTATCTGATCCAGCGGTCGAAGACGCCCGCGGCCGGCCCCGGTGGCGCTCCTGGCGCCGGCCGGCAGGGTGGTGGGCCGGGCGGCCCGGGTGGGCGCGGCGGCGGCGGGGCCTCCAGCACGGTCGGCGTTGCCACGGCCAGGCAGGCCGACATCCCGGTGCAACTCGAGGCGCTGGGCACCGTCACGCCGCTGGCCAACGTGATCGTGCAGCCGCAGGTGTCGGGCGTGCTCACGGCCGTGCTCTTCCAGGAAGGGCAGATGGTCAAGAAGGGCGACGTGCTCGCCACCATCGACCCGCAGCCGTTCCAGAACGCGCTGGGGCAGGCCAGCGGGGCGCGGCAGCGCGACGAGGCGCAGCTGGCGGCGGCGCGCGTCACGCTGCAGCGCTACCAGACCCTGCTGGGGCAGGACTCCATCGCCCGGCAAGACGTCGACACGCAGGCCGCGCTGGTCAAGCAGCTCGAAGGCACCGTGGCCATCGACCGCGCCAACGAGAACACGGCCAAGCTCAACCTGGCCTGGAGCCGCATCACCGCGCCGGTGAGCGGGCGCATCGGCCTGCGGCCGGTGGACGGGGGCAACTACATCTCCACCGGCACCACCAACGGCATTGCAACCATCACGCAGATCGCGCCCATCGACGTCGAATTCGCCATTCCGCAAGACCGCGTGCCCGAAGTGCAGGAGCGCCTCGCCCAGGGCGCCAAGCTCGACGCCACCGCCTTCGACCGCACGCGCACGCGCCAGCTTGCGAACGGAGCCTTCTCCACGCTCGACAACCTGGTCGACACCGCCACCGGCACCGTCAAGGCCAAGGCCCGCTTCGCCAATGCCGACAGCGCGCTGTTCCCGAACCAGTTCGTCAACTTGCGGCTGCTGCTGCGCACCGTGGCCAGCGCGGTGGTGGTGCCGGTCACGGCGCTGCGCCACGGCCCCAACGGCGACTACGTGTATGTGCTGAACGACGACAGCACGGTGTCGCAGCGCCCGGTGACACGCGGCGAATCGAGCGTGGACAACGTGGCGATCATGTCGGGCCTGAAGGCCGGCGAGCAGGTCGTGACCGAAGGCGGCGACCGGCTGAAGGACGGCGCGCGCGTACAGACCCAGGTCGAACGCCCGGCCGGTGCGGCGTCGGCGCCCGCGAGCGGTTCGCGCCGTGGACAACACCGTCAAGGCGGCGCGGCGGCACCGAAGGGCGGCGCATCAGGTGCGTCAGGTGCATCGGGCCCGGCTGCTGCCGCTCCCGCAGCGGAACCCGCAACACCCGCCAAGCTCCCGACCGCCGAGCAGCGCCAGCGCATGCTCGACGCCGCCAAGGACGACCCGCAGCAACTGGAGCGCCGCAAGCGCTTTCTTGAAGCACTGGACCGTGGCGACCCGGCGGCACTGGAGCGCTGGCAGCGCATGTCCGAAGGCGGTGGCGAAGGTGGCCAGGGCGGGCGTCGCCCATGAGCGGTCGCAGCTGCAGCCGTAGCGCGGAGGCCGTCCGGTGAATCCGTCACGTCCGTTCATCCTGCGGCCGGTGGCGACCTCGCTGCTGATGGTCGCCATCGTGCTGGCCGGCCTGGTGGCGTTCCGCTTCCTGCCGCTGTCGGCATTGCCGCAGGTCGACTACCCGACCATCCAGGTGCAGACGCTCTACCCCGGGGGCAGCCCCGAGGTCATGAGCAACACCGTCACCGCGCCGCTGGAACGCCAGTTCGGCCAGATGTCGGGGCTCGACCGCATGAGCTCGACCAGTGCCGCGGGCGTATCGATCATCACGCTGCAGTTCTCGCTGGGCCAGACGCTCGACGTGGCCGAGCAGGAAGTGCAGGCCGCCATCAATGCCGGCGGCTCGCTGCTGCCGGCCGACCTGCCAGCGCCGCCCGTGTACGCCAAGGTCAACCCGGCCGACGCGCCGGTGCTCACGCTCTCGATCACGTCCGACACGCTGCCGCTCACCGAGGTGCAGAACCTCGTCAACACCCGGCTCGCGCAGAAGATCAGCCAGGTCTCGGGCGTGGGGCTGGTCTCGCTCAGCGGCGGGCAGCGCCCGGCGGTGCGCATCCAGGCCAACACGCAGGCCCTCGCAGCCAACGGCATCGGGCTCGACACGCTGCGCACGGCCATCTCGGCAGCCAACTCCAACGGCGCCAAGGGCAGCTTCGACGGCCCCAAGCGCGCCTACACCATCAACTCGAACGACCAGCTGCTCACGGTCGACGACTACAAGAACCTCATCGTCACGTACAAGAACGGCGCGCCGATCCGCATGGTCGACGTCGCGCAGGTGGTCAACAGCGCCGAGAACAACCAGCTGAGCGCCTGGGCCGGCAACAAGGCCGACGGCACCAACAAGCTGTCGCCCGCGATCATCATGAACGTGCAGCGCCAGCCGGGCGCCAACGTGATCGCCACCGTCGATGCCATCAAGAAGCAGCTGCCCGAGCTGCAGACCGGCTTGCCCGCCGGACTGAAGATCGAGGTGCTCAGCGATCGCACGGCCGGCATCCGCGCGTCGGTCCAGCACGTCGAGATGGAACTGGTGCTGGCCGTGGTGCTGGTGGTGCTGGTGATCTTCGCCTTCCTGGGCAGCCTGCGCGCCACCGTCATCGCAAGCATTGCGGTGCCCATCTCGCTCATCGGCACCTTCGGGCTGATGTACCTGCTGGGTTACAGCCTGAACAACCTGAGCCTGATGGCGCTGACCATTGCCACCGGCTTCGTGGTGGACGACGCGATCGTGATGATCGAAAACATCGCGCGTTACATCGAAGAGGGCGAAAAACCGCTGCAGGCCGCGTTCAAGGGCGCGACGCAGATCGGCTTCACCATCATCTCGCTGACCGTGTCGCTCATCGCGGTGCTGATTCCGCTGCTCTTCATGGGTGACGTGGTGGGCCGCCTGTTCCGTGAGTTCGCGGTGACGCTGGCCATCACCATCCTGATCTCGGCCGTGGTGTCGCTCACGCTGGTGCCGATGATGTCGGCGCGCTGGCTCAAGCACGAAGAAAAGAAAGACCCGGCCGGCCATGGCTTCGGCGCGCGCGCGCAGCGTTTCTTCAGCGGCGTGATGGAGCGTTACGACCGCTCGCTGCACTGGGTGATCGAGCACCAGCCGCTCACGCTGCTGGTCGCGCTGCTGACCATGGTGCTGACGGTGGTGCTGTACCTCACGATCCCGAAGGGCCTGTTCCCCACGCAGGACACCGGCCAGCTGCAGGCCCGCGTGCAGGCCGCGCAGGACGTGTCCTTCGACCGCATGTCGCAGCTGCAACTGCAGGCGGCGCAGGCCATTCTCGATGACCCCGAGGTCGAGAACCTCAGCTCCTTCGTCGGTGTGGACGCGGCCAACAACACCATGCTGCACACCGGCAGCATGCTCATCAACCTGACGAAGAGCCGCGGCAACCAGCAGGACGTGATGGACAGGCTGCGCGAGCGCGTGCGGCAGGTGGCCGGCGTCACGCTGTACCTGCAGCCCACGCAAGACCTGACCATCGACGCCGAGACCGGCCCGACCGAGTACCGCGTGTCGCTGGAGGGCGTAGACAGCGCCGCGATCACCGAGTGGATGAAGAAGCTCGTGGCGAAGCTGCAGACATCGGACAAGGTGCGCAACGTGAGCAGCGATGCCGGCGCGCAGGGCCTGGCGGCGTTCGTCAACGTGAACCGCGACACCGCGGCGCGGCTGTCGATCACGGCGAGCACGGTGGATGACGCGCTCTACAGCGCCTTCGGCCAGCGCATCGTGTCGACGATCTTCACCGAGACAAACCAGTACCGGGTGATTCTCGAAGCGCGTCCCGGCATGGTGAATACGCCGCAGACGCTGGGGCAGCTGAGCCTGATCGCCGGCTCCGGCACCGCGACGCCGCTGTCCGCGATTGCGGACATCACCGAGCAGCAGGCGCCGCTGCAGATCACGCACGTGGCGCAGTACCCGGCGAGCACGCTGAACTTCGATACGGCGCCCGGGGTTTCGCTTGGGTCTTCGGTCGATGCGATCAGGGCGGCTGCGAAGGAGATCGGGCTGCCCAGCAGCGTGACGATGACCTTCCTGGGGGCTTCAGGGGCGTACGAGAAGTCGCTGTCTAACCAGTTGTGGCTGATTCTGGCGGCGGTGGTTTGCGTGTACATCGTGCTGGGGGTGCTGTACGAGAGCTACGTGCATCCGCTGACTATCTTGTCTACGCTGCCTTCGGCCGGGGTCGGGGCCTTGCTTGCCTTGATGATCACCGGCAATGACCTTGGGGTGATCGGGATCATCGGGATCATTCTGCTGATCGGCATCGTGAAGAAGAACGCGATCATGATGATCGACTTTGCTATCGATGCTGAGCGGACTCAGGGGAAGTCTCCTCGGGAGGCTATTCATCAGGCTGCTTTGTTGCGGTTTCGGCCTATCTTGATGACTACGCTGGCTGCCTTGTTTGCGGCCGTTCCCCTGATGCTGAGCTTCGGCGAAGGTGCTGAATTGCGGCGTCCGTTGGGGTTGGCGATTTTTGGGGGGTTGATCGTCAGCCAACTGCTTACCCTGTTCACTACGCCTGTTATCTACCTTGCGTTTGATCGGTTGGGTGGGGGGAGCTCCCGGCGGGCTGCGGTTGAGGAGGAAGCGGTTTGAGCCGGTTTGCTTCCTGCTGTCTTGATTGCGTTCCGGGGCCGGGACTCGCCCCGGCGGGCGACCTACTTTTCTTTGCTTCGCCAAAGAAAAGTAGGCAAAAGAAAGGCGACCCCACTGTCTGCGAC
>NZ_FOII01000014.1:0-146744 GCF_900111625.1 Variovorax sp. OV084 | reverse complement strand
CGCGGCGACAAGCTCTATCACGAGCACATCTACTGGGACCAGGCCAGCGTGCTGGTGCAGGTGGGCCTGCTCGATGCGAAGCTGCTGCCCGTGGCCGGAGTCGAGACGGCGCGCAAGCTGCTCGACGAGACGCTGCCGTCGAACACCCTGATGCCGCGCTGAAAACGACACGGCTTTTAGAATGCCCCGGTGAGCGCCCTCCCCACTTCCATCACCCCCACCGAACGCCGCCCGATCCGCGAACTCCCCGACGAACTGATCAGCCAGATCGCTGCCGGTGAAGTCGTCGAGCGCCCCGCATCGGTGGTGCGCGAGTTGCTGGACAACGCGCTCGACGCGGGCGCCAGCCAGATCACGGTGCGGCTGGCCTCGGGTGGCGTGCGGCTGATCTCGGTGGAAGACAACGGCCTGGGCATTCCGCGCGAGGAACTCACGGTGGCCCTGCGCCGCCATGCAACCAGCAAGATCGCCAGCCTCAACGACCTCGAGACGGTCGGCACGATGGGCTTTCGTGGCGAGGCGCTGGCCGCCATCAATGCGATTGCCGAGCTCAGCATTCTTTCGCGCTTCACTGGCTCCGACACGGCCTTCGCGCTCGATGGACGCACTGGCGAGCTGCGGCCGGTGGCCCGCTCCACCGGCACCACGGTCGAGGTGCGCGAACTGTTCTTTGCAACACCCGCGCGCCGCAAGTTCCTGAAGACCGACGCCACCGAGCTGGCTCATTGCATCGAGGCGGTGCGCCGTCATGCGCTGGCACGGCCTGAGGTGGGCTTTTCGGTGTGGCATGACGGCAAATTGGTCGAGCAGTGGCGCGCCGCCACCACGCGCGAGCAGCGGCTGGCCGATGCGCTGAGCGACGAGTTCGTGGCGCAGAGCGTGGCCGTCTATCGCGAAGGCGGCCCGGTGCGCGTGGTCGGCCGTGCCGGCATTCCGGATGCGGCGCGCTCGCGTGGCGACCAGCAGTTCTTCTACGTCAATGGCCGCTTCGTGCGCGACAAGGTGCTGTCGCATGCGGTGCGCAGCGCATACGAAGACGTGCTGCACGGCCAGCGCCAGCCGATTTACGCGCTGTACCTGGAGATCGATCCGGCGCGGGTCGACGTGAACGTGCACCCGACCAAGATCGAGGTGCGCTTTCGCGACGGGCGTGAGGTGCATCAGGCGGTGCGCCATGCCATCGAGGACGCGCTGGCGGCCCCGCGTGCCGGTGATGCAGTCGCGCCAGCGGGTGCGGCACCGCAGCCATTTTTCAAGCAGACCCCGCTGCCGTCGAACGCCAGCTGGGCTCAGCCCGCCATCAATTTCACGTCGCAGGAGCGCGGCGCCGGCGATTTCGAGGCGATGTGGCCCCGGCGCAGCGAGCAGCCGGCGCAGCATGCGGCGGAATCGACCGCATCGTCTCTTTGGCCCCAGGCCAGTGCGGCGGCGGCAACGTTCCAGGCCCCTGTCGGGCTGCCCGTGGCCGCGGCAAACACGGAGGCTGCCGCCCTCGCCACCAACGAACAAGCCTGGCCGCTGGGCCGCGCGCTGGCGCAGCTGCAGGGCATCTACATCCTGGCCGAGAACAGCCAGGGCCTCGTGATCGTCGACATGCACGCGGCGCACGAGCGCATCGTCTACGAGCGGCTCAAGACGCAGCTCGACGGTGCGTCCATCAGCAGCCAGCCGCTGCTGATTCCGGCCACTTTCGCGGCCACGCCGCAGGAAGTGGCCACGGCCGAAGCCTGCGCCGAGGTGCTGCCGACGCTGGGCCTGGAAATAACCCCCTTCTCGGCACGCACGCTCGCGGTGCGCGCCGTGCCCGGAACGCTGGCCGACGGCGATCCCGTGGAGCTGGCGCGCAGCGTCCTGGCCGAACTGGGCCAGCACGACGCGAGCACGGTGGTTCAGCGTGCCCAGAACGAATTGCTGTCCACCATGGCCTGCCACGGGGCGGTGCGAGCCAACCGCAAGCTCACCATCGACGAGATGAACGCACTGTTACGTCAGATGGAAGCAACAGAACGTTCGGACCAGTGCAACCACGGCCGGCCGACCTGGCGCCAGCTGTCGGTTCGCGAGCTGGATTCGCTGTTCATGCGCGGCCGATAGGGCAAATCGGCGCTTTAAGCCTTTTTTCTAGGGTTTTCCGCAGTCATCGGGATTGCGGGCACGCACGTTGCATAGGCTCGGTAAAGCGCCTGTGAGCGTTGTTTCGGGGGGTTACCAAGGTGCAGTGTCGGCGCACCAAGGTGAAAGCAGGTGAACTTTTCCGCCGACTTCGCTGTCCCTCAACCCCATGATGAAACGCTGGACCCTCCTCGCGTCTGTCCTCTCGCTTTGTGCCCTGCTGGCAGCCGGTTGCTCGACGCTCGACGAACAGCAACGCGAATGGATCTTCCAGCCCAGCGACCGCAGCTGGGGCAACACTGCCTCCATGACCCAGGGCATGGAAGACGTGTGGATCGATTTCCAGTCTTCCCTCACCGGTGAGCCCGCTCGCCTGCACGGCCTGTGGCTGGGCGGCGCGCCCGAAACCACCGACACCCCCGTGATGCTGTACCTGCACGGTGCCCGCTACAACGTGGCCGGCTCGGCGCCGCGCATCCAGCGCATGCACGAACTGGGCTTCTCGGTGCTGGCCATCGACTACCGCGGCTTCGGCAAGAGCTCCAAGGGCCTGCCCTCGGAAGAGTCGGCCCGCGAAGACGCCCGCGCCGCCTGGACTTGGCTGGCCGCGCGCCACCCCAAACAGCACCGCTACATCTTCGGTCACTCGCTCGGCGGCGCCATCGGCATCGACCTGGCGGCGCATGTGAACGACGAGAGCGGCACCATCGTCGAGAGCACTTTCACCTCGATCGCCGACGTGGTCAGCGGCTTCAAGTGGGGCTGGCTGCCCTTCGGCCCGTTCATCACGCAGCGATTCGAAGCGATCAACACGGTCAAGGACATCGGCTCGCCGCTGCTGGTAGTGCATGGCACGGCCGACAGCCTCATCAACCCGACGCTGGGCCGCAAGCTGTATGACGCGGCCACCGTGCCCAAGCTGTTCGTGCTGGTCGAGGGTGGTTCGCACCACAACACCAATTCGATCGGCGAGGCGCAGTACCGCGCGGCGCTGACGCAGCTGTTCCGCATGAAGCCGGAGAGCATGGTCGCCAGCAATGGCGGCGCGGCGAACCGGCCGCAGCCACGGCTTGCGCCGCCCTCCGCCGCGCTTGCGCCGCAGGATGTGCGGGGCGAGGTGCGCGCGCCGGCACCGGCCGCCATCTAGGTTTCGTCCGCGCGCCCCGTCGTCAAGCCAGGTTGAAGGGCAGCTGGCGCAAGGGCTTGCCCGTCAGCCGTGCAATGGCGTTGGCGAACGCAGGCGCCAGTGGAGGCAAGCCGGGCTCGCCCATGCCGGTGGGCGCATCGGCGCTGGGCACGATGTGGATATCGAACTCCGGCATGTTGGTGATTCGGGCTACGGTGAAATCGCCGAAGTTGCTCTGCTGCACGACGCCGTCCTTCAACGTGATCGCACCGCCGGACAGGCACGTCGACAGTCCCATCACCGCCGCGCCCTGCACTTGCGCCTCCACACTGCGCGGGTTGACCGCCAGGTTGCAGTGCACGCCGCTGGTGACGCGATGCAGCACCGGCTGGCCGTCCTTCACTGAAGCTTCCACCACATAGGCCACCACGGAGTCGAATGACTCGTGCACGGCTACGCCCCAGGCACGACCGTCCGGCAGCTGCTTCTTGCCGTAGCCGCTCTTGTCCACGGCCAGTTGCAGCGCAGCGCGGTGGCGTGGGTGCTTGTCTGCGAAGAGCTGCATCCGATAGGCCACCGGGTCCTGCTTCGTGCTGCGGGCGATTTCGTCGATCAGGGTCTCCATCACGAAGGCGGTGTGAGTGGAACCCACGCTGCGCCACCACAGCACAGGCACGTTGACCTGGGGGTGATGCACCGTCAGGCGCATCGGCAGCGGGTACGGATCGCGCATGCCCTCGGTGGCCGTAGCGTCGATGCCGTCCTTCACCTGGAATTGCCCGAACACCGTGCCCGTGGTGATCGACTGGCCGACGATGGCGTGGTCCCACGCCAGGATCCTGCCGCGCTCGTCGAAGCCGATGCGTGCGCGGTGCAGATGCATGGGGCGGTAGTAGCCACCCTTGATGTCGTCTTCGCGGCTCCACAGCAGGCGCACCGGCGCGTCGAAGCCGGCGGCACGCGCGGCCTTGGCGATCTCGCAGGCCTCGACCACGAAGTCGCTCGTGCCCACGAAACGCCGGCCGAAGCCGCCGCCCGCCATCTGCACATGCACCGTCACCTGCTCGGGCTCGAGGCTCAGCACGCGCGCGGCGGCGGCAGCGTCCAGCCCGGCGCACTGGGTGCCGACCCAAAGCTCGGCGCGCCCATTCGACAGCTTGACAGTGCAGTTCAGCGGCTCCATGGGTGCGTGAGCGAGATAGGGGAAGACGAACTCGGCTTCCAGTTGGCGAGGCGCGGTGGCCAGCGGTGCCATGTCGGCGTCGAACTTGCGTGAGCCTGGGCGGCCGGCCAACTCGCGGTACTGCGCCAGTTGCTTTTCGGTGTCCACCTTCTCGACGGAGGCCGTGTCCCACTGCAGCTTCAGCGCGTCGCGGCCCAGCTTGGCGGGCCAGTAGCCATCGGCCACCACGGCCACGCCTTCGGCGCCGCGGTCCAGCGGCACGCGCAGCACGGCCTTCACGCCCTTGACGGCGCGCGCCGCGCTGTCGTCCACCGAGGCCAGGCGAGCGCCGAACACCGGCGGATGCGCCACGACCGCCGTGAGTTGACCGGGATGCCGCACGTCGATGCCGAAGTCCTGGCGCCCGCTGCTCTTGGCGCGCGCGTCCAGGCGCGTGGTCGGACGGCCGATGATCCGGAAGTCCTTGGGATTCTTCAGCGTGACCTTCTCCAGCACCGGCAGGGCCATGGCAGCTTCAGCCAACTCTCCGTAGCCCAGCTTTCGGCCGCCCGGGCCGAGCACCATGCCGGCCTGCGTGCGCAGCGTGGCCACGTCGGCCTTCCAGCGCGCCGCTGCCGCCGACAGCAGCATGGCCCGAGCACGGGCACCCAATTCGCGGTACTGCGTGAAGCTGTTCTTGATCGAGTGGGAGCCGCCGGTCATGTTGATGCCGAAGAGCGGATCGACGTAGGCGGCGTCGTTCGAGCCATTGCGGCTGCGCACCAGGGCCCAGTCCGCGTCGAGTTCCTCGGCCAGGATCATTGGCAAGCCGGTCTGCACACCCTGGCCGAATTCCAGCCGGTTGATGGTCACCGTGACTTCGCCGTTGGAAGCGATCTGCACGAAGGCCGATGGCTGCTGCGTCGGCTTGAGCGCGCCAGCCGCCTGCGCCGCACCGTCGGCCTGCGCCATGGCCAGGTGAGGAAAGGCGCCGAGCGCGAGGCCGCCAGCCCCGGCCATCTTCAGGAAGCTGCGGCGAGGCAGCGTGGCAGCTTCGCCGGTCAGACCTTGGGCCATCAGGCGCTGCATGGCGCGCGGCAGTTCGCGGTAGTCGATGTTGGGCAGCATGGCGGCTCCTTCAAGCGAGGGTCTTGGCCGCATCGGCCACGGCGGCGCGAATGCGGGCGTAGGTGCCGCAGCGACAGATGTTGCCGACCATGGCCGAATCGATCTCCTCCGCGCTGGGCTGCTTGCCTCGCGGCAGCGATTTGAGGAAGGCCGTCGCGCTCATGATCTGACCGCTCTGGCAGTAGCCGCATTGCGCCACGTCGTGCTTGACCCATGCGGTGTGCACGGCTGCGCCGACCCGATCGCTGCCGCTGGTCGTTGCTTCGATGGTGGTGATCTTCTTGCCCTCGGCGGCCGAGATGGGTGTGATGCACGAGCGGATGGCCTGGTCGTCCAGATGCACGGTGCAGGCGCCGCACAGCGCCGCGCCGCAGCCGAACTTGGTGCCGGTCATGCCCAGCGTGTCGCGCAAGGCCCAGAGGATGGGAGTGCCGGGGTCGGCGTCGACCGTGTGTTCACGGCCGTTGATGTGGAGCACGCTCATGTTCGGTTCTTCCTAGGTAGTAGGTTGGATCGGATTCACTTGGCCCCGTCGAGCACCCATTGCGCGAGCGACTGCACGTCGGCATCGGGGATCTGGGTTTGCGGCGGCATCGGCATCGCGCCCCACTTGCCCGAGCTGCCGGCCCTGATGCTTGCAGCCAGCTGCGCGGCAGTTCCCTTTCCTTCGCCGTACCTTGCCCCGATGTCTTTCCAGGACGGACCCACCACTTTGGCTGTGGCCTGGTGGCATGCGACGCACGCGTACTTCCGCGCCAGCGCCTGGCTGGCCACTGCGCGTGCCGGCCACGCGACGACGCTCACGCCAATACCCAGCGCCACGACGAGGGAAGCGGCAAAGGAACGCTGGACAGCTGCGGTGCGATCGTTGGTCATTGCTGTCCCCGGTCGTCGTGGGCAAGAGACGTGGACAGGCCTCGATGGGCGCCCGCCTGCGCAAGCAGCGCGTTGGCCTTGGCCTCGAAGGTCTGCACGGCATCGGCACCTGCGGCGAACCGGGCCGGCGGCTCTTCGAGCGCGGCAAGCCGCACGATGGCGTCGGCGAGCTTGGCGGGGTCGCCGCCCTGCTTGCCGCTCATGCTGCTCCAGGCGGCAACGGTTTCCCTGGTGCGCTCGGCGTAGTCGTCGATGTTCGGCTCGGCGAAAGTGGTCGAACCGGCGGTGAGCAGCTCGGTGCGGAAGAAGCCCGGCTCCACCAGCATGGTGCGTATGCCGAAGGGGGCAAGCTCAGGAGCAAGCGACTCCATCCATCCTTCGACGCCAAACTTTGCCGCGGCATAGGCAGTGCAGAACATTCCGCCGGCAATCCCGGCGGTCGAAGAGATGGTGAGCACCCGACCCGAGCGCTGCTTGCGCATCATCGGCAGCACGGCGCGGGTGACGTTCATCGGGCCGAACAGCAGCGTCTCGATCTGGTTGCGGACCTGCTCGGGGCTCAGCTCCTCGAAGAAACCGGCGTAGAAGTTGCCTGCGTTGTTCACCAGGACGTCGATGCGCCCGAACTTCGCGATGGCGGCCTCCACTGCTGCCTGTGCGTCATCGAGGCGGGTAACGTCGAGCTTGACGCTCAACAGGTCTGCATGGGGGCCGATGGCCGCAGCCACCTTCGCGGGGTCGCGGCCAGTGGCCACGACGGCGTGGCCTGCGGCCAGCGCTGCCCTGGCGATGTCGACGCCCAGGCCCCGGCCTGCGCCGGTGATGAACCAGATTTTCTTGTCGGTCATGGGAATGTTCCTTTCGGTTGGTGCCAGTGTCTGCCCAGGAACCGTCGACCCGTTTGCCGAAAGCGCGCGTGTTCTTGCCTGAAACGATGAGACTGCGCCAGAAATGCGGACCGAGCGAAATGCGCGAGCTAGACTTTGCCGGAGCACCCCGAAAGGATTCAAATGGAAGCGCCGCAGCTGACGCAGCAAAGCGAATCGGCCGTCCTGAGCGGCTTGGCCAAAGCGGTCGGAAGCATTGTCAAAAATGACGGCGACTTCATCACCGCCATTCCCGAACTCTCGCTCCACCGTCGCAGCGCCACGACCGAGCCTGTTCATTGCATCTATGGCTTTGGTGTGGGCATCACTGTCAGCGGGCAGAAGCGGGTTGCGCTCGGCGAGGAATTCTTCGACTACGCCGCTGGGCAATCGCTGCTGACCACGGCCGACCTTCCCGTCGTGGCGCATGTCACCCAGGCCAGTGCCGCGCGGCCTTTTCTGGGCATCATGCTCAAGCTCGACTCTCGCGCCATCGTGCAGGCGGCAGCCGAGATGGCGTTGCCCCAACCGACAAAGGACTATAGCTATCGAGCCATGTCGCTCGGCGATCTCGATCCGACACTGCTCGGCACAGTGACGCGGCTCGTCGAGCTGCTGGCCGAGCCCAAACTGATTCCCCAGATCGCTCCACTGCTTCAGCAGGAAATCGCCGTTCGCCTGCTCGCCGGGCGCCATGGCCAGCAGTTGCAGCGCCTCGTGGCAGTCGGCTCTCCAGGCCAGCAGGTGGCGCAGAGCATGGCCTGGCTCAAGATGAATTTCACGCAGCCTGTGCTGGCGGACGAACTGGCCGCTTCCGTGCATATGAGTCCATCGACGTTCCGGCAGCACTTCCGTGCCGTGGCGGGCATGAGCCCCATGCAATACCTGAAGCAGCTGCGCCTGCAAGAGGCCCGGCAACTGATGCTGAACCAGGGCATCGATGCCGGCACCGCAGGAGTGCGCGTGGGATACGAAAGCGCCTCGCAGTTCAGCCGCGAATACGCCCGTCTGTTTGGAGCGCCGCCGCTGCGCGACATCAAGCGGATGCGGGAAACGACCTGAGCAAGACCCGCGCTGCAGACCGGCGCGCGCCATTTGCTACCCTCGGCGCATCATGTTTCCCAGCCCCGCACCGGCCGCCGAGGCCGCTCCCCCGGCATCGCCCGCCGCTGCGCGTTCCGGTCCGCCGCGCTATGTGGCGCTTGCCGGCCCCACCGCTTCGGGCAAGACGGCCGCCGCATTGGCGCTGGCGCGGCTGCAGCCGGTCGAAATCATCAGCGTCGACTCGGCACTGGTCTACCGCGGCATGGACATCGGCACCGCCAAGCCCACGGCCACCGAGCAGGCTGCCGCGCCGCATCACCTGATCGACATCCTCGATGCGCGCGACAGCTACAGCGCGGCCGCCTTCGTGGCCGACGCCACGCGGCTCATCGGCGAGATTCGCGCACGCGGCGCGCTGCCGCTGCTGGTGGGCGGCACCATGCTGTATTTCAAGGCGCTGTTCGACGGCATAGACGCCATGCCCGCGGCCGACGCCGCGGTGCGCGCGCGCATCGACGCCGATGCCGCCACGCTCGGCTGGCCCGCCATGCACGCGCGGCTCGCGCAGGTCGACCCGGTCACTGCCGCGCGGCTGGCGCCGCAGGACAGCCAGCGCATCCAGCGCGCGCTCGAAGTGTGGGAGAGCAGCGGCCAGCCGCTGTCGAGCTTTCATGCGAGCGACAACAAGACTGCCAGCGCAGTCGAAGGCGGCGTGCTGTTCTCGCTCGAACCGACCGACCGCGCCTGGCTGCACACGCGCATTGCCGAGCGCTTCGATGCGATGCTGGCAGCCGGCTTCCTCGACGAAGTACGCGCACTGCGCGCGCGCGGCGACCTGTCGACCCACCTGCCCTCGATGCGCTGCGTCGGCTACCGGCAGGCTTGGGAAACGCTCGACGCCTGCGGCGACGCCGCGCCCGACGCCAACGCCATGGCCGATCTGCGCGAACGCGGCATCGCCGCCACGCGCCAGCTTGCCAAGCGGCAGATCACCTGGCTGCGCAGCATGCCGCAACGCACCGTGATCGCCTGCGACGCCCCCGACGCGGTGCAGACCGCCGTTCAACTGATCTCCAAGACCACTCAATCCGGATGACACTGCGCATTTCCAACCTCGGCAAGCACTACGGCGATGCGCCTGTCTTCGAGAACGTGACACTGGGCGTCGAGCCCGGCGAATTCGTCGCCATCGTGGGCGAATCGGGCGTCGGCAAGTCGACGCTGCTCAACTGCATGGCCGGCCTCGACAGCTGGGACCAGGGCACGGTGACGCACGACGGCACCGACATCGGCGCGCTCGACGGCGAAGCCTGCGCGCTCTGGCGGCGGCGCCACGTGGGCTTCGTGTTCCAGGCCTTCCATGTGCTGCCGCACCTCGACGTGGCGCAGAACGTATCGCTGCCGCTGATGCTGCTGGGCCAGCAGAAGGACAACGACGGCCGCGTCGCCCACATGCTCGAAGCGGTGGGACTGCCCGGCATGGGCGCGCGGCTGCCGCAGACGCTGTCGGGCGGTCAGTTGCAGCGCGTGGCGATTGCGCGCGCGCTGGTGCACCGCCCCGCCCTGCTGCTGGCCGACGAGCCCACGGGCAACCTCGACCCGACCACCGCCGCGAAGGTGATGGAACTGCTGATCGGGCAGACCCGCGAGCATGGTGCGTCGCTGGTGCTGGTGACGCACTCGGAGAGCGCGGCCGCCCGCGCGGACCGCCTGCTGCATCTGCGCGCCGACGGCATCGCCACCTGAGACTTCCTGGCTACGCCCAACGCCATCGCCAAGTCCGGCAAAAGTTGGCAGAAACAGCGCCGGATTTTTGAACCTCCAAGACGGGTGCTCATAGCATTCGACGGCCCGTAGCCAAGCCACCTGCGAACACACCGACGCCTGCAGTTCATCTGCTTCAAAGGCATGGTGGTCCCGCGTGCTCAGCCAATTCATAAAACGGCTTTGCAATGCAATCAGGGGGATCACTCATGCTCGACAGAAGAAACTTCGTTCTAGGCACGCTCGCTTCATCGGCGCTAGTCGCCTGTGGCGGGGGCAACGACACCGCTGCCAACCAATGTTCATCAGCGCCGGCCGCCTGTGGTGGCGGCAACAGCGGCAGCAGCAATAGCGCCGCTGCCAACCGATACCGCCAGGCCAATTTGCTGGCCAGCCACACCCGCTACGGCGCTTCCTTCACGGAGCCGGAATTCATCAACGGCTGGGGCATCGCCATCCGCCCGGCCGGTGCCGGCGGCCATTTCTGGGTTGGCGGCGGTGGCATCTCCTGGCAATACCTCGGCGACGTCACGCGTTCGGCCGACCCGGCATTGCGCGCACTGCACCAAGACGGCCTGCGCGAAGTGACCGTACCGGGCTCGGATGCCAGCACGAGCGACGACAGCGCAGGCAAGGTCACCGGCGTCGTGTTCAACGGCGCGGCCCTGACTTCGGACCTGTTCCGGGTGCAAGGCCAGCCGGCCGGCGAGCGCACGCTGGACGGTTCGGCGCGCTTCGTCTTCGTCACCAACAGCGGTAGCGTCAGCGCCTGGACCGAGCGCGATGCAGACAGCGGCGCCATCGTGCGCATGGACGGCCCGGCCGTGGAGGTCTTCAACGGTGCCGATCAGGGCATGGCCTTCTTCGGCGCCGCCATCCACACCGGCCGCTGGGACCGGCTGTGGCTGGCCGACTTCGGCGCGCAACCGCAGATACGCACACTGGACGCGCAGTGGCAGTTGGTGCCGACGCAGGGCTTCGCCAACCCCTTCGCGAGCGGACCGGCAGGCGCGGCACGGCCGGGCGACCCAGTGCCTTTCAACATCCAGGTGGTGAACGACGGAACCCGGGACCGGGTGTTCGTGCTGTATGCGATCAGCCAGGCCGGCCCAGCCGAAGCGCATGCCTTCCACGCCGGCGAGGAAGATGCGCTGGATGCCGCGGCCGAAGCCGCAACGGGCAATCGCCCCTCGCGCGGCAGGCTCGCCGAATTCGATCTGGATGGTCGTCTGCTGCGCGTCTATGCGGATGACGGCCGGCTCAACGCGCCCTGGGGCGTGGCCATTGCGCCCGCTGACTTCGGCGCGCTGTCGGGCTTGCTGCTGGTCGGCAATTTCGGCGGGGCGGGCCGCATCTGCGCTTTCGATCCGGCCAGCGGCCAGTATGTGGACGACTTGCGCGATGCGCAGGACCGGCCCGTGTCCATCGCCGGCCTCTGGGGCCTGCAGTTCGGCAATGGCGTGGCGCTCGGCGACAGCAATGCGCTGTACTTCGCGGCCGGGCCGCAGGACGAAACCGAAGGGCTCTTCGGTTCGCTGCGCACGGCCTGAAGCCTTATGTCTGCGGCGCGAGGAAGGTCGCGTAGCGCGACAGGTCGACGTTGCCGCCGCTGATCACGATGCCCACGCGCTTGCCGGCAATCGCCTTGCCCGCAGCAATCGCACCCGCGAAGGCGAGGCAGCCTGTCGGCTCCACCACCATCTTCATGCGCTCGGCAAAGAAGCGCATCGCATCGACGAGTTGCTCGTCGGTAACGGTGAAGATGTCGTCCACGTCGCGGCGGATGATGCCGAAGGTGTACTCGCCCAGATGCTGCGTCTGCGCGCCATCGGCAATGGTCTTCGGCGTTTCGATGTGCACGATCTTCCCCGCGCGAAACGACTGCTGGCCGTCGTTGCCCGCCTCGGGCTCCACGCCGTAGACCTTGCAATCAGGCGCCAGCGCACGCGCCGACAGCGCCGAGCCCGACAGCAGCCCGCCGCCGCCCAGGCACACGAACAGGTGGTCGAGCGGCCCGGTTTCCTCGATCAGTTCCTTCACCGCCGTGCCCTGGCCCGTGAGCACATCGGGGTGGTCGTAGGGCGGGATCATCGTCATGCCGCGCTCCTGTGCGAGCTGCTTGGTCAGCGCCTCGCGGTCTTCGGTGAAGCGGTCGTACATCACCACTTCGGCGCCGTAGCCCTTGGTGGCGGCGACCTTGGCGGCTGGTGCGTCTTTCGGCATCACGATCACGGCCGGCATCGACAGAAGGCGCGCCGACAGCGCAATGGCCTGCGCATGGTTGCCCGATGAAAACGCAATCACGCCGCCCTTGCGCTGCGTGGCATCGAACTTGGACAGCGCATTGAACGCACCGCGGAACTTGAACGCACCCATGCGCTGGAAGTTCTCGCACTTGAAGAAAAACTCGGCGCCCCAGCGCTCGTTGGCGGTGGTTGAACGCAGCACCGGCGTGCGGTGGGCGTGGCCTTCGAGCCGCGCGGCCGCGGCGATGACGTCGTCGTAGGTAGGTAGTTGCATGTGTCCGAGCTTAGCGGCGGCTTGCAAATTTTTGCAGCCCCGATGGGTAAAAACCCGGGATACGCGTCGGCCGTAAACTCCGTACTCTGTATACAGAGTTCAAAGAAAGCCACCCATGCCCGCCCAGCTCGTCAGCATCGAAGTCGCCCCCGACCTCGTCGATCAGGTCTACCGCGCCCTCCTCGGCGCCATCAGCAGCGGCACGCTCGCGCCGGGTGAGCGCATCACGCAGGAAGACATCGCCTCCCGCCTCTCGGTGTCGCGACAGCCAGTGCTGCAGGCGCTTCGGCTGCTGAAGAAAGACGGCTTCGTGCTCGATGCACCCGGCCGCGGCGTGCTGGTGGCGCCGCTGGAAGCCGAGGCGATGCGCAAGGTCTACCAGGTGCGCGGCGCGCTCGATGTGCTGGCCGCTCGGCTGGCGGCACAGCAGCGTTTTCGCATCGACCCGAAACTCATCGAGCGCGGCCGGCGTGCCGCGCGCGGACGCAATGTCGAAGCAATGATCGATGCCGACGTGGCCTTTCACCAGGCCATCTACGAGGCATCTGGCAACCCGCTGATCGGCCAGAGCGCCGATCCGCACTGGCGCCACCTGCGCCGCGCGATGGGTGCGGTGCTGCAGGCCGAGCCGCAGCGCGAATCGCTGTGGGACGAGCACGAGGCGATTGCCGCGGCCATTGCCGCCGGCAACGTCGAGCGCGCCTCGCGCCTGAGCGAAGAACACGTCTCGCGGGCCAGCGAGGCACTGAGCGAACGGCTCGCGCAGCAACTGGCGCGAGCCGCATCCGTCATTCCCACGAAAAAAGGAGACAAGGCATGAAGCTGACCCCCGAGCAACGCGCGCAGTTCGAGCGCGACGGCTATCTGTTCTTCCCCGGCCACTTCTCGGCCGAAGAGACGAAGGTGCTGACCGACGCGGTGCCCGATCTCTACAGCAGGCGCGAGGCCTTCAACGTGCGCGAGAAAGGCTCCGACGCCGTGCGCACGAACTTCGCCGCGCACCTCATCAGCGAGCCCTTCGCGCGGCTGGCGCGACACCCGCGCATGGTCGGCCCGGTGACCGATCTCTTCGAGGAAGAGGTCTACATGCACCAGTTCAAGATCAACGGCAAGATGGCCTTCGAGGGCGACGTGTGGCAGTGGCACCAGGACTACGGCACCTGGCTCAACGACGACCTGATGCCCACCGAGCGCGCGATGAACGTCGCGATCTTTCTCGACGAGGTGACCGAGCACAACGGCCCGCTGATGTTCATTCCGGGCAGCCACCGCAAGGGCGTGGTCGATGCGAAGCATGACCTCACGACCACCAGCTACCCGCTGTGGACCGTGGACAACGACCTGATCCGCCAACTGGTCGATCGCGCGGGCGGCAAGCACGGCGGCATCGTCTCGCCCAAGGGGCCGGCCGGTTCGATGATCCTGTTCCACAGCTGCCTGGTGCATGCCTCGGGCAGCAATCTGTCACCCTTCAACCGCGTGGCGGTGTACCTGAGCCTGTGCGCGGTCAGCAACCACATCCGGCGCCACAAGCGGCCCGAGTACATCGCGCACCGCGACTTCACGCCCATCGAGATGCTGCCCGACGACTGCCTGCTGAAGCCGTACCCGGTCGATGTGCCGTGGAAAAACGGCCTGCCCGAGAGCGCACTGCGCACCTCGCTCGACGTGCTCGACACCGCGGAGGCCTGACCCCATGAGCCTGCACACCCGCCTGCAACAACGTGCCGCCGAAGGCCGCCCCATCCGCATCGGCCTGATCGGTGCCGGCAAGTTCGGCTCGATGTACCTCGCACAGATTCCACGCACGCCCGGCGTGCAGCTGGTGGCAATTGCTGATCTTTCGCCCGACGCTGCCCGCGTCAACCTCGAACGCGTGGGCTGGCAGCCCGAGCGCGCCGCGGCTGGCTCGGTGCAAGAGGCGCTGAAGCACGGCACCACCTGGATCACCGACGACTGGCAGGCGGTGACGCGCGAACCTTCCATCGACATCGTGGTCGAGTGCACCGGCAACCCCATCGCCGCGGTCGACCACTGCCTCGACGCCTTCGCGCACGGCAAGCACGTGGTCAACGTGACGGTGGAGGCCGACGCCTTCTGCGGCCCGCTGCTTGCGCACAGGGCGCAGCAGGCCGGCGTGATCTATTCGCTGGCCTTCGGCGACCAGCCCGCGCTGATCTGCGACCTGGTCGACTGGGCGCGCACCTGCGGCTTTCCGGTGGTGGCGGCCGGGCGCGGCCACAAGTGGCTGCCGCACTTCACCGAATCGACGCCCGAGACGGTGTGGGGCAACTACGGCCTCACGCCCGAGCAGGCAAAACGTGGCGGGCTCAACCCGAAGATGTTCAACAGCTTTCTCGACGGCTCCAAGCCGTCGATAGAAAGCTCGGCGGTGGCCAACGCCACCGGGCTCACGGTGCCTTCGGACGGCCTGCTCTATCCGCCCGCGAGCGTGGAAGACATTCCCTTCGTCACGCGGCCGAAAAGCGAAGGCGGCGTGCTCGAACGCAAGGGCATGGTCGAGGTGGTGTCCTCGCTCGAAGCCGATGGCCGGAAGATTCCCTACGACATCCGCATGGGCGTGTGGGTCACGGTAGAGGCCGAAACCGACTACATCAAGAACTGCTTCGAGGAATACAACGCCCACACCGACCCGAGCGGGCGCTACTTCACGCTCTACAAGCGCTGGCACCTGATCGGCCTGGAGGTCGGCATGTCGGTGGCCAGCGTGGCGCTGCGCGGCGAGCCCACCGGCGTGGCCACCTGCTGGAACGCCGACGTGGTCGCCACAGCCAAGCGCGACCTCGCGGCGGGCGAGATGCTCGACGGCGAAGGCGGCTACACGGTCTGGGGCAAGCTGCTGCCGGCCGAGCGCTCGCTGCGCCTGGGCGGCCTGCCGCTCGGGCTGGCGCACAACGTCAAGCTGGTGCGCCCGGTGAAGAAGGGCCAGAGCCTGAGTTGGGCCGACGTGGCGATCGACACCTCGACCGCCGCCTACAGGCTTCGCAACGAAATGGAAACCATGTTCGCACCCTCCATCAGGGCCAGGGCAGCATGACGGCCTAGGGCATAGGTGGTGCAACCGTTGCGCCAAACGGCAATCGCATAAAAAATAATCTGCTCGGCACGAACCCGTGTCGAAATGACCGCCGGCGGGCCGTCATTGTGGTGAGCGATCTTGCTCAACAGCCTTTTCCTTGACGGAGAGACACCATGCAGTACATGTTGATGTTCTATCAGCCCGCGGCCGAATTCGAACAGCGCGACAACGCGTCCTCGCAGGCCTACCGGGCCAGCTGGGTCGCGTATGCCGACGCCGTGCGCCAGGCCGGCATCTCGCTCGGCGGCCACGGCCTCTTCCCGCCCATGACCGGCACCACGCTGCGCGTGCGCGGCGACAAGCGCCAGGTGCAGGACGGCCCCTTCGCCGACACCAAGGAGCAGCTCGGCGGCTACTTCGTGGTCGACGTGCCCGACATCGACGCCGCGCTCGAATGGGCTGCGCGCGCGCCCTGCGCGACCAGTGGCGGGGTCGAGATACGGCCTGTGTTCATGGCGACCGCCGTAGCCGCATGAGTGATCCGGCGGTTCAGAGAGCCGCCGAACGTGCGGCGCGCGATTCTTACGGGCGGCTGCTGGCCATCCTGTCGGCGCGCACGCACGACATCGCCGCGTCGGAAGACGCACTGGCCGACGCCTTTGCGCGGGCGCTCGAGCGCTGGCCGTCCGACGGCATTCCCGTGCAGCCCGATGCCTGGCTGCTGAGCGTGGCCCGGCACCGCAAGCTCGACGCCTGGCGCCACACCCGTGTGCAGGACGCGGCCACGCAGAGCCTGCTGCTGCTGGCCGGCGAGGTCGACGAAGGCACCACCGACGGCGCGGCCGTGCCCGACGAGCGACTGCGCCTGCTCTTCGTGTGCGCGCACCCGGCCATCGACGCGCCGGCGCGCGCGCCGCTCATGCTGCAGACCGTGCTCGGCCTCGACGCGGCACGCATGGCCGGCGCCTTTCTCACCGCGCCAGCCACGCTCGGCCAGCGGCTGGTTCGCGCCAAGGCCCGCATCCGCGCAGCCGGCATTCCATTCGAATACCCGCAGGCGCGCGACCTGCCGCAGCGGCTGCAGGACGTGCTCGACGGCATCTACGCCGCCTACGGCACCGGCTGGGACGACGTGGACGGCGCCGACGCCCTGCCCCGCGGCCTCACGGCCGAGGCCATCGACCTCTGCCGCATCCTGTGCGGCCTGATGCCGAACGAGCCCGAGCCGCTGGGCCTGCTCGCGCTGATGCTGTTCTGCGAAAGCCGCGCCGCGGCCCGTCGCAGCGAGACCGGCGCGTACGTGCCGCTCGACCAGCAAGACCCGCTGCGTTGGGACCCGGACCTGCTCGCGGAGGCCGAACGTTGTCTGCGGCTGGCATCGGACATGAAATCTCTCGGTGCATACCAGCTTGAAGCGGCCATCCAGTCGGCCCATTGCGAACGCCGCGTGGGCGCGCCGGTCGCGCCCGAAGTGCTGGTGTCGCTGTACGAAGGCCTGCTGGCGCTGCGGCCGAGCATCGGCGCCCAGGTCAGCCGGGCCTGCGCGCTGGCGAACGCGCGCGGCCCCGAAATCGGCCTGCGGGCGCTCGAAGCCATTCCCGCGCTGGAGGTAGCGAACTACCAGCCGTTCTGGGCGGCGCGTGCGCACCTGCTCGCGGCCGGCGGCGCACGTTCCGCCTCGCGGCAGGCCTATGACCGCGCCATCGGCCTGAGCGCCAGCGCGGCGGTTCGCGCGTACCTGCATGCGATGTCGGATCGGCTCTGAGCGAACGGCTCAAGGCCTCGGACTTATTTCGCGTTGAACGTGCGGGGAAACAGCGCCGCCTGCGAACGGTCGCGCAGTCGGTAGCTCATAGCTGGTCGGCCGAGGCTGCCGGTGACCATGCCCGCCTCTTCCATGAACCCGCCGTCGAGCATGCGCTTGCGAAAGGCGCTTTTGTCGATACCGCGGCCCAGAACAACCTCGTAGGTCTGCTGCAGCGCCGGCAGGGTGAACGGCTCTTCGAGCAGAAAGGCCGGCAGCGAGGTGTATTCGACCTTGCTGCGCAGCCGGGCAACGGCCGCGTCGAGCAGTTCGCAGTGGTCGAAGGCCAGCCGCTTGCGCGAAGCGGCATCGACCTCGAACCACGCCACTTCGGGCGCGTTGGCGCCGCTGCGCAACTGCATGGCCTCCGCGGGAATCAGCGCATAGAAACAGTGCGTGGCCGACCAGCCGCGCGGATCGCGCTGCGCGCCACCCCAACTGCCGAGCTGTTCGAGATAGGGCGTCACCACACCGGTCTTCTCGCGCAGCTTGCGCAAGGCGCAATCGAGCAGCGTGGCGTCTTCGTCGATGTTCACGAAGCCGCCCGGCAACGCCCACTTGCCGGGGAACGGCTCGACCGTGTCGGAGGGCCGCTTCACCAGTAGGACTTGCAGCGCGTTGTCAAGCACGGTGAACGTCACCACATCGACCGTGACCAGCGGGCGCGGGAAGGTCAGGGCCGGAAAGTTTGACGAGGGGGTGCTCACAGGAAGGCTTGACTCCGGATTGATTAGTTGTACTATACAACCCTTAATTAGTTGCATAGGGCAACTCAAAAAAGAAGAAGCAAGAAATGAACAACGCTGTCACACCCCTTCCCGTCGAACCGCACGTCGCCCAACGCGCGCGCTGGCCGCAGAGCGGCCAACACATCCTCGCCCACCACGACGCGGCATCCGTCGTCGTGTACCAGGCCTACCGCCCCGCCATCGGCGAATATGCGATCCGCCACGGCCGACTCGACGGCCCGGACTTCAGCCTTTCGCGCATGAGCTGGATCAAGCCCAACTTCCTCTGGATGATGTACCGCTGCGGCTGGGGCACCAAGGAAGGCCAGGAGATCACGCTCGGCCTGCGCCTGCGCCGTGCTTTCTTCGAGCGCGTGGTGCGCGAGGCCGTGCCATCGACCTTCAGCCTCAGCTACCCGAGCCGCGAGGCATGGCAAGCAGCGGTCGAGAGCTCGGAAGTGCGCCTGCAATGGGACCCGGATCACTCGCCCAGCGGCCACAAGCTGGAACGCCGTGCAATCCAGCTGGGCTTGCGCGGCCGTACGCTCGCGGCTTTTGCGAGCGAAGAACTTTTGGAGGTCATCGACATGCGCGCCTTCGTGGACGCACAGCGCCCCTTGGCGCAAAACGACAACCCCGAATTGCAATTGCCGGTGGAGCATCCGCTCGACATCGGCACCTGAGGAGAAAAAAGAAATGACGACGACACCGCGCAGCATCCAGGATCTGCCTGCGTATTTCGCACAGGGCCATCAGCCCGAGTACCTGCTGTTCTGGGGCCACCAGGCGCCCAAGACCGGCGTGAACAAGAGTTGCTTCAGCCAGTGGTTCGAGGCCGAATTCACCGTCGATGGCACGCACTACCGCACGGCCGAGCATTTCATGATGGCCGGCAAGTCGCGCCTGTTCGATGATGCGGAAACCTGCGAGCAGATTCTGGCGGCCCGCACGCCGGGCGAAGCCAAGAAACTCGGCCGCAAGATCCGCGGATTTGACGAAGCGGCATGGGTGGCTGCGCGCCTCGACATCGTGACGCAGGGCAACATCGAGAAGTTCTCGCAGAACCCAGCACTCGGCGCCTTCCTGCTCGGCACCGGCCATCAGGTGCTGGTAGAGGCCAGCCCGGTCGATTCGATCTGGGGCATTGGCCTCGCGGCCACCGATCCTGCGGCGCAAGAGCCACGCGAATGGATGGGCCTCAACCTGCTGGGCTTTGCTCTGATGGCCGCACGCGATGCGCTGAGGAAAGCGCAATGACCAGCATCGAACGCTATCGAGGCTGCCTGCTCGGCCTGGCCTGCGGCGACGCCGTGGGCACCACGGTCGAGTTCCGCACGCGCGGCACCTTCGCGCCCGTGACCGGCATGCAGGGCGGTGGCCCTTTCGGGCTGATTGCCGGCGAATGGACCGACGACACCTCGATGACGCTGTGCCTTGCGGCGAGCCTGATCCACCGCAAGGGCTTCAATGCGGTCGACCAGATGAACCGCTACTGCAACTGGCGCAGCGTGGGCTACATGAGCAGCACCGGGCAGTGCTTCGACATCGGTTTGACCGTGTCGGGCGCTCTTACCCGCTACCTCGCGTCGGGCGATCCGTTCTCGGGCGACCCCGATCCGCGCACGGCCGGCAACGGCGCGCTGATGCGGCTCGCACCGGTGCCGATGTTCTATGCAGCGAGCGCCGAGGCCACTTGGCAGCAGGCCGGCGAAAGCACGCGCACCACGCACGGTGCGCTGGAGGCGATCGAGTGCTCGCGACTCTTCGCGCTGCAGTTGCGCGCGGCATTGCGCGGCGAAAGCAAGGCGGCGATTCTTGCGACCGTGCCGATGGAGCCGCTGAGCGAGAAGGTCGCGGCACTGGCGCGCGGCGACTACGCCTCGAAGCCCATCGAGCGCATCAAGGGATCGGGCTACTGCGTCGAATCGCTCGAAGCGGCGCTCTGGTGCTTTGCGCACACCGAATCCTTCGAGGACGCCGTGCTCGCTGCGACCAACCTCGGCGACGACGCCGACACCACCGCCGCGATCTGCGGCCAGCTGGCTGGTGCCTTCTACGGCTTCGGCGGCATTCCGGAGAGTTGGCTCAGGCAGCTCGTCATGCGCGGCGAAATGGAGCAGATGGCCGACCAGTTGCTGGAGTTGGCCAGCTAGTCGTGTCGCGCAATCACTCCTGCGGCACAGCGACCGATTCCCCCACCCGCTTCGCATCGAGCTGGCTGCCACCCTGCGTCAGAGACACCGCGACCACCGCATTCCCCGTATCCCGCCGGAAGACGAACTGCGCGCCGATGCCGGTCACGGCAAACCGGTCGTTGCCGGTGGGCGTTAGCGCGTTGTAGCCGCGCCCGGTCTCGCGCACCAGCAGCTTGCCGCTGCGCACGGTGAAGCTCAGCGACTTGGCCTTCGTCACGCGGAACTCGCCCTTGTAGTCTTCCAGCCGCTTCGGATCGACGGGCACTTCCACCGTCGGCACCGGGTAGCGGCTCTTGCCGATGGCCAGCATCACGGGCTGCATCGGCGCGCGTGCGTTGCTGCTGAGGACGATCATCGCTTCGCCGGTGTCGGGCGCGAGCAGCCATAGCGTGCGGTAGCCCTCGGTGACGCCTGCGTGCCAGTAGGTGCGCCGGCCGCCTTCGGGGCCGCGCACCATCACTGCGTAGCCGATATCGGCGCCCTCGTAGCGCGCCAGCGGGGTGAGCATGCGCGCGGCGGCCGGGCCGAGAGGGCCGCTGGCGCCCGCGAGGATGGCGCGGCTGAAGGTCATCATGTCGGCGGCGGTGGAGCGCAGCGCGCTGGCCGGTGCGTAGGCCAGCATGTCGAACAGCGGCTGGCGGCGGTCGCCGGCAAAGGCCGGGGCCATGCGCGAGGCCTTGTCGCCGAGCGAGATCACGGTGTCGTTCATGCCCAGCGGCTCGGTGATGCGCGCACGCACCAGCTCGCCCCACGAGGTGTTGTAGTGCTCGGCCAGCAACTGGCCGAGCAGCGCCATGCCGAAGTTGCTGTACGCGCCCTCGCACGGCGGCGCGGCGGCAGTGAGCTTGATGCGCGCGAGGGACGCCCAGAACATGGGCTTGTCGAAGGTGCGGAACTGTTCGGCGAGCGGCGCGCCGCCTGTTACGCCATCGGCCATCACGGGCATGCAGCCCGTATGCGTGACGAGCTGGCGCAGCGTGACCGAGGCCACGGCGGACGATGGGCCTTCGACCTTGCCGGCGAGCAGCTTGCCCACGGTGTCGTCGAGCTTGAGGTCGCCGCGCTCCACCGACTGCGCGAGCAGCAGGCCGGTGAAGACCTTGGTGACGGAGCCGATCTCGAACATCGGCTGCTCGGCACTGCCAGCCGCGATGGCGCGCGGCGACGACGGAGGCTCGGGGTTGTAGGCGGCGCCGTAGGACGCCTGGCCGTTGCGCAGCGTGCCCACCACCAGCGTGCCCCGCTCGGCACCGAGAGCGGCCTTGGCCAGCACCGTCGGGTCACTGGCGAGTGTCAGGGGTTGCTGAAGCTGTGCGGCGGCGTGGCCTGCCAGCAGCGGTGCGATGAGCCAGGCCGCAAGCCAGGGGCGGTACAGGGCAGGGGGCAAGAGCCGCATCGTCGGATTCCTCAGGCGTCGTCGAAGAGGCGCCATCGTGCCACGGCGGTGTAACACCGCGCGCGCCGCGACAATTGCCCGATGCGCGCATTGCTCACCACCTTCTCCTGGCAGGAACTCCGCCACCACCCCTGGCGCAATGCGGCGGCCGTGCTGGCCGTGATGCTGGGCGTGGCGTTGGCCTTCTCGGTGCAGTTGATCAACGCGTCGGCGCTCGACGAGTTCGCGAGCGCGGTGCGCTCTGTCAACGGCCAGCCCGACCTGGAAGTGCGCGCCGTACAGGGCGGCTTCGACGAGGCCGTGTTCGAGCGGCTGGCCCGGCACCCGCAGGTGGCGCTGGCGAGCCCCGTGGTCGAGTTCCAGGGCTTGGCGCTGGCCGGCGAGCGCCAGGTGCCGATGCGCGTGATGGGCGTCGATGCGCTGGTGCTGCCGACCATCGCGCCCGCGCTGATGCCGCAGGCCGCGGCCGGTGCCGACCGCTTCTCGCTGTTCGCGCCGGGCCATGTGTTCCTCAACGCCGCGGCGCGCGGCGCACTGGGCCTGCCGGCGGAAACGCCCGCCGGAACGACGGAGACGATGCAACTGCGCAGCGGCGACGCATGGCACAAGCTCGACGTGGCCGGCCATGTCGCCGCCAGCGGCACGGCGCTCGCGGTGATGGACATCGCGGCCGCGCAAGAGCTGTTCGGCCAGATCGGCCGGCTCAGCCGCATCGACCTGCGGCTGGCACCCGGCACCGACAGGGCCGCCTTCATGGCCTCGCTGCAGCAGTCGCCGGGCTGGCCAGTGGGCGTGCAGTTTGCCGAGCCCGGCGATGCGGCCCAGCGCGTGAGCAATCTGTCGCGCGCCTACCGCGTGAACCTGACGGTGCTGGCGCTTGTGGCGCTGTTCACGGGCGCGTTCCTGGTCTTCTCGGTGCTGGCGCTCAGCGTGGCCAAGCGCGCGCAGCAGTTCGCGCTGCTCGGCGTGCTCGGCCTCACGCCGCGCGAACGGCTGCGGCTGGTGCTGGCCGAATCGCTGGTGCTGGGGCTGATCGGCAGCGCGGCGGGTCTCGCGCTGGGTACGGCGCTCGCGGCCTTTGCGTTGCGCGTTCTGGGCGGAGACCTCGGTGGCGGGTACTTCGAAGGCGTGGCGCCCACGCTGCACTGGAGCGCGGGCTCGGCGTTGCTGTACGGCGGACTGGGCGTGCTGGCCGCGCTGGTCGGCGGCTGGTGGCCCGCGCGCGCGGCACAGGCGCTGCCCGAAGCACAGACGCTCAAGGGCCTGGGCGCCGCGCCCACACAGGGCAACGGCCACTGGCTGGCGCTGGGGCTGATCGCGCTGGGCGCGGTGCTGGCCAACGTGCCGGCCATCGGCGGCATCCCGGTGGCGGCATACCTGTCGGTGGGCTGCCTGCTGGTCGGAGGCATCACCGCCCTGCCCTGGCTGATCGCGCTGCTGTACGACCGAGTTGCGCCAATGTTCGCGCAACGCGTGCTGCCGATGCTGGCGGTGGAGCGCGCGCGCCGCATGCGCGGCACGGCCGCCGTGGCGGTCAGCGGCGTGGTGGCAAGCCTGAGCCTGGCGGTCGCACTCACGGTGATGGTCGCGAGCTTTCGTGATTCGGTGACGCACTGGCTCGACGTGGTGCTGCCGGCCGACCTGTACGTGCGCGCCACCTCGGGCGGACGCGGCAGCAACAGCGGCAACAGCAGCAGCACCGACACCGCGACTTTCTCGCCGGCCTTCGTGCAGTCTCTGGCGCAGTTGCCCGGCGTGGCGCGCACGGGCACGCTGCGCACGCAATCGCTGCAGCTCGATGCGACACGGCCCACCGTGACGCTGATTGCGCGCAGCCTGGAAGGCGGGGCAACGCAGTCGTTGCCACTGGTGGGTGCCGCACTGCCCGTACCCGAGGGGCAGATCGGCATCTACGTGAGCGAGCCGATGGTGGAGCTGTATGGCGCGAAACCGGGCACGGCCTTCACTCCGCTGTCGGATGCGATGGGCCTGCGGGCGGGTTCGAAGAAGGCGCAAACGTTCTTCGTGGCGGGCGTGTGGCGCGACTACGCGCGGCAATTCGGCACGGTCACGATGGATGCGCGGGACTTCGAGCGCATCACCGGCGAGCGCAATGTGAGCGACGTGGCGCTGTGGCTTGCGCCCGGAGCGTCGGAAGGCGCGGTGCAGACTGCGGTGCGCGCCTTGGCAGCACGCCAGGGCGGCTCGTCCGCAGAGTCCGTCGAGATCGCATCGGTGGGGCAGATCCGCGCGACCTCGCTGCGCATCTTCGATCGCAGCTTCGCGGTGACCTACTGGCTGCAGGCGGTGGCCATCGCCATCGGGCTGTTCGGCATTGCCGCGAGCTTCAGCGCGCAGGTGCTGGCGCGGCGCAAGGAGTTCGGGCTGCTCGCGCACCTGGGCTTCACGCGAAGGCAGGTGCTGGCAGTGGTGGCCGGTGAAGGCGCCGCGTGGACCGCCATCGGCGCCGTGGCCGGATTAGGACTGGGGCTGGCCGTGTCGGTGGTGCTCGTGAAGGTCGTGAACCCGCAGAGCTTCCACTGGAGCATGGACCTGCTGGTGCCATGGGGCCGCCTGCTGGCGCTGTGCGCGGCGGTGGTGGCCGCCGGCACGGTGACGGCCTGGATGGCGGGCCGGGCCGCCGCCGGCAAGGACGTGGTGCTGGCGGTGAAGGAAGACTGGTAGCGCCCTCGGCGTCTCAGCGCGCCGGCGTCAACTGGATCCGCTCCACCGTTTCCTTCTCGACAGCCCCCCGGCTGTAGACCAGCGGCACGTACTTGCCTTCGAGCCACAGCGGCGCAAGGTCGCGGTAGTTCGGGCTCTCCGGGTTGCCCGACTGGCCCGGCGTGTTGATGACGCGCGAGGCGTCCCAGTTGCCCACGTCCAGCACCATGCGGAACGATGCGCCCGCCGTCAGCTTGTAGTCGCTGGCCCGGTAGGTGGCCGCCATCGGCGTGAAGGAAGAACCGGACATCGGCCAGTCGCCCACGTCGAGCTTCTTGCGCGTGGCGGCATCGACCACGCCGCCGAGCGGATGGCGGAACTCGGCGCGGTGCAGCGCGCCCCACTTCCAGGTCGCGGGGTCGGGGCCGAGCTTGGTGGTGAGCTCTTGCATCGCTACTGGCAGTGTCTTCAGCAGCAGTGCATCGCGCTGCTCGTTCGTGACCCAGCCGAACGGGTTTTCGAGCAGCAGCACCATGCGCGTGTTGTCGCCGGGCGCGGCCAGCGCGGCGCCTGCATCGCCTGCGCCGGCCTTGAGCACGGCGGCACGCAGCGGCTTGCTGCTCCACACCTCGTACAGCGCGGCGGCCGCGCTGTCGCGGTCCATGGTGCCGTCCCAGCTTTGCAGCATGCGCAGCGCTGTTGCCGTTTGCGCGTCGTCGCTGCGCAGGCCGGCCAGCAGCTTCAGCACGCGCTGCGCGGGCGTCGCGACGATGTCGTTCTGCATGCGCTCCGAGTCTTCGACAGAGAAGCGCGAACCCGCCGCCACCTTGGCCGCGAACAGCTCCTTGAGCCGCCGCGCACGCGCCGCGTCGCTCCACTCGTAGCCCACGCCCTTCTTCGCGGCGGGATGGTCGGGCGGAATGTTGTTCTCGTTGGCGGTCACCACATAGCCACGCGCCGGGTTGAACTCCGAAGGCAGCTCGTCGCCGTTGCGGAAGCCCGACCATTCGTAGCGCCCGTCGCCGGGCACCGGCATCAGCCCGTCCCAGTTGGGCCGGATGGGCGTGAGGCCGCCGGGAATCCAGCCGACGTTGCCGCTGGTGTCCGCATAGACCTGGTTCTCGCCGGGCGCGCCCCAGCGGTTCATGGCCGCGCGGAACTGGTCCCAGTTGCGCGCGCGCATGTAGTCCATGGAGCCGAAGTACGGAGCCATGCCGGGCTCCAGCCACGCCGCGCGCAAGGCATACGCGCGCTGTTTGCCCGGCTCGGCCAGCAGCACCGGGCCATGGCGCGTGAAGGTGTTGACCACCTCGCGCGGCGCGCTCTCGCCCTTGACCGCGATGCGTTCGGTGACGCGCACCATCGGCTCCCAGCGACCTTGGTAGCGGTACTCGCTGGCATTGCGCGGGTTGAGCTGGTACACGTACAGGTCTTCCTGGTCCATGTAGAAGCGCGTGAGGCCGAAGGCGATGGTGCCGTTGTGCCCGATCGACAGGCCCGGCAGGAAGGGCTCGCCCGCGCCGATGGCGTCCATGCCAGGTGCGCTCAGGTGCGTCATGTAGCGCAGGCTGGGCGCACCGTGGGCACGGTGCGGGTCGTTGGCCAGGATGGGACGGCCGGTGGACGTGAACTTCGGCGAGATCACCCAGTTGTTGCTGCCGTAGGCGCCGGTCGGGTCGCCTTGCGAGGCCTGCAGTTGTTCTGCTTCGTCGCTGCCCGGCAGTTGGGCCACCGGTGACGCCAGCCGCGTGTTGGCCTTGGTGAACTGCGGCGACTCGGTTGCGCGCATGTAGGCCGCGCGCAGTTCGGCCGCAGGAATGGTGCACGGGTCGAGTCCCGGCGGTACGCGCGGGTTGATCGGCGGATCGAGCTCGCGGCGCAGCCAGTCGGCCTTGATGCCGGCGCCGCCCGCGCAGTAGGCTTTGGCGCGATCGATCTCCGACGTGAAGTTGAGCGTGAGGCCGTGATGCCGGATGCGCACCACGTCTTCGGGCGACCACGTGGCCGGCTGGTAGCCCAGCAGTGCGAACTCCGGCGGCAGCAACGAAGGCTGCGCGCGCACCTGAGCCACATACGCATTGACGCCGGCCGTGAAAGCCTCGGCCACGCGCTTGGCGTCGGAGCCGTAGGCCAGCCACTCGCGGTACATGTCGCCGCGGTAGAGCACGGCACGCGCGGCGCGGTCGTTCTCGACCCATGCGGGGCCGAAATCCTTCGCCATTTCGCCGAGGCCGCGCTTGCGCCAGAGATCCATTTGCCACAGCCGGTCGCGCGCGGCGATGAAGCCCTGCGCCACGAATGCGTCGTAGAGCGTGCCCGCATAAAGATGCGGCACGCCCCAGCGGTCGACCAGCACCTCGGCGGGCTTCTCGAGACCGGGCACGGCGAAGGATGAGGAAGGACGCATGGGCGTCTGCGAACCGGGAGGCCCCGACGCGCAACCCGCAAGCACGAAAGCTGCGAGCGCAACAACGCCGAAGGAATGCCTTTGACCTAACGAGCGCCGCGATGCGGGGCGCAGGTTTGTTCTTTTCATGTGTCTCGTCTCCTGCCTTGTTGTAGACGGCAGGGCACAGTATCCCGATTTGCGTGCCTTATCGCACCTTGTGGGCGTTACAAGGCATGACTTGTAGACTGGCGCCGATATGCAGCAGCAAACACCTTCCACCTCCTCGTCCTACTGCAGCGGCTGGCTCGGCGGCGCAATCCGCCGCATCGAAGCCGACTACCAGCGCAGCGCCGACACGCACCTGATCCCGCTGCCCCTGCCCTCGCTCGCGGCGCACGGCATCGACATGTACCTGAAGGACGAATCGACGCACCCGACCGGCAGCCTCAAGCACCGGCTCGCACGTTCGCTCTTTCTCTATGCGCTGTGCAACGGATGGGTGCGCGAAGGCACGACCATCGTCGAGGCATCGAGCGGCTCGACGGCCGTGAGCGAGGCCTACTTCGCGCGGCTGCTGGGCCTGCCCTTCATCGCGGTGATGCCGCGCACCACCTCGCCCGAAAAGATCGCGCAGATCGCCTTCTACGGCGCGAGCTGCCACTTCGTCGACCATGCCGCGCAGGTGTACGAAGAAGCCCGCGCGCTGGCCGAGCGAACCGGCGGCCACTACATGGACCAGTTCACGTACGCCGAGCGCGCGACCGACTGGCGCGGCAACAACAACATCGCCGAGAGCATGTTCCAGCAGATGTCGCGCGAGCGGCATCCGGTGCCGAAGTGGATCGTGGTGGGCGCGGGCACTGGCGGCACCAGCGCGACCATCGGTCGCTACCTGCGCTATCGCTGCCACGACACGCAGGTGTGCGTGCCCGACCCCGAAGGCTCGGTGTTCTCGGCCTACCACCGCACGGGCGACGCCACGCTGACGGCCGCCGGCTCGCGCATCGAGGGCATCGGCCGGCCGCGCGTGGAGCCCAGCTTCATCCGCACGCTGGTCGACCGGATGATCGAAGTGCCCAACCTCGATTCGGTGGCGGCCATGCATGCGCTGTCGGCGCTGCTGGGCCGCAAGGTCGGGCCGTCGACGGGCACCAACTTCATCGGCATGCTGGCCGTGGCGCAGGAGATGCGCGCGGCCGGGCAGCAGGGTTCCATTCTTTCGCTGCTGTGCGATGCGGGCGAGCGCTACCTGCCGAGCTACCACGACGCGGCTTGGGTGCGCAACGCCTTCGGCGACATCGGGCCGGCGCAGCAGCGCATCGATGCGCTGGTGGCGTCGTGATGTCTCCCATGCCACTGCTGTCGCGCCGCGGCCTGTTGTTGGCGGCGCTCGCGTCGGGTCCGCTGGCGGCATGGGCATTGCCCGAGCACCGGCTGGAGTTTCCGCGCGACTTCGGCAGCCACCCTGATCTGCACACCGAGTGGTGGTACATCACCGGCCATGCGAAGACGCTGGCGGGGCGCGAGTTCGGCTACCAGGTGACCTTCTTCCGTTCGCGCGTCGAGGCCACGCAGGGCATGCGCTCGGCCTTCGCGGCGAAGCACCTCGTGTTCGCGCACGCAGCCGTCACCGACCTCGAAGGCCGCGTGCTGCTGCATGACCAGCGCATCGCACGCGCGGGCTTCGGCGTAGCGGAGGCGAGCACGAGCGACACCGACGTGCGCATCCGCGACTGGTCGCTGGTGCGGGAAAAAGACGGCATCTACGTCGCGCGCATTCCGGCCGGCGAGTTCTCGCTCGACCTGCGCTTCACGCCCACGCAGCCGGTGCTGCTGCAAGGCAACGCAGGCCTCTCGCGCAAGGGCCCCGATGAATCGCAGGCGAGCTACTACTACAGCGAGCCGCAGCTCAAGGCGCAGGGCAAGCTCACGCTGAAGGGACAGGCCTTCGACGTGGGCGGAACCGCATGGCTCGACCACGAATGGAGCGAAGCGCTGATGCACCCCGAGGCCGTGGGCTGGGACTGGATCGGCATGAACCTCGATGACGGCAGCGCCCTCACCGCCTTCCATCTGCGGCGCAGCGACGGCAGCGCGCTGTGGGGCGGCGGCTCGTTCCGCCCGCGCGATGGCGTGGCTCGCACCTTCAAGAACGACGAAGTCCGCTTCGAGAGCCTCAAGACCTGGGACAGCCCGCGCACGCAGGCGAAGTACCCGACGCAATGGCGCGTACAGACGCCCTCCGGCAGCTTCGAGGTGCGCGCCTTGCTCGACGACCAGGAACTGGACAGCCGCGGCTCGACCGGCGGTGTGTACTGGGAAGGCGTAAGCGACCTGCTCGACGCCCAGGGGCGCCGTGTGGGCCGTGGCTACCTGGAAATGACCGGCTACGCCGCACCGCTGAAGCTGTAACCGTTGTAGCCGCGCACAAGCACTGACAACCAGCCGCCTCCCGCGTGCGTTGGGAATAATGTCCAGAACTCATCTGAAAACCAGAGGATCCCCACCATGAAGATTCGACTTGCCGTGCTGGCCGTGGCCGGCGCCCTTTCCATCCTTGCGAGCCCCCTTGCCGCCAACGCGCAGGTCTCGGTGAACATCAATGTGCCCGGGCTGGTGATGACGGCACCGCCGCCGCCACGCTACGAACCCCTGCCACCGCCGCGCGGCGGCTTCGTCTGGGTGCCGGGCCGCTGGGCCTGGGATGGCCGTGCCTACGGATGGCGTCCGGGCGGCTGGCAGCCCGAGCGCGCAGGCTACGCCTATGCCCCTGGCCGCTGGGTCGAGGACCGCGGCGGCTGGCGCTGGACCGAAGGCGACTGGCGCCGGCGCGAGGCGTACCGTGAAGCGCGCCGTGAACGCGAGTGGGAAGAAGAGCATCGCCGCCGCGACCACGATCGCGACTATCGGCGCGGCCATGACCATGATCGCGACCGCGGCGATTTCTGCCCGCCCGGCCAGGCGAAAAAAGGCAACTGCTGATGTGACCCGTCCTGCCATAGGTTGACACCTATGAAGGACGTATAGCCGGCCTGATCCAGCCGGCGATAGACGCCCGATGAACCTCATCGGGCGTTTTCAATTTTAGGGACAGGTGCGGTCTCTCCTGGTTGTAGATCTGCACGGACTGCTGGACCATCCGGCTGGCTTGTGCGAGGTCGGCGGGGCGGTGCAGCAGGAGCTCCATCTTCAAGATCCCATTGACGCGCTCGGCCAGCGCGTTCTGATAACAGTCATAGCCGTCCGTCATCGAGCACGCGATGCCGTGACGTCGGTGGATCTCCTGATAGTCGTTGGAGCAGTACTGGATCCCTCGGTCGGAGTGATGCACCAGCGCTTGCTGCGTTTGCCGGCTCTTGAGCGCCACCTTCAGCGCCCGGCTGACCTGCTCGGTGTGCAGGCTGTCGTGAACGTGATAGCCCACGATCTTGCGTGACCACGCATCCGTCACCAGGCTGAGATAGACGAACCCTCGATCGGTCAGCAGGTAGGTGATGTCGGCCACCCATACCTGCTCGCTGCCAGTGGGGGTCACTTGGTTGGGCCCCTCCTTGAGCAGGTTGGGATGACGGCGGAACCGGTGATGGCTGTCTGTGGTCTTGTGATACGCCCGCCTGGGCTGAACCAGCATGTGAGCCTCGCGCAGCACGTCCAACAATGCATCGCGTCCCAGACTCACGTTGGCCTGGTGCAGCGGCTGCTTGAGCAGATGGTGCAACTTGCGCGCGCCTAACCGGGGCTGGCGCAGGCGCACCGAGCGCACAAGCTCGATCACCGTGTCAGAACGGGTACGGCATTGTTGCTGGTGCTGCAGCGGCTGGTAGTAGGCCTGGCGGCTGACACCCCAATGGCGGCAAGCCCTCGATACGCTCAGCCCCGGGAGGAGCTTTTGCGAGAGGACTTGCCCGAAGGCTTTTTTACGACACGCACCCCATAGTCCTTCTTCAGGACATCGAGCACCGCCTCGAACAGCTGAGCCTTCTCCTTGGCCTCCCGAAGCTGGACTTCAAGAGCCTTGATCCTCTGCTCGGGGGTCAGCGGCGCAGGCGAAGGGGAGGATTTTTTGATCGGTACTGGCATGGGAAGCCGAGATGATGCCGAACCCCAACTGTGGCGACCATGCTTGCGCAGCCACACCAGCACGGTCGATTTGCCCTGGATGCCGTAGCGCTCCTGAGCCTGCTTGTAGGTGAGATCGCCTTTTTCTACCTGATCGACCACCGACAGCTTAAAAGCCAGTGTGTAGTCGCGCTGTGTGCGTTTGACGCCTGATTCCATTTGACTTGCCTTTTCTTGAAGGAAAAGGTGTCAACCCAGTTCAGGACGGGTCAATGCAATGAAAAAAGGGAGCCTCGGCTCCCTTTTTCATTGCAGTTGCCTTGCTTGCTATTTGGCTCGTCGCCGCTCGATGAACGCAATGATCTCGCCCATGATCCCCTTGCGGAACGCCAGCACGCAGATCACGAAGATCAGGCCCGTGACCATGGTCACCGACTCGCCCAGCGTGTTGAACCAGTCGATCGTCGTGATGCGCGCCAGGAAGTTGCCGAGTTCGCCGATCTTGTTCTCGAGCAGCACCACCACCGCCGAGCCCACCAGCGGCCCCGAGAGCGTGCCTAGGCCGCCCACCAGCGTCATCAGGATGACCTGGCCCGAAGCGGTCCAGTGCACGTCCGACAGCGTGGCGAAGCCCAGCACCAGCGTCTTGAGCGAACCGGCCAGGCCCGACAGCGCCGCGGAGATCACGAAGGCCAGCAGCTTGAAGCGGCTCACGTCGTAGCCCAGCGACAGCGCGCGCGGCTCGTTCTCCTTGATGCCCTTCAACACCTGCCCGAAGGGCGAGTGGATGGTGCGCACGATCAGCAGGAAGGCCGCGACCACGATGACCAGCGCGACGTAGTACATCGTGAGGTCGTTCGACAGATCGATCAGGCCGAACAGCTTGCCCCGCGGCACGCCCTGCAGGCCGTCTTCGCCGCCCGTGAACTTGGCCTGCAGCGCGACGAAGAACATCATCTGCGCGAGCGCCAGCGTGATCATCGCGAAGTAGATGCCCTGCCGGCGAATGGCCAGCACGCCGAAGAGCCAGCCGAGGAAAGCGCCAGTGAGCGTGCCCGCGATCAGGCCCAGTTCGGGCGTGAGGCCCCAGACCTTGATGGCATGGCCGGCCACATACGCGGAGCCACCAAGGAAGGCCGCATGGCCGAAGGACAGCAGGCCCGTGAAGCCCAGCAGCAGGTTGAAGGCCGCGGCGAAGAGTGCGAAGCACATCAGCTTCATCACGAACACCGGGTAGGCGCCGAAGAACGGCGCCAGGAGCAGCGCGACCAGCAGCAAGGCGTAGACGACGGTGGAGATTTTTTTCATGTTCATGCCGTTCGCCTTACTTTTCTTTGCCGAACAGGCCGGCGGGGCGAATCAACAGCACGATGACCATGATCACGAACACAACCGTAGACGATGCCTCGGGATAGAAAACCTTGGTGAGCCCTTCGATCACACCGAGCCCGAGGCCCGTGAGGATGGCGCCCATGATCGAACCCATCCCGCCGATCACCACCACGGCGAACACCACGATGATGAGGTTCTGCCCCATCAGCGGCGACACCTGCATCACCGGCGCGGCCAGCACGCCTGCGAAGGCCGCGAGCGCGCAGCCAAAGGCGTAGGTCAGCGTGATCATCAACGGCACGTTGACGCCGAAGGCTTCCACGAGCCGCGGGTTCTCGGTGCCGGCGCGCAGGTAGGCACCCAGGCGCGTCTTCTCGATCACGTACCAGGTGGCGAAGCACACCACGAGCGAGGCAACGACCACCCAGGCGCGGTAGTTCGGCAGCACCATGAAGCCCAGGTCGGTGGCGCTCGACAGCGCATCGGGCGCGTCGTAGGGCAGCCCCGACACGCCGTAGATCGAGCGGAACACGCCCTCGATCAGCAGCGTGAGGCCCAGCGTGAGCAGCAGGCCGTAGAGGTGGTCGAGCTTGTAGATCCAGCGCAGCAGCAGGCGCTCGATGAGCACGCCGAAGATGCCGATGACGACGGGCGCCGCGATCAGCATCACCCAGTAGTTGACGCCGAGGTACTCCATCGCCATCCACGTGAGGACAGCGCCGAGCATGAACAGCGCGCCATGTGCGAAGTTGATGACGTTGAGCAGGCCGAAGATCACCGCCAGCCCGAGGCTCAGGATGGCGTAGAAGGAGCCGTTGACCAACCCCAGGAGGAGCTGGCTCAAAAGCGCGGGAAGGGAAATGGTCATAAGCGTTTCAACGAACCCGGGCGGCTGCGCGCCCGCGGGGGATCACTTCCAGAGGGCGCACTTGCTCTCGGCCTTCGTCGTGAAGACCTCTTCGCCCTTGAGCTTCTGGATTACCTTGTAGTAGTCCCACGGCTGCTTGGATTCGGCCGGCGACTTGACCTGCACCAGGTACATGTCGTGCACGAAGCGGCCGTCGGCGCGCACGGTGCCCTTTGCGTAGAAGTCGTCGATGGGCGTGGCCTTGATCGTCTCCATCACCTTGTCGGCATCGACCGTCTTGGCAGCCTGCACGGCCTTCAGGTAGGTCATGGTGGCCGAGTAGTCGGCGGCCTGGATGTCGGTGGGCATGCGCTTGGTCTTCTCGAAGAAGCGCTTGCCGAAGGCGCGCGTCTTGTCGTCGAGGTTCCAGTCCCAGCTGGTGGTGAGCAGCAGGCCTTCTGTGTTCTTCAGGCCCAGGCTGTGCACGTCGGTCACGAACACCAGCAGGCCGACCATCTTCATGGTCTTGGTGATGCCGAATTCCTTGGCCGCCTTGATCGAGTTGATGGTGTCGCCGCCTGCATTGGCCAGCGCCAGCACCTGGGCCTTGGAGTTCTGCGCCTGCAGCAGGAACGAAGAGAAGTCGGAGGTGTTGAGCGGATGCTTCACGCTGCCCACCACGGTGCCGCCCTTCTCCTTCACGACCTTGGAGGCATCGGCCTCCAGCGCCTGGCCGAAGGCGTAGTCGGCAGTGAGGAAATACCAGCTCTTGTCGCCGCGCGCAATCACCGCGCTGCCGGTGCCCTTGGCCAGCGCCACGGTGTCGTAGGCGTAGTGCACGGTGTAGGGGCTGCACTGCTCGTTGGTGAGCGCCGAACTGCCCGCGCCGTTCACGACGAATACGCGCTTCTTCTCTTGCGCCACCTTGGCCATGGCCAGGGCGGTGCCCGAACTGGTGCCGCCGAACAGCATCGTCAGGCCCTGCGTGTCGATCCATTCGCGCGCCTTGGAGGCGGCGATGTCGGCCTTGTTCTGGTGGTCGGCCTGCAGCAGCTCGATGGGCATGCCGTTGACCTTGCCGCCGAAGTCGTCGATGGCCATCTGGATCGCGAGGGCGCCGTTCTTGCCCTCCACGTCCGCGTAGAGGCTCGACATGTCGGTGATGAAACCGATCTTGACCTTGTCCTGGGCCTTCGCGGCGCCAACGGCCATGAGGCAGGTAGCGGCGAGGCAGGCAGAGGCGATGAGCGTGCGTTTCATGGGATGGTTCTCTCGGTTGACTTCGGTGGAAGGGTCTGGCGCGGCGTCAGCCGGTTATTTCCAGAGAGCGCATTTCGTCTCGGCCTTGGTCGTGAAGACCTGGTCGCCCGGCAGCGTCTTGAGCACCTTCAGGTAGTCCCAGGGCTTCTTCGATTCGGCGGGCGACTTCACTTCGACCAGGTACATGTCGTGGATGAAGCTGCCGTCGGCACGGATGGTGCCCTTGGCATAGAAGTCGTCGACCTTGGTGCTCTTGAGCTGCGCCATCACCTTGTCGGAGTCGGTGGTCTTGGCGGCGGCCACGGCCTTCAGGTAGGTCATGGTGGCCGAGTAGTCGGCGGCCTGCACGTCGGTCGGCATGCGCTTGGTCTTCTCGAAGAAGCGGTTGGCGAACTTGCGCGATTCGTCGTTCAGGTCCCAGTACCAGCTGGTGGTGTGCAGCAGGCCTTCGGTGTTCTTCAGGCCCAGGCTGTGGATGTCGCTCAGAAAGACCAGCAGACCGGCGGTCTTCATGGTCTTGTTGATGCCGAATTCCTTGGCCGCCTTGATCGAGTTGATGGTGTCGCCACCGGCGTTGGCCAGGCCCAGGATCTGCGCCTTGGAGTTCTGCGCCTGCAGCAGGAACGAGGAGAAGTCCGAAGCGTTCAGCGGATGGCGCACCGCGCCCACCACCGTGCCGCCCTTTTCCTTCACCACCTTGGTGGTGTCGGCTTCGAGCGCGTGGCCGAAGGCGTAGTCGGCCGTCAGGAAGAACCAGCTCTTGCCGCCGCGGTCTACAACCGCCGCGCCGGTGCCTTTGGCCAGCGCCACGGTGTCGTAGGCGTAGTGGATGGTATAGGGGCTGCACTGCTCGTTGGTGAGCACCGAGCTGCCTGCGCCGTTGTTGAAGTACACGCGCTTCTTCTCTTCCGCAACCTTGGCGGTGGCCAGCGCGGTACCGGAGTTGGTGCCGCCGAAGACCATGGTCACGCCGGCCGTGTCGATCCATTCGCGGGCCTTGGAGGCGGCGATGTCGGCCTTGTTCTGGTGGTCGGCAACCAGCAGCTCGATGGGCTGGCCCAGCGCCTTGCCGCCGAAGTCGTCGATGGCCATCTGGATGGCGGTGGCGCCGCCCTTGCCTTCGAGGTCGGCATACAGGCTCGACAGGTCGGTGACGAAGCCGATCTTCACTTTTTCCTGCGCCTGCGCGGCGCCTGCGCCCATGGCAAGGACAGCGACGGCGGTAGCGATGAGGCCGAGTTTTTTGTTCATGGTGTTGTCTCCTGAAGAAATCTTTGTGGGATGCGAGAAAAGGTCTTGTGGACGTGTCTTTTGCTTCAGACGCCGAGCAGCTCGGTGAGCACTGGCATCTTGGCTTCGAGCTCGGCAGCGCCGAACTTCTCGACGATGCGGCCGTGCTCCATCACGTAGAAGCGGTCGGCCAGCGGCGCGGCGAAGCGGAAGTTCTGCTCCACCATGACGATGGTGTAGCCCTTGGAGCGCAGCGTAGTGATCATGCGGGCCAGCGCCTGCACGATGACGGGCGCGAGGCCTTCGGAAATCTCGTCGAGCAAGAGCAGCTTGGCGCCCGTGCGCAGGATGCGCGCCACGGCCAGCATCTGCTGCTCGCCGCCCGACAGGCGCGTGCCCTGGCTGTTGCGGCGCTCGGCCAGGTTGGGGAACATGGCGTAGATCTCTTCGACCGACATGCCCTGCCCCGCGCCTTTGAGTTCGGGCGGCAGCAGGAGGTTTTCCTCGCACGAGAGGCTGGCGAAGATGCCGCGCTCTTCAGGGCAATAGCCGATGCCCAGGTGCGCAATGCGGTGCGTCGGCATGCCGATGGTCTCTTTGCCATTGACCTCGATGCTGCCCTTGCGTGCGCCGGTCAGGCCCATGATGGCGCGCAGCGTGGTGGTGCGGCCCGCGCCGTTGCGGCCCAGCAGCGTGACTACCTCACCGGGCTGCACGACCATGTCGACGCCGTGCAGCACGTGCGATTCGCCGTACCAGGCTTGAAGGCCCTTGATTTCCAATGCGGCGGTCATCAGTGGGCCCCTTGGAGTTGGCCGTCGGTGGTGCCCATGTAGGCTTCCATCACCTGCGGGTTCTTCGAGACTTCGGCGTACGGGCCTTCGGCCAGCACGGCGCCGCGCTGCAGCACGGTGATGGTGTCGGCAATGGTCGAGACCACGCTCATGTTGTGTTCGACCATCAGGATGGTGCGTCCGGCCGACACGCGCTTGATGAGTTCGGCCACGCGGTGCACGTCTTCATGGCCCATGCCCTGCGTAGGTTCGTCGAGCAGCATCAGCTCGGGTTCCATTGCGAGCGTGGTCGCGATCTCGAGCGCGCGCTTGCGGCCGTAGGGCAGGTTCACGGTCTGTTCGTCGGCGAGTTCTTCGAGGCCGACTTCAGCCAGCAGCTCGCGGGCTCTGGCATCCAATGGCTTGAGCGACTTCTCGCTCTTCCAGAAGTGGTACGAGGTGCCCAGCCTGCGTTGCAGGCCCAGCCGCACGTTCTCGAGCAGCGTGAGATGCGGGAACACGGCCGAGATCTGGAACGAGCGGATGATGCCGCGCCGCGCGATCTGCGCGGGCCGCTCGCCGGTGATGTCCTGCCCGTTGAACAGGATCGTACCGGTGGTCGGTTCGAGGAACTTGGTGAGCAGGTTGAAGCAGGTCGTCTTGCCGGCACCGTTCGGACCGATGAGCGCGTGGATGGATCCGCGCACCACCGACAGGTCGACCTTGCTGACCGCCGTGAACCCTTTGAATTCCTTGGTGAGCTGGCGTGTTTCGAGAATGACGTCGCTCATCTCGCGAAGTCGCCCGGGTACGGAAAAAGAATATCGGTCATGCGGTCCATCTCAATGCGCCACCATCGAGCGCGGACCGATTGTTCGTGGGCCTACCCCGCTTGCATACTGGGGCAAATGCCTATGCTGCAGTGCAACCTGCACGGACCGGCGCACATTCGAATCGGGGACTGTCGTTGTGACGACAAAGAAAGCTCCGGCGGCATCGGAAACCCCAAGCCGGTGCGCACTGGGGTCTGCGTAGACTGCAACCAACATGCCGGACTTCCGCTCTCCCGACTTCCTGACCGACCACATCCTGCACACGCTGGCTTTCTACGAGCCGCGCGACCTCGATGCCACGGGCGGCTTCTTTCATTTCTTCAAGGACGACGGCACGGTGTACGACCGGCGTACGCGCCATCTCGTGAGCAGCACGCGCTTCGTGTTCAACCATGCGATGGCGTATCGCCGCTTCGGCATTCCCGCGCATCTTGCAGCCGCGCGGCACGGCCTTGCGTTCGTCGAGCATGCGCATCGGCAGCCGGGTGGCGGCTATGCATGGCAGATCGACTGGCATCAGCAGCGCGCCACCGTGCAGGACGGCACCAATCACTGCTACGGCCTGGACTTCGTGCTGCTCGCGCAAGCGCATGCGCTGATGGCCGGCATCGAGGAAGCGTATGCGGGGCTGGAGCACACCTGGCAACTGATGGAGCAGCATTTCTGGGAGCCACGGCACCAGCTCTATGCCGACGAGGCCACCACCGACTGGCGCATCGGCGCCTATCGCGGACAGAACGCCAACATGCACGCCTGCGAGGCCCTGATGGCCGCATTCGAAGCCACGCAGCAAACGCGCTACCTCGACCGCGCGCTGGCAGTGGCCGAATCAGTGACCGGCAAGCAGGCCGCGCTGGCAGACGGACTGGTCTGGGAACACTACCGCGAAGACTGGTCGGTCGACTGGGACTACAACCGCGGAGACAAGAGCAACATCTTCAGGCCCTGGGGCTTCCAGACCGGCCACCTGACCGAATGGGCCAAGCTGCTGCTGCAGCTCGAAGGCCATCTCGCCACCAAGGACCGTACGGCCGACTGGATCGTGCCGCGCGCGCGCCATTTCTTCGACACCGCCATGTTCCGCGGCTGGGACGCCGACAACGGCGGGCTGGTCTACGGCTTCGGCCCCGACGGCAAAGTGAGCGACGACGACAAGTACTTCTGGGTACAGGCCGAGAGCTTCGCGGCGGCCGCCCTGCTCGCGGTGCGCACCGGCGAGGCCAGCTACTGGGACTGGTACGACAGCATCTGGGCCTACAGCTGGGAGCACTTCGTCGACCACCGGTACGGTGCCTGGTATCGCATCCTCACGCCGCAGAACCGGAAGATCAGCGACGAGAAGAGCCCCGCCGGCAAGACCGACTATCACACCATGGGCGCGTGCCACGACGTGCTCAGGGCGCTGCGCAAATAAGAACCCCCAGGCTCCTTGCGGAGGCTGGGGGTGAATGGTGTGAGGACGATGCGCGGTCAGTGTGCTCCGGCTGCGGCGTCGCCACCAGCGCCGCCCTTCTGCGGCCTTGCCAGCCACACCAGCGGAATCAGCAGCAGGAACAGGATCGCCGACGCGTAGAAGATGTCGTTCGTGGCCAGCATGTAGGCCTGCTGGTCGACGATGCGGTTGATCTGCCCCAGCACCTGGTCGGCGCTGAAGCCGCTGGCGTTGAGCCCAGACATCGCGCTCGTGGCTGCGTTGTTGCCCTGGTTGATCGTCTCGGCCAGTTGCGTATGGTGCAGCGTGGCACGGTTGTCCCACAGCGTGGTGGTGATCGACGTGCCCATCGCACCCGCAGTGATCCGCAGGAAGTTCGACAGCCCCGACGCGGCCGGGATCCGGTCTGGCGTGAGGCCCGACAGCGTGATGGTCACGAGCGGGATGAAGAAGAACGCCATCGCGATGCCCTGGATCACCGTCGGGATGATGATGGTGACGAAGTCGGCCTGCGTGTTGAAGTTCGACCGCATCCACAGCACCAGTGCGAACACCAGGAACGAGAAGGTCGCGTAGCGGCGCGGATCGATCTTGGCCACCGTGAGCCCCACCACCGGCGAGAAGAAGATCGCCAGCAGCCCCACGGGCGCCATGATCATCCCCGCCTGCGTGGCGGTGTAGCCCATCCACTGCTGCAGCCACAGCGGCAGCAGCACCACGTTGCCGAAGAACAGGCCGTAGGCCACGGCCGTTGCCACGGCGCCCGACCAGAAGTTGCGGCGCTTGAACAGCGACAGGTCGACCACCGGGTGCTTGTCGGTCAGCTCCCAGACCAGGAAGAACGCGAAGCCGACTACGGACACCACCGCCAGCGTGACGATCTGCGCCGAGTGGAACCAGTCGAGCTCCTTGCCCTTGTCGAGCATCAGTTGCAGCGAGCCCACCCACAGCACCAGCAGCGCGAGGCCGACGGCGTCGATAGGCACCTTGTGCGTGCTGCTCTCGCGCTTGCGGTACAGCGTCCAGGTGATGGCGGCCGCGACGATGCCCACGGGGATGTTGATGTAGAAGATCCACGGCCACGAGATGTTGTCGGTGATCCAGCCGCCCAGCAGCGGCCCCATCACCGGCGCGACCAGCGTGGTCATCGACCACATGGCCATCGCAAGGCCTGCCTTGGCGCGCGGATAGCTCGACAGCAGCAGCGTCTGCGACAGCGGAATCATCGGACCCGCAACGAAGCCCTGCAGCGCGCGGAAGGCGATCAGCGTCGTCATGTTCGGTGCCAGGCCGCACAGCAGCGAGGCGACCATGAACAGGATCACGCTGGCCATGAACAGGCGCACCTGTCCGAAGCGCTGCGTCATGAAGCCCGTGAGCGGCACCGCGATGGCGTTGGCCACCGCGAAGCTGGTGATGACCCAGGTGCCTTGCGTGGTACTCACGCCCAGGTCGCCCGAGATGGCGGGCAACGACACGTTCGCGATCGACGAATCGAGCACGTTCATGAAGGTTGCCGCAGACAGCGCTACCGTGCCCCAGACGCGGGCTGCGCCTTCGAGCGGTGGATGCGCAACGTAAGCAGGAGCAGCGGTGGCCATTGCGGTCGCGCGAACTGTTTGCCTGAATTACCCGAGGGAAGCGCGGGCGATCAGCCCGGCTGCCCCTGCACTGCCACCGATGCCGCGGCGGGCGCGCTCGACGGTGCCGCCGAGCCCTTCGACGGCGCGGTGGCCGTTGCCGGTGCGCTGCGGCCGAGGTTGGCCGCGACGATGCGGTCGACTTCGGCGTCGGCGCCGCGGTCGAGCTGGCTGTACACGGCCGTCTGCGTCAGCGCAGTGGCGCGCGGCGCGTCGGCGAGCATCTTGCCGCTCTTGGACGAGATGTCGACTTCGGCGTCCATCGACAGGCCGATGCGCAGCGGGTTGGCCTTGAGCTGCTCGGGGTCGAGCGCGATGCGCACGGGCACGCGCTGCACCACCTTGATCCAGTTGCCGGTGGCGTTCTGCGCGGGCAGCAGCGCGAACGCACTGCCGGTGCCGACGCCCAGGCCCGCAACCTTGCCGGTGTACTCGACCTTCTTGCCGTACACGTCGGCCGTGAGCTTCACGGGCTGGTCGATGCGGATGTTGCGCAGCTGCACTTCCTTGAAGTTGGCGTCGACCCACAGCTGGTTGAGCGGCACGATCGACATCATCGGCGTGCCGGCGGCCACGCGCTGGCCGAGCTGCACGGTGCGCTTGGCGACATAGCCGTCGACCGGTGCGGGCATGGCCACGCGCTGGGTGGCGAGGTAGGCCTCGCGCACCTTGGCGGCGGCGGCCAGCACGCTAGGGTGCTGGGCCACGCTGGTGCCGTCGGTCAGCGACTGGTTGCTGACCAGCGCTTCCTTCGCGGCGACCACGCCGGCCTGCGCCGCGGCGAGTGCGCTCTTGGCGGTGTCGAGCTGCGTCTCGGCGTGGTTGAGTTCTTCCTTCGACACGGCGCCGTTGCCCGACAGCGCGCGGCGGCGCTGCAGGTCGTCCTGCGCCTTGGCGATGTCGCTCTGCGCCTTCACGATGTCGGACTGGCGCAGCGTGACCTGCGCGGCCAGCGAGCCGTTGTTGGCGTACAGCGTGCGCACCTGGCGCACGGCCTGCGCGAGGGCGGCTTCGGCCTGTTCGAGCGACACCTTGGCATCGGCTGGGTCGAGCTGCACCAGGGGCTGGCCGGCCTTCACGAAGTCGGTGTCGTCGGCGCCGATGGCCATCACGGTGCCGCCGATCTGCGGCGTGATCTGGATGACGTTGCCCTGCACGTAGGCGTTGTCGGTGTCCTCGTAGTGGCTGGCAACCAGCCATTCGTAGAGGCCCCAGCCGCCGCCGACGACGATCACCACCGCGGCGAGCGCGGTGAGTGCGCGGCGGCGCTTGCCGCTGTTGGCGGGCGCCTCGGAGGCTGCAGGAGCTGCAGCTGCAGCGGGCGTCGGAGTGTTGTTGTCGCTCATGATGAAGTTCTTTCCGAAGACGAGGAAGTCGGGTCAGTTCTGGTCGGTTCTTGTTCAGTTCACTGCGGCCGCGGGGGCCGAGGCGGTGGCCGTGGCCGGGGGCTGCCAGCCGCCGCCCAGCGCGCGCGCCAGGCCCACCTGCGTGTCGAGCGCGCGGGCGGCGAGGTCGACGGCCAGCCGGCGCTGCGCCAGCACGGAGGTTTCCGCGGTCAGCACGTTGAGGTAGTTGCCGAGGCCCGCGCGGTAGCGCTGCACGGCGATGTCGTAGGCGCCTTCGGCAGCGGTCTGCGCTGCGCGTTGTTCGGTTTGCTGGCGCGTGATCGACTGCGCGCTCGTGACCTGGTCGGCCGCGTCGCGCACCGCGTCGAGCACGGTGGCGTTGTAGCTTTCGATGGCCACGTCGAGGTCGGCCGACTTGCCGCGCAGGTTTGCGCGCAGCTTGCCGCCTTCGAAGATCGGCAGGCTGATGGCCGGGCCCACGCCCCACTGCTCGCTGCCCGACTTCAGCAGCTTGCCGAAGCCCAGGCTCTGGAAGCCGACGAAGGCCGTGAGGTTCACGTTGGGATAGAAGAGCGTCTTGGCGTTGGCCACGTCGCTCGTGGCTGCCTCGACGCGCCAGCGCGCGGCGGCGATGTCGGCGCGGCGGCCGAGCAGGTCGGCCGGAATGCTCCCCTGCAGTGCCATCGGCTTGACGCCAGCAAGCACCGGCGGCTTGAGCGATGCCGACACATTCGGCTGGCCGACGAGCGCGTCGAGCGCGTGCTGTTGCAGCGCGATCTGCTCGTTGAGCGATTCGATCTGCTGGCGTGCCTCGGGCAGGCCGCCTTCGCTCTGGCGCAATTCAAGGCGGGTGTCGAGGCCGGCGGACACGCGGTCGCGCACGAGCTTGAGCGTTTCGTCGCGCTGCGCCAGCGTGCGCTGGGCGACGGTGAGCTGGTCGTTCAGGCGCGCCCATTGAAAGTAGCTGCGTGCCACGTTGCTCGCGAGCAGCACGCGGGCGGCATCCGCATCGGCAGCCGCGGCATTCGCCGAGCCGATGGCGGCGTCGAGCGCGGTGCGGTTCTTGCCGAAGAAGTCGAGCTCCCAGCTTGCGCCGAGCTGCAGCAGGCCGATGTTCTGCGTGGAGCCGCCCAGCGGTGCGGGGTAGATGTAGTTGCTGTTGAACTTCTGGCGATCCAGGTCGAGCTCGGCGTTGACCTTCGGCTTGAGGGCCGAGCCGGCGATGTCGGCGGAGGCCTGCGCGCGCGCGAGGCGGGCTTGCGCGACCTGCAGGTTGGGGTTGCCGGCCACGGCCTGGTCGATCAGCGAATTGAGCTGCGTGTCGCCGAAGGCGAGCCACCATTGGCTGTCGAGGCGGGACACAGGCGCCGCGGCGCTGTCGGGCGCGATGCCCAGCGACGAGGCGTCGCGCAGCTTGGCCTGCGAGCCGATGCCGGCCATGTCGGCACATCCGGCAAGTGCGACCACGAGCAATGCTGCGGCCACGACGGGGGTGCGACGCACAGCGCGCACGGCGAGGGAATCAGTCATTTTTATCTCCACGGGCCGCGAGGGCCTGGGCGTTGTCGAGGATGCGGCGCAAGTAACCCTTGAGCTGCTCCCATTCTTCGGCGCTGAAGCCAGCGAGGTGTTCGTTCTGCACACGGCTGAGCACGTAGGGCACTTCCTTGGCGGCGGCACGGCCTTCGTCGGTGAGTTCGATGTTGACCACGCGGCGGTCTTCGAGCGAGCGCACGCGGCGGCACAGGCCCTTGGCTTCGAGGCGGTCGAGCAGGCGCGTCATGGCGCCGGTGTCGAGCTCGCAGGCGCGGGCCAGTTCGGCCACGGTGGTGGCGGCGCCGGTGTGCAGCTTGTAGAGAGGCAACCATTGCGGATAGGTCGGGCCGCCGGGCTCGCACATGCGGGTTTCTACTGCCTGACCAACCAAAGTGATGATGCGGCGCATCAGATAACCGATGCTCTCTTCGGTCGAGTAGGTCTCCGCGCGATAGAAGACAGGCGGGCGACGCTCGGCGTCGGCAGGGACCGACGGGGCTACTGGAATGTTTGCATCGCTCATGGGGCAAAATATTAGCTGCCGCGGCAGTAATTGTCAAGGCCGCCTTTGTGGAGGCAAGGGATCGTTAGAATCGGCGCATGGCTTCTACCCCACCGTCTTCCATGGCCAAGGGCTCGCCCCGGTCGCTGTCGGGCCTGAGCCCTTTTCTTCGCCCCTACCGCGTGCAGATCGTGCTGGCAGCCCTCTTTCTGGTGCTGGCGGCGGTTACCACGCTGGTTTTCCCTATCGCTTTGCGCAATCTGATTGACGGCGGCTTGATCAGTACCGACAAAGGCGCCCAGACCATGGCGCTGCGCGAGCACTTCGGCGCCCTCTTCGCGGTGGCCGTGGCGCTGGGCGTTTTCTCGGCGGCGCGCTTCTATACGGTGAGCTGGCTGGGCGAGCGCGTGACGGCCGACATCCGCAACGCGGTCTACGGCCATGTGCTGAAACAGAGCCCCGTCTTCTTCGAAACCACGCAGACCGGCGAAGTGCTGTCGCGCCTGACGGCCGACACCACGCTGGTACAGACGGTCGTCGGCTCGTCGCTGAGCATGGGCCTGCGCAACGCGGTGATGGGCGTGGGCGCCCTGGCGGTGCTGATCTGGACCAATCCTTACGTGATGGTGCAGGTACTGGGCATCCTCGTGCTGGTGGTTCTACCGAGCATGTGGTTCGGCCGCCGCGTGCGCAAGCTGTCGCGCGCCAGCCAGGACCGCGTGGCCGATTCGAGCGCCATTGCCGCCGAGGTGCTGAACGCTATTCCCGTGGTGCAGAGCTACACGGCTGAAGGCCGCGAGGCCGCGCGCTTCAACGGCTCGACCGAGAACGCCTTTCGCACCGCCGTGCGCCGCACCAAGGCACGCTCGGTGCTGGTGGCGTTCATCATCATCGCGACCTCGGCAGCGCTGCTCTGGGGCCTTTATCAAGGCACGCAGGCGGTGCTGCGCGGCGACATCACGGCCGGCCACCTGGGCCAGACCGTCGTCTACGTCGCCATCCTGGCCAGCGCGACTGCGGTGCTCGGCGAGGTGTACGGCGACCTGCTGCGCGCCGCCGGCGCGACCGAGCGGCTGATGGAGTTGCTGCATGCGCCCGCCGCCATCTTTTCACCGCCGAGCCCGACGGTCACGCCCGTCCCCGTGGCGGGCAGCACGATCAAGTTCGATGCGGTGACCTTCCATTACCCATCCCGACCAGGCACACCGGCACTGCGCGACTTCAGCCTCGAAGTCGCGCCGGGCGAAACCGTGGCCCTGGTGGGATCGAGCGGCGCGGGCAAAAGCACAGTGTTCCAGTTGCTGCTGCGCTACTACGACCCGCAATCGGGCCGCCTGCTGCTCGACGGCGCGCCGCTGGCCTCGCTCGCCCTGCCCGACCTGCGCACCCGCATCGGCCTCGTGCCGCAGGACGCGGTGATCTTCTCGACCACCGCGTTCGAGAACATCCGCTACGGCCGTCCCGAGGCGACAACCGAGGAAGTGCATGCCGCAGCACGCGCCGCCTTTGCCCACGACTTCCTGCAGGCGCTGCCCGAGGGCTACGACACCTTCCTCGGCGAGCGCGGCGTGCGGCTGTCGGGCGGACAGCGCCAACGCATCGCGATTGCGCGCGCGATCCTGAAGAACCCGCCGCTGCTGCTGCTCGACGAAGCCACGAGCGCACTCGACGCGGAAAGCGAGCGCATGGTGCAGGCGGCACTGGAATCGGCAATGGAAAACCGGACCACGCTGGTCATCGCTCACCGGCTGGCAACGGTGCAGAAGGCCAATCGCATCGTGGTGCTGGACCACGGCGGAATCGTCGAGCAGGGAACGCATGCGACGCTGGTCGCGCAGGGCGGTGTATACGCGCGCCTGGCTGCGCTTCAGTTCACGGCCTGAGCAGCCGCGACCGGCTGGTCGATTACTGCAGGGTTTCTTTCAACGCCGCCGGAATCGGCAGCGCCATCACCGGAATGCCTTCGTCGAGCAGCGCTTCGGTCTGCTCCGGCGTCGCCTGGCCGCGAATGCCGCGCTCCTGGGCTTCGCCATAGTGCATCTTCCGGGCTTCGTCAGCAAAGCGGTCGCCGACGTCTTCGGTCTTTGCCAGCACCTCGCGCACGGCGCGCATCCAGCGGGCTTCGGGTGAGAGTTCGGCGGAAACGTTCGAGGCAGCAGTCGGTGCCGCAGCCTCAGGCGCCTTGGCATTGCCCAGATTGAGGCGCGGCGCGCTCAGCAGCTTGACGATGGCGGTGTCGCCACAGACCGGGCACTCGACCAGTCCGCTGGCCAACTGGCTATCGAAGGCCTCGTTGGACGCGAACCAGCCCTCGAAGCCGTGGCCGTGCGCGCAGCGGAGATTGAGAACCTTCATCCGCGGATTATCCCGCGTGACCTTCCGCAGGGGCAGCCTTCCAATCCAGTGTCCATGCGCCCGAAAGGACGTTCTGCAGCCAGAGCGTGCAGGTCAGGGTCTTGGCGTCGGTCACTTTGCCGTCGCGGCACCAGCCGGCCAGCTCATCGGGCGTGGCCGTGAACACGTCGAGAAACTCGCCATGATCGAGCTGCCGCTCACCGAGTGAAAGGCCGCGCGCGAAGTAGATGTGGATGATTTCGGTCGAGTACGCCACCGCCAGGTGCATGGCGCCCGCATGCGCCCATTCGCGCGCGGTGTAGCCGGTTTCCTCAATCAGTTCACGCCGGCCGCAATCGAAAGGGTCTTCGCCCGCATCGAGCTTGCCCGCCGGAAATTCGATCATCACGTGGCCGACCGGGTAGCGGAACTGCCGCTCCAGCACCACGCGGCCGTCGTCCAGCAGCGGAATCACCACCACGGCGCCCGGATGCACCACGTACTCGCGCGTGGCGCTGTGGCCATCGGGCAGCCGGATGGTGTCTCGCCTGGCCTCCAGGAACTTGCCCTTGAACAGCTCTTCGCGGCTCGTGAGCTCTTCCTTCAGATGGGAATCGGTGGTGTCGATGGGCGTGGTCATGTCGTCCTCGTCAATGCCTGTGCTTCATCAGATAGCGCCAGGTGAATCCTGGAAAGGCCAGCACGATGAACAGCGCGCCAGTCACCGCATAGAACTCCCAGCCCTGCGGGGCAATCTGCCCTGCCCTGCGCTCGAACAGCAGCCCGATACCGCCGGCCAGAAAGTACAAGACCACCAGTTCGGCGAGACGCACCGCGAGCGACTTGGGTTTCGTCACCAGCGGCACGACGCCGAACAGGCGGTCGTTGAAGAACGGCAGGTTGGCAGCCACCAGGGCCACCAGCAGAACGACCCAGACCGACGCGGTTTGCGACACCAGGTCGGGCCGCGTCAGTGGGCCAGGGTTGCCACGATCGCGTCGTAGCAAAGCGTCATCAGGCCGCCGGGCACGATGCCCAGGATCAGGATCAGCGCACCGTTGATCGTGAGCACCGTGCGCACGTCGCGCGGCGCCGACACGGTGGTGGCCGTGACGGGTGCGTCGAAGTACATGACCTTGACCACGCGCAGGTAGTAGAACGCGCCGATCAGCGACATCATCACCGCGAACACGGCCAGGCCGATGTAGATGGCGTGGCCCGATGCAATCAGCGCCTGCAGCACGGCCAGCTTCGCGTAGAAGCCGACCAGCGGCGGCAGACCGGCCAGCGAGAACATCGCAATGGCCATCACGCCGGCGTACAGCGGGCTGCGCTGGTTCAGGCCAGCCAGGTCGGTGATCTCTTCGCTTTCGAAGCCTTCGCGCGCCAGCAGCAGGATGATGCCGAAGCTGGCCAGCGTGGTCAGCACGTAGGTCACGATGTAGAACATCGAGGCGCTGTAGGCGTACTGGGCGTTGTAGGTGCCCTGCTGGTCCGAGCCGGCGACCAGGCCGAGGAGCATGAAGCCCATCTGCGAGATCGTCGAATAGGCCAGCATGCGCTTCAGGTTGCTCTGCGCAATGGCGGCCAGGTTGCCAACCAGCAGCGAGGCGATGGCGAGCACGGCCAGCATCTGCTGCCAGTCGATGGCAAGCGGCTGCAGAGCGTCGACCAGCAGGCGGATGATGATCGCGAAGGCAGCCAGCTCGGGCGCGGCGCCGATCAGCAGCGTGATCGCAGTCGGAGCGCCCTGGTAGACGTCAGGCACCCACATGTGGAACGGCGCAGCGCCCACCTTGAAGGCCAGGCCGGCGACGATGAACACCAGGCCGAACACCAGCACCTGGTGGTTCACCTTGCCGCTCGCGATGGTCTTGAACACTTCGTTGACGTCGAGCGAGCCGGTCGCGCCGTACATCATCGACAGGCCATACAGCAGGAAGCCGCTGGCCATGGCGCCGAGCACGAAGTACTTCATCGCCGCTTCGCTGGCCACCGCGTTGTCGCGGCGCAGCGCCACCAGCGCATAGCTCGACAGCGTGAGCAGTTCGAGGCCCAGGTAGATCAGCAGGAAGTTGCTGCCCGAGATCATCACGAACATGCCCAGCAGCGCGAACATGCTGACGGTGAACATCTCGCCGCCGCGCAGCATCTCGCGGTCGGCCGCATAGGGACGGCCGTAGACCAGCGTGACCATCAGGGCGACGGTGGCGAAGCACTTGAGCCAGTTGCCCATCGGGTCGCTGACGACCATGCCGCCGAAGCCGTAGATCGTCTTGGCGTCAAGGGCCTGCAGGCCCGACAGCACGGCGACCACGGCAAGCGTGGCCAGCGTCAACACATAGGTGCGGGTACGGCGCGGGCTCGTGTCCGACAGGTCGACCAGCGCAATGATGCAGGCCATGACCAGCAACACGATTTCGGGGTAGATCGTGACCCAGCTGAGTTTGTCAATCATCTCGTTCTCTTCTTCAGCGTGGCATCAGGAAGGCAGCTTCGAAACTGCCACGTGGCGCAGGAGCTCGGTCACCGAGGCGTTCATCGCGTCGGTGAACGGCTTCGGGAACAGGCCCATCCACAGCACAGCGATGGCCAGCAGTGCCAGCATCAGGAACTCGCGGGCGTTGATGTCGCTGAGTTCCTTGACGTGGTCGTTACCGACCGGACCCAGGTACACGCGCTTGTACATCCAGAGGGTGTAGGCCGCGCCGAAAATCAGCGCGGTGGCGGCGCCGAGGCCGATCCAGAAGTTGGCCTTCACGGCGCCCAGGATCACCATCCACTCGCCCACGAAACCGGCGGTGCCCGGCAGGCCGCAATTGGCCATGGCGAACAGCAGCGCGAACGCGGCGAACTTGGGCATGGTGTTGACCACGCCGCCGTAATCGGCGATCTGGCGCGAGTGCACGCGGTCGTACAGCACGCCGATGCCCAGGAACATGGCGCCCGACACGAAACCGTGCGCAATCATCTGCACGATGCCGCCGGACACGCCGAGCTCGTTGAAGATGAAGAAGCCGAGCGTCACGAAGCCCATGTGGGCGACCGACGAGTAGGCCACCAGCTTCTTCATGTCCTGCTGCACCAGCGCCACCAAGCCGACGTAGATCACGGCGATCAGCGACAGCGCGATCATGAGCCAGGCCCATTCGTGCGAGGCATCGGGCGCGATGGGCATCGAGAAGCGCAGGAAGCCATAGGCGCCCAGCTTCAGCATGATCGCGGCCAGCACGGCGGAGCCACCGGTGGGCGCCTCGACGTGCACGTCGGGCAGCCAGGTGTGCACCGGCCACATCGGCACCTTCACGGCGAAGGCCGCGAAGAAGGCGAAGAACAGGAAGGTCTGCGCGGTCGAACCCAGCGGCAGCTTGTGCCAGGCCAGGATGTCGAAGCTGCCGCCCGACTTGTTGTACAGGAAGATCAGCGCAACCAGCATCAGCAGCGAGCCGAGCAAGGTGTACAGGAAGAACTTGAACGCCGCGTAGATCTTGTTCGGGCCGCCCCAGATGCCGATGATCAGGTACATCGGGATCAGCGTGGCTTCGAAGAACACGTAGAACAGCACGCCGTCGAGCGCGGAGAACACGCCGATCATGAAGCCCGACAGGATCAGGAACGCGCCCATGTACTGGTTCACGCGCTCGGTGATCACTTCCCAGGCCGAGATCACGACGACGACCGTGATGAACGACGTCAGCAGCACCAGCCAGAGCGACAGGCCGTCGATCCCGAGGTGGTAGTTGACGTTGAAGCGTGCGATCCAGCCCGTCTTTTCGACGAACTGCATCGCGGCAGTGCCGTTCTGGAAACGCGTGAACAGCGGCACCGTGACCAGGAAGCTCACGATGGCACCGACTAGCGCGACCCAGCGCACGCCCTTGGCATGCTCGTCACGGCCAAACGCCAGCAGCACGGCGCCGAATGCGATCGGCACCCAGATGGCAAGGCTCAACAAACCCATTTTTCTTTTTCTCCAGCGCTAGGCTCAGCGTTTGAACCAGACGAAGTACGTCATCAGGATGAAGATGCCGAGCAGCATCGCGAAGGCGTAGTGGTAGATGTAGCCAGACTGCATCCAGCGCACCACACCCGAAATCCGGCCGATCACTTTCCACGAACCGTTGACGACGGCTCCGTCGATCAGGGCCTGGTCGCCACCCTTCCACAGGCCGGTGCCAAGCGCGCGCGTGGCGCGGGCAATGACGTTCTCGTTGAACCAGTCCATGTAGTACTTGTTCTCGAGCAGGCGGTAGATCGGGCCGCAGGCGCGCTTGATCGCAGCCGGCAGCGCCGGGTTGATCATGTACATGTACCAGGACAGGACCACGCCAGCCAGCGCCAGCCAGAACGGCGCAGCCTGCAGGCCGTGGATGGCCATGGCCACCGGGCCGTGGAAGGCTTCTTCCAGTTCCTTCATGGCGTGGTGCCTGGTGCCGTCCACGACGATCGCGTTCTTGAAGAACTCGCCGAACAGCATCGGCTCGATCGTCATGAAGCCGATCACCACCGAGGGGATGGCCAGCAGCACCAGCGGCAGCCAGACGACCCAAGGCGATTCGTGCGGCTTCTGGTCATGGCCGTGACCATGATCGTCATGACCGTGGCCATGGTCGTCATGGTGCGCATCGGGGTTCTGGTCGTAGCGTTCCTTGCCGTGGAAGACCAGGAAGTACATGCGGAACGAATAGAACGCCGTGATGAACACGCCGGCCAGCACCGCGTAGTACGCGAAGTTCGCGCCCCACAGGTGGCTTTCGTGCACCGCTTCGATGATGCTGTCCTTCGAGTAGAAGCCGGCAAAGAACGGCGTGCCGATCAGCGCGAGCGAACCCAGCAGCGAGGTGATCCAGGTGATCGGCATGTACTTGCGCACACCGCCCATCCAGCGGATGTCCTGGTTATGGTGCATGCCGATGATCACCGAGCCGGCGCCGAGGAACAGCAGCGCCTTGAAGAACGCGTGCGTCATCAGGTGGAACACCGCGACCGAGTAGGCCGAGGCACCGAGCGCCACCGTCATGTAGCCGAGCTGCGAGAGCGTCGAGTACGCGACCACGCGCTTGATGTCGTTCTGGATGATGCCCAGGAAGCCCATGAACAGCGCGGTGATGGCGCCGATCACGAGGATGAAGCTCAGTGCCGTGTCGCTCAGCTCGAACAGTGGCGACATGCGCGCCACCATGAAGATGCCGGCCGTCACCATCGTTGCCGCGTGGATCAGCGCGGAGATGGGCGTCGGGCCTTCCATCGAGTCGGGCAGCCACACGTGCAGCGGGAACTGGGCACTCTTGCCCATCGCGCCGATGAACAGGCAGATGCAGATCACGGTGATGAGCATCCACTCGGTGCCCGGGAACGTGATGCCGGCCAGCGTGCCGGCCTTGGCAAAGGCCTCGGTGTAGTTCAGCGTGCCGGCGTAGGCGGCGATCAGGCCGATGCCGAGGATGAAGCCGAAGTCGCCCACACGGTTGACCAGGAAGGCCTTCATGTTCGCGAAGATCGCGGTCGGCTTGTTGAACCAGAAACCGATCAGCAGGTACGACACCAGGCCCACCGCTTCCCAGCCGAAGAACAGCTGGAGCATGTTGTTGCTCATGACGAGCATCAGCATCGAGAAGGTGAACAGCGAGATGTACGCGAAGAAGCGGTTGTAGCCGTCGTCTTCTTCCATGTAGCCGATGGTGTAGATGTGGACCATCAGCGACACGAAGGTCACGACGCACATCATCATGGCGGTGAGGCCGTCGACCATGAAGCCGACTTCCATCTTCAGGCCGCCCACGACCATCCATTCATAGATGGTTTCGTTGAAGCGGGCGCCGTCGGCCACCACGCTCTTGAGCGTCATGGCCGAGATGATGAAGGCGACCAGCACGCCCAGGATGGTCAGCGAGTGCGTGACCTTGCGGCCGATGTGATTGCCGCCGAACTTGGTGCCGAACAGGCCGGCGACAGCGGCGCCGACCAGGGGTGCCAGCGGCACGGCCAGCAAGGTGGATGCGGAAAGGGTTGCGCTCATGTTGCTTTCAACCCTTGAGCGAGTTGAGTTCGTCGACGTTGATGTTCGACTTGTTGCGGAACAGCAGAACCAGCAGCGCCAGCCCGATGGCCGACTCGGCCGCGGCCACCGTCAGGATGAAGAACACGAAGATCTGGCCGTGCATGTCGCCCAGGAAGTGCGAGAACGCCACGAAGTTCATGTTGACCGCGAGCAGCATCAGCTCGATGGCCATCAGCAGGACGATCAGGTTCTTGCGGTTCAGGAAGATGCCGATCACGGACAGCGCGAAGAGCATCGCGCCGAGCGAAAGAAAGTGTCCGAGCGTGAGCGTCATGCCTTGTTTTCCTTTGCAGCGTCCGCAGCTTCAACCACAGGCTCGGCAGCACGCGTTGCCGGCATCTGCACGATGCGCACGCGGTCGCGCGCCTTCACGCGCACCTGGTCGGCCGGGTTGACGTACTTGCTGTCCTTGCGGGTGCGCAGCGTCAACGCGATGGCGGCCACGATGGCCACGAGCAGGATGACCGCGGCAATTTCCAGCGGGTAGAGGTATTCGGAGTAGAGCAGCTTGCCGAGTTCGAGCGTATTGGAAGTGTTGGCCCCCAACGCACCGGCAGCAGCGCGCGGCTCGCCGAGGCGGAAGCCGCCCATGAGCACGGCCGCCATTTCGAGCGCAATCAGCGCGCCCACGCCTGCCGCCAGCGGAAAGTGCTTCCAGAAGCCCTCCCGCAAGCCGTCGACGTTGATGTCCAGCATCATCACCACGAACAGGAAGAGCACCATCACGGCGCCGACATACACCAGCACGAGCGAGATCGCGAGGAACTCGGCGCGCAGCAGCAGCCAGATGGCCGATGCCTGGAAGAAGGCCAGAACCAGGTACAGAGCGGCGTACACGGGGTTGCGGGCGGTGATGACGCGGAACGCTGCAAACAGCAGCACCACGGCAAACAGATAGAACAGACCGGTCTTGACGTCCATTGGAATTCGAATTGGTACGGGGTTCGGGCTGGTCGGAATCAGCGGTACTTGGCGTCAGCCGCCTTGTTCGCTGCGATTTCTTTTTCGTAGCGATCGCCCACGGCCAGCAGCATGTCCTTGGTGAAGTACAGGTCGCCGCGCTTTTCGCCGTGGTATTCGAAGATGTGCGTCTCGACGATCGAGTCGACCGGGCAGCTCTCTTCGCAGAAGCCGCAGAAGATGCACTTGGTCAGGTCGATGTCGTAGCGCGTGGTGCGGCGCGAGCCGTCGTCGCGCACATCCGATTCGATGGTGATGGCCAGCGCCGGGCAGACAGCCTCGCAGAGCTTACAGGCAATGCAGCGCTCTTCGCCGTTTTCATAGCGGCGCAGCGCGTGCAGGCCGCGGAATCGCGGCGACAGCGGCGTCTTCTCTTCGGGGAACTGCACCGTGATCTTGCGGGCAAAGGCGTACTTGCCGGTAATGGCCAGGCCCTTGAACAGCTCGAACAGCATGAAGCTGCCCAGGAAGTCCTTGAGCGAGAACGGCGCGGACGGTGTTGCGGTGTGCGCAGCAGACATGATGTTGGCGCTTCCTGTTATTTCCAGATGTTGAACGGCGTCTGCATCCAGCCACCGACCACGACCAGCCACACGAGGGTGACGGGAATGAAGATCTTCCAGCCCAGACGCATGATCTGGTCATAGCGGAAGCGCGGGAACGTCGAACGCACCCACAGGAACATGGTGACCACGCAGAAGGTCTTGAGGCCCAGCCAGATCCAGCCCGGAATGATGCTCAGGAATTCGAACGGCGGCAGCCATCCGCCGAGGAACAGCACGACGGTCAGGATCGAGACGAGCCACATGTTGGCGTACTCGGCCAGGAAGAACATCGCGAAGCTCATGCCCGAGTACTCGATCATGTGGCCGGCAACGATTTCGGACTCGCCTTCCACCACGTCGAACGGGTGGCGGTTGGTCTCGGCCAGGCCCGAGATGAAGTACACGACGAAGATCGGCAGCAGCGGCAGCCAGTTCCACGACAGGAAGCCGACGCCCATGTTGGCGAACATGCCCTTGCCTTGGACGTTCACGATCTCGCTCATGTTCAGGCTGCCGGTGACCATCAGCACCACGACGAAGCAGAAGCCCATCGCGATTTCGTAGCTCACCATCTGTGCCGAGGCACGCAGCGCGCCCAGGAAGGCGTACTTCGAATTCGAGGCCCAGCCGGCGATGATCACGCCGTACACCTCGAGGGAGGTGATGGCCATAACGAACAGCAGGCCGGCGTTGATGTTGGCCAGCGCCACGTCGGGGCCGAAGGGAATCACGGCCCATGCGGCGAGCGCCGGCATGATGGTCATGATCGGGCCCAGCAGGAACAGGCCCTTGTTGGCGACCGTCGGAAGAATGATTTCCTTGGTCATCAGCTTGAGCGCGTCGGCGATCGGCTGGAGCAGGCCCAGCGGTCCGATGCGGTTCGGGCCGATGCGGATCTGCGTGAAGCCGATGGCCTTGCGCTCCCACAGCGTGAGGTACGCCACAGCCAGCATCAGCGGGATCACGACCACGATGATCTTGATCAGCGTCCAGATAAGGGGCCAGACCACAGCGGTCCACCAGCCTGCGGCAACCAGCCCCTGGCCGAAGCCATGAATGGTGTCGACGATCATGCCAGTGCCTCCTCGGCACGCGCCGACACGTTCGATCCAGCCGATGCATTGCGCGCGTCGGCAGTCAGTTGCAGCGACGGTGCGCGGCGCACGATCGAGTCGAGCTGGTAGATGCTCGCGACCACGGGTGCAGCAGTTGCACCGCTGGAAGCGACGGCATTGGCGGAGGTGGCATTGTTCAGCGCATTCGCCGGCACCGCGCCCTTGTCACCGATGGTGGCCAGCACCTCGGTGGTCGATTCGAACGCGAAGCCGGGCAGGCCCAGCAGGTTGGCCAGCACGCGCAGCACCTTCCACGCCGGGCGCGTTTCGCCTTGCGGCTTCACGACGGCATGGAAACCTTGCAGGCGGCCTTCGGCATTGACGAAGGTACCGGGGGTTTCGGTGAAAGGAGCGATCGGGAGCAGCACGTCGCTGAACTCGAGGTTGGCCTTGAAGGGGCTCAGCGTGACGACCATTTGCGCATTGCCGATGACATCGGCAGCGGCGGCGCCAGCGGCCGAGTCGAACACCGGCTCGGTGTTCAGCAGCATCACAGCCTTCAGGCCGGAACCGGCGGCGAGCATGCGGCCGGCATCGAGGCCGCCGTTCTTCGGGAAAGCGCCGACGATCTGCGCGCCAACGGTGTTGGCGGCTTCGGTCAGGTAGCCGACGGTGGCGCCAGTCTGCGCACCGATCCAGTTCGCCAGGGCCAGCAGGCTGCTGGCTTGTGCGTGGTGGGCAGCTGCATTGCCGAGCAGGATGGCCTTGCGTTCACCGCTCAGCAGCGAAGCTGCGATGGCTTGCGCGGCGGCGTCAGGCGCGTTCTTCGGTGCCAGGGGCGCGGCTGCGCCATTGGTCTGGCCGATGGCGGCAGCAACTGCGGCCAGCGCCTCGACCCATTGGTCGGCTTCAACGATGGACGACTGCGCCACGTCGATGGCCCAGGCGTCGCGAGCAGCCATCAGGCTGGCCGAGGTGATCACCGACAGCGCGGCGCCCTTGCGCACGGCCTGGCGGATGCGCTGTGCAAACAGCGGATGTTCCTTGCGCAGGTTCGAGCCGACGACCAGCGCGCGCTGCACTTGCGTGAGCGAAGCGATCGAGGTGCCGAGCCAGCGCACGCCTTCGAAGGCCGTGAATTCGGCGTTGCGCAGGCGGTAGTCGATGTTGTCGCTGCCGAGTTCACGCGTGAGCAAGGCTGCGAGCTGCAGCTCCTCGAGCGTGCTGTGCGGGCTGACCAGCGTGCCGATGCTTTGCGCGCCGTGGTCGGCCTTGATCTGCTTGAGGCCATTGGCAACGTACTCGAGCGCCGTCTGCCAGTCGACCTGCTGCCACTGGCCGCCCTGCTTCAGCATGGGCTGCGTCAGGCGTTCCGGGCCATTGAGCGCTTCATACGAGAAGCGGTCGCGGTCGGCAATCCAGCATTCGTTGACGTCTTCGTTCTCGAGCGGCACCACGCGCATCACGCGGTTGTTCTTGACCTGGACGATCAGGTTGGCGCCGGTGGAGTCGTGCGGGCTCACCGACTTGCGGCGCGACAGTTCCCAGGTGCGGGCGCTGTAGCGGAAGGGCTTGCTCGTGAGCGCGCCGACCGGACAGATGTCGATCATGTTGCCCGACAGTTCGGAGTCGACCGAGTCGCCGAGGAAGGTTTCGATTTCGGAGTGCTCGCCGCGGTGCGACATGCCGAGCTCCATCACGCCGGCCACTTCCTGGCCAAAGCGGACGCAGCGCGTGCAATGGATGCAGCGGCTCATTTCTTCCATGCTGATCAGCGGGCCCACGTCCTTGTGGAACACGACGCGCTTTTCTTCTTCGTAGCGCGAAGAAGAACCGCCGTAGCCAACGGCCAGGTCCTGCAGCTGGCATTCGCCGCCCTGGTCGCAGATGGGGCAATCCAGCGGATGGTTGATCAGGAGGAACTCCATGACCGACTGCTGCGCCTTGATGGCCTTTTCGCTCTTGGTGCGGACGATCATGCCCTGCGTGACGGGCGTGGCACAGGCCGGCATCGGCTTGGGCGCTTTTTCCACGTCGACGAGGCACATGCGGCAGTTGGCCGCGATGCTGAGTTTCTTGTGATAGCAGAAGTGCGGGATGTACGTGCCCGCCTTGTCGGCCGCATGCATCACCATGCTGCCTTCGGTCACTTCGACCTTCTTGCCGTCGAGTTCGATTTCGATCATGAGTATGTTTCTTCTCGCGCTCAGGCCTTGACGGGCGCCGTCGGAACGTAGCCCGGGATCAGGGCTTCGAACTCGTGACGGAAGTGCTTGATCATGGCGCGCACCGGCATCGCTGCCGCATCGCCGAGCGCACAGATGGTGCGGCCCATGATGTCGCCGGCGACGGAGTCCAGCAGTTGCAGGTCGCTGGGCTTGCCCTGGCCGTTGTGGATGCGGTCCACCACGCGGTAGAGCCAGCCCGTGCCTTCGCGGCACGGCGTGCACTGGCCGCAGGACTCGTGCATGTAGAAGTACGAGAGGCGCTTGAGCGACTCGACCATCGAGCGGCTGTCGTCCATGACGATCACCGCGCCCGAACCGAGCATGGAGCCGGCCTTGGCGATGGAGTCGTAGTCCATGGTGCAGGCCATCATGATGTCGGCCGGCAGCACCGGCGCCGACGATCCGCCGGGAATCACGGCCTTCAGCGTGCGGCCCTTGCGCACGCCGCCGGCCAGCTCGAGGAGCTTGGAGAACGGCGTGCCCATGGGCACTTCGTAGTTGCCGGGCAGCTCGACGTCACCGCTCACCGAGTAGATCTTGGTACCGCCGTTGTTGGGCTTGCCGCATTCGAGGTAAGCCGGACCACCGTTGCGGATGATCCAGGGCACCGCCGCGAAGGTCTCGGTGTTGTTGATGGTGGTCGGCTTGCCGTACAGGCCGAAGCTGGCCGGGAACGGCGGCTTGAAGCGCGGCTGGCCCTTCTTGCCTTCGAGCGATTCGAGCAGCGCGGTTTCTTCGCCGCAGATGTAGGCGCCGAAGCCGTGGGCGGCGTGCAACTGGAAGTTGTACGTGCTGCCCATGATCTTGTCGCCGAGGTAGCCGGCGGCGCGCGCTTCTTCGAGGGCTTCCTCGAAACGGTCGTAGCTCTGGAAGATCTCGCCGTGGATGTAGTTGTAGCCCACGCTGATGCCCATCGCATACGCGGCGATGGCCATGCCTTCGATCACGATGTGCGGGTTGAACTGCAGGATGTCGCGGTCCTTGCACGTGCCCGGTTCGCCTTCGTCCGAATTGCAGACGAGGTACTTCTGGCCCGGGAACTGGCGGGGCATGAAGCTCCACTTCAGGCCGGTCGGGAAACCGGCGCCGCCACGGCCGCGCAGGCCCGAGGCCTTGACTTCGGCGATCACCTGGTCGGGCGTGAGGCCCTCGGTGAGGATCTTGCGCAGCGCCTGGTAGCCGCCGCGCGCCTCGTAGTCGGCCAGACGCCAGTTGGTGCCGTCAAGGCCCGCATAGATCTGCGGCTCGATGTGACGGTCATGGAAGCAGGTCTGGACGCCCGTCGCCTGGAACTGCTGGAGCACTTGTTCGGGTGACATCAGGCAGCCTCCCCTTTGGTGGAACCGCGCAGGCCTTCGATGAGCTGGTCGAGCTTCTCGTTGCTCATGAAGCTGCACATGGTACGGTCGTTGACCAGCATCACGGGCGAATCGGCGCAGGCGCCCAGGCATTCGCTCTGCTGCAGCGTGAACAGGCCGTCGGCCGTAGTCTCGCCCATCTTGATGCCGAGCTTCTTCTCGAGGTGCACGAGGGCGGTGACGCCATCGCGCAGCTGGCAAGGCAGGTTGGTGCACACGTTGAGCTTGAACTTGCCCACCGGATGCTGGTTGTACATGTTGTAGAAGGTCGTCACTTCATGCACGGCGATGGGCGCCATGCCGAGGTACTCGGCAATCTCGCGCTCGCGCTGCAGGCTGACGTAGCCCTCGTCCTGCTGGACGATGGCGAGGCAGGCCATCACGGCGGATTGCTTGCCTGCTTCGGGGTACTTGGCGACCTCGCGCGCAAAGCGCTCGAGGATCGTAGTCTTCAACGGCGCCGAGGGCGCCGCGTCATGGTGGGTCGAGGAAGTCGTCATTCGCTCTTTCTCACCTGTCGATCTCGCCGAACACGATGTCCATCGTGCCGATCACCGCGACAGCGTCGGCGATCATGTGACCGCGCGACATTTCGTCGAGGGCGGCGAGGTGCGGGAAACCAGGGGCGCGGATCTTCAGGCGGTACGGCTTGTTGGCGCCGTCGCTCACGAGATAGATGCCGAACTCGCCCTTCGGATGCTCGACGGCGGCATACGCTTCGCCTTCGGGCACGTGGAAGCCTTCGGTGAAGAGCTTGAAATGGTGGATCAGCTCCTCCATGTTCGCCTTCATCGATTCGCGCGCGGGCGCGGCGACCTTGTGGTTGTCAGTGATGACAGGGCCGGGGTTGGCACGCAGCCAGGCCGAGCACTGCTGGATGATCTTGTTGGCCTGGCGCATCTCTTCGACGCGGACCAGGTAGCGGTCGTAGCAGTCGCCGGTCTTGCCGACGGGCACGTCGAACTGCATCTGGTCGTAGACGTCGTAGGGCTGCTTCTTGCGCAGGTCCCATTCGATGCCCGAGCCGCGCAGCATGGGGCCGGTAAAGCCGAGGTTCAGCGCGCGCTCCGGCGTGACCACGCCGATGCCCACGGTGCGCTGCTTCCAGATGCGGTTGTCGGTGAGCAGCGTCTCGTACTCGTCGACCATCTTCGGGAAGCGCTTGCAGAAGTCGTCGACGAAGTCGAGCAACGAGCCCTGGCGGTTCTCGTTGAGCTTCTCGATAGCCTTCGCGTTCTTGATCTTGCTGACCTTGTACTGCGGCATTGCATCCGGCAGGTCGCGGTAGACGCCACCCGGACGGAAGTACGCCGCGTGCATGCGCGCACCGGACACGGCCTCGTACATGTCGAACAGGTCTTCGCGCTCGCGGAAGCAGTAGATGAGCATGTTCATCGCACCGCAATCCAGACCGTGCGCACCGAGCCACAGCAGGTGGTTCAGCAGGCGGGTGATCTCGGCGAACATCACGCGGATGTACTGCGCGCGGATCGGCACTTCGAGGCCCATCATCCGCTCGATGGCAAGGCAGTACGCGTGCTCGTTGCTCATCATCGACACGTAGTCGAGACGGTCCATGTACGGCAGCGACTGGATGAAGGTGCGCGATTCGGCAAGCTTCTCGGTCGCGCGGTGCAGCAGGCCGATGTGAGGGTCGGCGCGCTGGATCACTTCGCCGTCCAGCTCGAGCACCAGGCGCAGCACGCCGTGTGCCGCAGGGTGCTGGGGACCGAAGTTGAGTGTGTAGTTCTTGATTTCGGCCATATCAGTGCAAACCGCCGCCGTAGTTGTCTTCGCGGATCACGCGCGGGGTGATTTCGCGCGGCTCGATGGAAACCGGCTGGTAGACCACGCGCTTCTGTTCTTCGTCGTAACGCATCTCGACGTGACCCGACACCGGGAAGTCCTTGCGGAACGGATGGCCGATGAAGCCGTAGTCGGTCAAGATGCGGCGCAGGTCGTCGTGACCGTCGAACACGATGCCGTAGAGGTCGAAGGCTTCGCGCTCGAACCAGGTGGCGGCATTCCAGACGGGCTGCAGCGAATCGACCACAGGCAGGTCTTCATTCGGCGCGAACACCTTCAGGCGCACGCGCTGGTTGAGGCTTACCGACAGCAGGTGCGTGACGACGCAGTAGCGTTCGCCCTGCCACTCACCTTCGCGGTAGTCGGAGTAGTCCATGCCGCAGAGGTCGATCAGCTGCTCGAAGCGGCAGCCGGGCGCATCGCGCAGCAGCAAGGCGGCTTCTATGTAGTCGGCAGCGCCGACCACCACGGTCACCTCTTCCAGGGCGAGCGTCACGCTCTTGGCCTTGGCGCCGAGCGTCTCGGCGATGGTGGCGCGCAGCACCTCCGGCGAAATTGCAAAGTCAGTCATCGTCGGCAATCCCTCAGGCGCGGGCAATGGTGTTGGTGCGGCGAATCTTCTGCTGCAACTGGATCACGCCGTAGAGCAAAGCCTCGGCGGTGGGCGGGCAACCCGGAACGTAGACATCGACCGGCACGATGCGGTCGCAGCCGCGCACGACGGAATAGCTGTAGTGGTAGTAACCACCGCCATTCGCGCACGAACCCATCGACAGCACCCAGCGCGGCTCGGGCATCTGGTCATAGACCTTGCGCAAGGCCGGAGCCATCTTGTTGCACAGCGTGCCGGCCACGATCATCAGATCGGACTGACGCGGGCTGGGGCGAAACAGCATGCCGAAACGATCGATGTCGTAGCGGGCGGCGCCCGCGTGCATCATTTCCACCGCACAGCATGCGAGGCCGAAGGTCATCGGCCAGAGAGATCCGGTCTTCGCCCAATTCACCACCGAGTCGTAGGTGGTGGTGACGAAACCTTCTTTGAGAACGCCTTCAATGGCCATCGTGATTCCTTGTCATTCCCAGTCGAGCGCGCCTTTTTTCCACTCGTAGGCGAAGCCCACGACGAGGATGGCGAGAAAGATCATCATGGCCCAGAAGCCGACAGCACCGATCTCCTTGAGCGCAATGGCCCACGGAAAGAGAAAGGCAATTTCGAGGTCGAACAGGATGAAGAGAATCGCAACGAGGTAGTAGCGCACGTCGAACTTCATGCGTGCGTCCTCGAAGGCTTCAAAGCCACACTCGTAGGGAGCGTTCTTTGCGGCGTCGGGCCTGTTGGGGCCGAGAATGTATCCGATGACCTGAGGGGCGACGCCTACGCCGACTCCGACCAGAATGAACAAAAGGACGGGGAGGTAGGAGTCGAGATTCATCGAGAGTTTTTCACCGCTTGCCACCGGCAAGAGAAGCCCCTGGATGAGGCTTTCTGCCGATGAGATTTGGTGCGGTCGGCGAGACTCGAACTCGCACAGCTTTCGCCACTACCCCCTCAAGATAGCGTGTCTACCAATTTCACCACGACCGCGGTTTTTGCTGCTCGGATGGCATGAGGTACCTGCAAGAGGCATTTGGCTTTCCGAACAGATTTAGAGTTTACCCTGAAATGAAGCCATTTCTCACAGGCAACTCATGAAAACGAGTTGATTACTTGCTCGGAATCTGACCCGCGCCCGAAACCGGGGCAGCAGGAGCCGAAGCAGGCGTACTGGGAGCCGCCGCACCAGGAATTTCACTCGCTGCACCAGAAGCCGGCGTGGCCGGCGCACCCACTGCAGCGCGCTCCAGAAGACTGCCGCCGCCCGCAGGACGCGCGTGGCTGAAATAGGCCAGCAGCAGCGTGCATGCGAAGAACACCGCAGCAAGCACAGCCGTGGTGCGCGAGAGGAAGTTGGCACTGCCGCTGGCACCGAACAGGCTGCCGGCACTTCCGCTGCCGAAGGCCGCGCCCATGTCGGCGCCCTTGCCGTGCTGGATCAGGATCAGGCCGATCATTGCGAGGGCCGTCAGCATCTGCACACCGACCAGTAGATTGAGGACCAGGTTCATTCGTTCTTACTCCTAAGTGATACAGCCGTTGCGCGTTCAGCGCGCAGCGGCGGAAATGATCTGCAGAAAATCGGGCGCCTTGAGCGAAGCGCCACCGATGAGGCCGCCATCGATGTCGGCCTGCGCCAGCAGTTCTGCGGCGTTGGCGGCATTCATGCTGCCGCCATAAAGAATCTGGATGCCGGCGGCATGCTCGCTCGCTGCGTGATGCAACTGCGCGCGCAGCACCGCGTGCACCGCTTGCGCCTGCTCCGGCGTGGCCGTCTTGCCCGTACCGATGGCCCAGACAGGCTCGTACGCCACGACGATCTCGCTGATGCAATGACCGTTCACATGAATGACCGCTGCCAACTGACGCTTGACGACTTCTTCGGTCTGCCCTGCTTCGCGCTGTGCCAGCGTTTCGCCGACACAGACGATCGGCGTGATGCCATTGGCCAGCGCTGCCGCCGTCTTGGCCGCGACCGCTTCATCGGTCTCGCCATGGTATTGCCGACGCTCGGAGTGACCGACGATGGCATAGCGCACGCCGAAGTCCTTCAGCATCGCCGCCGATTGCTCGCCGGTGAAGGCGCCTTGCAGATGAGCCGAAATGTCCTGCGCGCCCAGTGCCAGTGCCGGCGAACCCGCCAGCAGCGACTGCAGTTGCGCGAAGTACGGCGCGGGCGCGCACAGCGCCACATCGCAAGCCGCCGGACTTGCGGCCAGGCCTTGTTGCAAGGCCTTCACCAGCGCCTCGTTGGCAGCCAGGCTGCCGTTCATCTTCCAGTTGCCAGCGATCAGTTTCTTCTTGGTCGTCATCGCGTTCTTCTTGTCACTCACCATGTCAGCACGATCTTGCCGATGTGCTGGTTCGATTCCATCAGCGCGTGAGCCTGGGCTGCGCCGCTGGGCTCGCCCGCCGCCGCAAAGATGCTGTGGATCACGGGCTTGATTGCGCCGCTTTCCAGCAGCGGCCACACCTTCTCGCGCAGGGCCTTGGCAATGGCGCCCTTGAACGCCACCGGCCGCGGACGCAGCGTCGAGCCGGTGATCGTGAGCCGCCTGCGCAGCACGAGGCCCGCATTGATCTCGCTCTTCACGCCGCCCTGCACCGCGATGATCACGAGCCGGCCATCTTCGGCCAGGCACTCGATCTCGCGCGCCACGTAGTCGCCGGCAACCATGTCGAGCACCACGTCCACACCCTTGCCACCAGTGAGCTTCTTCGCCTCTTCGACGAAGTCGCTCGTGCGGTAGTTGATGGCATGGTCGGCGCCGAGCTTCAGGCAGGCTTCGCACTTGTCGTCGCTGCCGGCCGTGACGATCACGGTCGCACCGAGCGCCTTGGCGATCTGGATCGCCGTGACGCCGATGCCGCTCGAGCCGCCCTGGATCAGCAGCGTCTCGCCCTTTTGCAGGCGGCCGCGGTCAAACACATTGCTCCAGACGGTGAAGAAGGTTTCGGGCAGCGAAGCTGCATCGATGTCGCTCCAGCCCTTGGGCACCGGCAGGCATTGCGCCACGGGCGCCACGCACAGCTCGGCATAGCCGCCACCGGCGATCAGCGCACAGACACGGTCACCAACCTTGAAGCCCGCCTCGGCCAGCGCCGCAGCGTCACCCGAGACGATCTCGCCGGCCACTTCGAGGCCCGGCAGATCGGAAGCGCCCGGCGGCACGGGGTAGTGCCCCTTGCGCTGCAGCACGTCCGGGCGATTGACGCCACTTGCCGCCACACGGATCAGCAGTTCGCCCACGCCCGCCACCGGGTCGGGACGCTGCGCAACGCGCAGCACCTCGGGGGCACCGTACGAAGTGATTTCAATGGCTTTCATGGTCTTTCGGCCTCCAACGCCCGCAGATGGGGCGAAGCTTGATGTTCAAAAGATAGCAACGGCAGCCGGAGGACCGCCGTTGCGCCCTTCTTACTCCTGAGGCTCGCGCGGGGCTTGTTGCTGCTGCTCGCCGGCCGGAGCCTGCGGCTGCTCGTTGCGCGGCTGCTGTTGCTCGTTGTTGAAGCGCGGTGCGCGCTCGCCACGGTCACCACCGCGGTCGCCGCGATCGCCACGGTCACGGCGCTCGCCACGGTCACCGCGGTCTTCGCGCGGCGGGCGCTCGCTGTATTCCATGCCGGCCGGACGCTCGGTCAAGGCCTTCATGGACAGCTTGACGCGGCCCTTCTCGTCCGTTTCCAGAACCTTGACCTTGACGATCTGGCCTTCGCTCAGATAGTCGGTCACCTTCTCGACGCGTTCGTGCGCAATCTGGCTGATGTGCAGCAGGCCGTCCTTGCCGGGCAGCAGGTTGATGAGCGCACCGAAGTCCAGGATCTTGGTGACCGGGCCTTCGTAGACCTTGCCGATTTCGACTTCGGCCGTGATCTGCTCGATGCGCTTCTTGGCCAGCTCGGCCTTTTCCGGATCGGTCGAAGCGATGGTGATGGTGCCGTCTTCGTCGATGTTGATCGTCGTGCCGGTTTCTTCCTGCAGGCCACGGATGACCGAGCCGCCCTTGCCGATCACGTCGCGGATCTTCTCGGGGTTGATCTTCAGCGTGGTCAGGCGCGGTGCGAAGCTGGAGACTTCGGCCTTGGCCTCGCCCATGGCTTCCTGCATCTTGCCCAGGATGTGCATGCGCGCTTCCTTGGCCTGTGCCAGTGCGACCTGCATGATTTCCTTGGTGATGCCCTGGATCTTGATGTCCATCTGCAGCGCGGTGATACCGTTGGTGGTACCCGCAACCTTGAAGTCCATGTCGCCCAGGTGATCTTCGTCGCCCAGGATGTCGGTCAGCACCGCGAAGCGGTTGTCTTCCTTGATCAGGCCCATGGCGATGCCGGCCACGTGCGCCTTCATGGGCACGCCGGCGTCCATCATCGAGAGGCAGCCGCCGCAGACCGAAGCCATCGACGACGAGCCGTTCGACTCGGTGATTTCCGACACCACGCGAACCGTGTACGGGAATTCTTCCTTGTTCGGCAACACGGCGACGAGCGCGCGCTTGGCCAGGCGGCCGTGGCCGATTTCGCGGCGCTTGGTCGAGCCCATGCGGCCCACTTCGCCGGTGGCAAAGGGAGGCATGTTGTAGTGGAACAGGAAACGGTCTTCGTATTCGCCGGCCAGCGCGTCGATGCGCTGTGCGTCGCGTTCGGTGCCGAGCGTGGTGATGACCAGCGCCTGGGTTTCACCGCGCGTGAACAGCGCCGAACCGTGGGTGCGGGGCAGCACCGAGTTGCGGATTTCGATGGGACGCACGGTGCGCGTGTCGCGGCCGTCGATGCGGGGCTCGCCCGACAGGATCTGGCTGCGCACGATCTTCGATTCGATGGCGAACAGCAGGTCACTGACCTTGCCGGAGTCGAACTCGGCGCCTTCGGCCTTCAGTGCCTCGAGCACGCTGGCGTTGGCTTCGCGCAGGGCTTGCGTACGGGCTTGCTTGCTGCGAATTTGATAGACGGCGCGCAGCTTGTCTTCGGCCAGGCCCTTGACCTTGGCGACGAAGGCTTCGTCTTCGGCGGGAGCCTTCCAGTCCCACACCGGCTTGCCGGCGTCACGCACGAGTTCATGGATCGCGTTGATGGCGATGTTGGCTTGCTCGTGGCCGAACACCACGCCGCCCAACATGATTTCTTCGCTGAGCTGCAGGGCTTCGGATTCGACCATCAGCACGGCGGATTGCGTGCCGGCAACGACGAGGTCCATCTGCGAATCCTTGCGAGCCGTCTGGCCCGGATTCAGCACGTACTGGCCGTTGATGTAGCCCACGCGGGCTGCACCGATCGGGCCGTTGAACGGCACGCCGGAGATCGACAGCGCAGCGCTCACGCCGATCATGGCGGCGATGTCGGCATCGACTTCGGGGTTGAGCGACACGGTGTGGATGACCACATGTACTTCGTTCAGGAAGCCTTCGGGGAACAGCGGGCGGATCGGGCGGTCGATCAGGCGGCTGGTCAGCGTTTCGTGTTCGCTGGGCTTGGCTTCGCGCTTGAAGAAGCTGCCGGGGATCTTGCCCGCGGCGTAGGTCTTCTCGATGTAGTCGACGGTCAGCGGGAAGAAGTCCTGGCCGGCCTTGGCCGACTTGGAGGCAACCACGGTCGCGAGGATGACGGTGCCGTCGATGTCGACGAGCACGGCGCCGCTGGCCTGGCGGGCGATTTCACCCGTTTCCATGACGACGGTCTTGTCGCCCCATTGGAACGACTTGGTGACTTTGTTGAAGAGGCTCATGTTTTGCTCCTGTTTTGATAGCGGACTACACAGAGCCCGCAAGAGACGGAGGCTTCTCAGAACACGATGCCATTCCAGCGAAGCTCGGGGCGAACTTCATTGGAATGACACAGCTTCGCTCTGTTTGGGCACTCCGAAAGTGGATCGCGAAGTAAAAAACGCCTGAGCTAGCGGACTAACCCAGGCGTTTTTTCATGCGATTCGATTTACTTGCGCAGACCCAGCTTGGCGATCAGCGCGGTGTAACGGTCGGCGTCCTTGGACTTGAGGTAGTCGAGGAGCTTGCGGCGGCGGCTCACCATGCGCAGCAGGCCGCGACGGCCGTGGTGGTCCTTGGCGTGCGTCTTGAAGTGGGGGGTGAGCTCGTTGATGCGGGCGGTCAGCAGTGCGACTTGCACTTCGGGGCTGCCGGTGTCGTTGGCGGCGCGGGCGTTGTCCTTGACAACTTCTGCCTTGATGGAGGCTGCGATCATGTTGATTTCCTTGTTCCGGGATGTTTGACTTGCGGTGTGCGCTGGAACTGCACCCACCGTGCGCCTTGCGGCATGCAAAGCCTTGGAATTATAGCCCGACCGTCCTGATCGGGCTTTCAGGCCTCTTTGGGGGCCTTCCATCGAGCGAAGCCAGCCCCACGGCGCCCAGCACGCAGGCTGCCCCGCCGATCTGCGCCAGGCTGATGCTTTCGCCCAGCCAGAGCGCGGCCAGCGCCAGCGCCGAGACCGGCAAAACGGCGGTAAAAAGCGCTGCTTCAGCCCCGCGCAGCCGGGACGATCCGGCAAACCACAGCACGAAGCCCAGCACCGTTGGCACCAACGCGTAGTAGGCGACGCCGGCCAGCGCCTCCGCCGGCAAGGGGTGCTCCCAGGCTCGCTCGAACAGCGCTGGTACCAGTGACAGGAGCAACCCGAAGGCCGTCATCAGCGTCGACAGCGCCAGCGGACGCACCGGCACCCGCAGGCGTTTGTTGAGCAGGATGAACATCGCCTCGCAAACCACCGCGCCCAAAACCAGCAGGTTGCCGATCAGCGCCGCCGGGGATTTTGAGTCCCCCGCCGAAGCCTGGCCCGCCCCGGGCCAGCTGATCGCCAGCACCCCCGCCGTCGCCAGCACGATGCTGCCCACCAGAAACCGCCCCGGCCGCTCGCGCAGCGCAATCACCGCCACCAGCGCCGCCACAGCAGGCAAGGTGCCCGCCACCACGCCCGCACTGGCCGCCGGTGCCCAGCGCACGCCAAGGATCAGCAGCACGGTGTAGCCCACGCTCCCCAGCCCCGCCTGGCACACCAGCAGCGCCAGATCCTGCCGGCCGGGCCGCGGCCACGGCGTGCGGGTCAGCCGCAGCAGCACCAGGAACACCGGCAGCGCCATCGCGAACCGCAGCGCGGTCGCGGTGAACGGCGGCAGCCCGCCCGCGATGACCTTGCTGGCCACCACCGTGCTGCCGACCGTGACCATCGCCAGCGCGCACAGTGCCATCCCCTTCAACCGTTGCGACAACATGCCGGACCTTTCGCTTTCGAGAAAAGCCCGAGCTTCGCGGCCCCGGCGCGCCGCGTATTGAACGAAATTGCAGCCGGCTCAGCCCTTGCCGGGTTGTTGTTCCGCCAGCCAGTTGCGCAACCGCTCCACGCCCTTCACCAGCCGCTGCGGGTCTTTCGACGCAAAGCACCAGCGCAGCCAGCCCTGCGCTTCAGGTGCGAAGGCGTTGCCCGGCGCGAGCCCCAGGCCCGCCTCTGCCACCAGCCGCTTGGCCACTTCGAGCGAATCGCCGAAGCCTTCGAGCCGGAAGAAGGCGTACATGCCGCCCTTGGCCGAGGCCACCTGCACGCCCGGCAGCGCCGCCAGCAGCGGCACCAGCGTGTCGCGGCATTGCTTCAGGTGCGCCACCACGCGCGGCGTGATCTCGCTCGTGTGCTCGATGGCGGTGATGGCGGCGCGCTGAGTGAACACGCTGGCGCATGAGGTGTTGAACTCGATCAGCTTGCCGATGCCGTCCACCATCGAAGGCGGCAGCACCAGCCAGCCGAGGCGCCAGCCCGTCATCAGGAAGCTCTTCGAGAAGCTGTGCGTGACGACGAGGCGGTCGTCAGGCTTCGAGATGTCGAGGAAGCTCGGCGCGCAGCCATTGGGCGTCGGCTCGTAGTACAGCCGCTCGTACACCTCGTCGGCAAGGATCCACGTGCCGGTCTTGCGGCAATGGTCGAGCACGGCCTGCTGCTCGTCGCGCGTCATGGTCCAGCCCGTGGGGTTGTTCGGCGCGTTGACGATCAGCAGCTTCGTCTTCGACGTGACCGCTGCGCGCAGCGCGGGCAGGTCGAGCGTCCATTGGCCGTTCACCGGCACCAGCGGGAGCGTGCGCACGTGCGCGCCCATGATCGCGGGCTGCGCCGTCAGGTTGGGCCACACCGGCGTCACGGCGACCACTTCGTCGCCCGCGTCGACCAGCGCCTGCACCGCGAGCATCAACGCGCTCACGCCGCCCGAGGTGACGGCGATGCGCGAGGCATCGACCGCCGGATGCAGCCCGCTGGTATAGCGCGCGATGGCTTCGCGCAGTTCGGGCAGGCCGAGGTTGTGGGCGTAGAAGGTTTCGCCCCGCTGCAGCGACTCGATGGCCGACTGGCGGATCACCTCGGGAGTGACTTCGTCGCTTTCGCCGAACCAGAAGGCCAGCACGTCGTCGCGGCCCATGCCGGCATTGGCGACTTCGCGGATCTTCGATGCTTCGAGGTTGTGGATGGCTTCACGCATGTCTGGTTGTCCTGTTCATCATCGTCATCATCAAGGTCTCTTCATCTTGCACGAGGTCGGCAGCTCGGCGCGCTCGGGGGCGATGGTCTTGACCACCCGAAAGCCGTAGCCGGAGCCTTCGACGTCGAACTGCACGCCCGGCCTGCCCTGCCTGTCCATCACGCCGACCACGAGCTGCTGCTGGAACTGGTGGTCCGCAGCGCGCATGCGCCCGCGCTGGCCGTACAGGCTCACGTCGGCCTGCTCCAGCGCGCGTGCCACAGGCACCGCGTCGACACCGCCCGCGCGTTCGATGGCCTGTACGAGCGCTTCGATCATCAGCGCCAGCCGCATGTGCACATAGTCTTCGGCCGGCTTCGGAAAGCGCGCGCGGAAGGCGCGGTAGAAGGCTTCGGACTGCGTCGTCTGCACGTTGGGCAGCCAGTCGGCCACCGCGATCACGCGTCCGATGCCCGCATCGCCGATGGCTGCGGGCGCACCGAGCGCATTGCCGTAGAAGGTATAGAAGGTGCCGTTGAAGCCCGCTTCGCGCGCCGCCTTCACCAGCAGCGTGAGGTCGTTGCCCCAGTTGCCCGTGACCACGGCCTGCGCACCGCTCGCGATGATCTTGGTGGCATAGGGCGCAAAGTCTTTCACCTTGCCCATCGGGTGCAGTTCGTCGCCGACGATCTCCACGTCGGGCCGCTGTGCGCCGAGCTGCCGGCGCGCCTCGCGCAGCACGGCCTGGCCGAAGCTGTAGTCCTGTCCGATCAGATAGACGCGCTTGAGCGCTGCGTCGTCCTTCACCACGTCCATCAGCGCGGCCACGCGCATGTCGGCATGGGCGTCGAAGCGAAAGTGCCAGAAGCTGCAGCGCTCGTTCGTGAGCACAGGGTCGACCGCCGCGTAGTTGAGGAAGATCACGCGTCGCGACGGGTCGCGCTCGTTGTTCTTGTCGATGGCATCGACCAGCGCCGCGGCCGTGGCCGACGAGTTGCCCTGCAGCACGATGCGCGCGCCGTCGTCCATCGCGGCGCGCAGCGCGGAGAGCGCTTCTTCGTTCTGCCCCTTGCTGTCGTAGCGGTCGAGCTGCAGGGGCCGCGCGCCGCCGGGCAGCTTGATGCCGCCGCGCGCATTCACGCGCTCCACCGCCCACAACAGATTGCGGAACACGGCCTCGCCGGTGTTGGCGAAGGGGCCGCTCATGCTTTCGATGAGTGCCAGGCGAATGGGCGCAGGTGGCGATGAAACCGATGCTTGTGCCAGCGCGGCGAAGGGCCTCGCGCATAGCGCCAGCGCCGCGAATTTCAAGGCCTCGCGACGCCAAATAAAGGGGGGATTCATTGTCTTGAAACGCGTGCCGCGGGGCCTAGATGAGGTCTCAAGCGGCACTCACGATTGAACGGCCGCGCAGTGTAAGGGACACACATTCCTTGTCCCCATTGTGTTGATTCAGGAGTTCTTCATCATGTTTTTCGCCCCCACCCTTCGCACCGCCCGCTTCGCTCCCCGCGCCTATGACCGCTCGTTCGAACGCTTCGTGAACGATGCCTTCGCCGGTGCCCGCCGCTCGCCGCTGGTCGAGCAGGACGACAAGAGCTGGACCCTCTCGCTCGACGTGCCGGGTTTCACGCGCGAAGACCTCGCGATCAGCATCGAAGGCGCCGTGCTGCGCATCGACAGCAAGGCCGAAGCCAAGCGCCAGTTCAAGGCGGCCTACGAGCTGCCGCAGGACATCGACGTAGCCACCAGCGAAGCAAAGCTCGAGAACGGCGTGCTCACGCTGAAGCTCGGCAAGCTGGTCCCCGTGAGCCAGGCCACTCAGTTACAAATCAACTAATTTGGCCTATGCCCACAAGAGGAAAATGTTAGTTAAGGCCTCGTTTTGACTTTAAACGAGCACCTTATTCACAATAGCGCTAGATAACGTCACATGATGTGACGTTTTCTTAGAACTTTCTTCTTCGTGGGCGTCTCGTAAACGCACCGAACTCGCTACGGTGCGGTTCGGGTGCCCCCAAAGGCACCATGAAAACGCACCTTCAATCCGCCAACCCCAACGAACAATCCGACACGCTCCTGGTGTTCCTGCCCGGGGCGTACCTGAAGCCCGACGAGTTCGAGCGCGAAGGGTTCATCGCAGCCGTGCGCGAACGCCATCTGGCGGCCGACTCCCTGCTGGTGGACGCGGATGTTTCCTACTACTACGAACAGACGCTGAGCGATCGCCTCCACACCGAGGTCATCGAGCCGCAGCGCGCCAAGGGCTACAAGTCGATCTGGCTCGTGGGCATTTCCATCGGCGGCTTCGGCGCGCTCATTCACGAACTGGCGCGGCCGGGCTCGGTGGACGGCATCGTGGCGCTCGCGCCCTACCTGGGACGCCGGGTGCTCGGCGCGGAGATCAAGAAGGCCGGCGGCCTGCGCACCTGGCAGGCGCCTACCGGGCCGCAGCCCGACGAAGAGCCCGACCGCAAGCTCTGGCCCTTCTTCCAGCAGTACCTGGAAGCCCAGCCGTCGCAGAACCTGCCGCCGCTCTACCTGGGCTTCGGGCTCGACGACCGCTTTGCCAGCAACCACAAGCTGCTGGCCGACGCCCTGCCGCCGGGGCGCGTCTTCACGACCGAGGGTGGCCACGACTGGCCGCAGTGGCGCCAGCTGTGGCGCAATGTGCTGGACGTGCTGCCGCTGCCGGCAATCGGCCGATCAAAGCAACTGCTTACGCAGTCTCCGGTAGCGAAGCCATGGGCCATCGCGGCCTGACGTCGAAGGCATAGCGCTCGCTCGCCTGCGACAGCCCTGACTGCAGCCGCATTGCCGCAGCCATGGCGATCATCGCGCCGTTGTCGGTGCACAGGTGCAGCTCCGGGTAGTGCACGCGCACCTTGCGCTTCGCGCACGCAGCGTTCAGCTGTTCGCGCAGATTCCTGTTGGCTCCCACTCCTCCCGCCACCACCAAGCGCTTGAGCCCGGTCTGGTCGAGCGCGGCAAGCGACTTCTTAAGCAGCACCTCGACGATGGCCGCCTGCGTGGACGCGGCCAAGTCGGCCTTGTTCGCTTCGAGCTGGTCGCCGAGCTTCTTGGCCTGCGTGAGCACGGCCGTCTTCAGGCCGGCAAAAGAAAAATCGAGATCGCCGCTGTGCAGCAGCGGCCGCGGCAGCTTGAAGGCCGTGGCACTGCCGCCTTCGGCCAGCTTCGCGAGCCACGGCCCACCCGGGTACGGCAAGCCCATGAGCTTGGCGCTCTTGTCGAAGGCCTCGCCGGCCGCGTCGTCGATGGTTTCGCCGAGCAGCTCGTAGCGGCCCACGCCGTCCACCCGCATCAGCTGGGTGTGGCCGCCCGACACCAGCAGCGCGACGAACGGAAACTCCGGCGGATCGGCGCTCAGGAACGGCGACAGCAGATGCCCTTCAAGGTGATGCACGCCCAGCACCGGCTTACCCAGCGCCACGCCCAGCGCACAGGCCACGCCGGCGCCCACCAGCAGCGCGCCCGCCAGGCCCGGCCCGCGCGTGTAGGCCACCACGTCGATCTCGCCCAGCGTGCGGCCGGCTTCGGCCATGACGGCTTCGGTCAGCGGCAGCACGCGGCGAATGTGGTCGCGGCTGGCCAGTTCGGGCACCACGCCGCCGTAGGCCTGGTGCATGGCGATCTGGCTGTGCAGCGCGTGCGAAAGCAGCAGCGGCAGCGCGTCGCCGTGCGACTCGACCAGCGCCACGCCGGTTTCATCGCAAGATGATTCGATTCCCAACAAGAGCATGCCGCCGAGTGTAGGCGGCGCCCTCCCCCGGCACCCGCGAAGGGGCAAACGGCGGCGCTCTCCACTCCCCGAGGCACGGATGTTGCGTTGACCATGCCAGAGCCCCGCGCCCTCCCACCATGAAATCCGGACTGAGTTTTCTGATCGCTGCCCGTCGCTGCGAAATCGACGAGCTGGATCAACTCGCCCGCACCAGCGAACTGGTGAGCCTGATCGGCCGCCTCGTCCACGCGCTGCAGCGCGAGCGGGGCATGTCGAACATGTTCCTCACCTCTCGCGGCGCCCGCTTCGCCGACCAGCGCGGCCCGCAGATCGCCGAATGCATCGCGCTGGAGCAAGAGGTGCGCGCCGGCTTCGACCAGCTCGAGGCCGACAACCACCGCGGCGCGGGCACCGGCAACAGCGCGCGCCTGTTCAGCCGCATCGCATGGGTGCTCCCCGGGCTGGACGCCCTGCCCGGCCTGCGCCGCCGCATCGATGCGCTCGAGCTGAAGCCGGCGCAATCCACCGCCGCGTTCGCCAAGCTCGTCGCCGGCCTGCTGTCGGTGGTGTTCGAGGCGGCCGACGGCGCCACCGACCCCGAGATCTCGCGCCTGCTGGTCGCGATGTTCAACTTCATGCAGGGCAAGGAATTCGCCGGCCAGGAGCGCGCCTTCGGCTCCGCAGCGCTGGCGCTGGGCCGCAGCGACGAGGCGCAGCGCCTGCAGTGGCTGCACCTGATCGAATCGCAGGAACGCTGCTTCCAGGTGTTCACCGATTTCTCCGGCGAGGCGGTGCTCGCGCTGTGGCGCAACAGCCAGCCCGATGCCGAAGTGGCCGAGCTCGAACGCATCCGCCGGCGCGGCGCCGCCTCCACGCCGGCTGACGTGCCGCTCAGCCAGGCCTGGTTCGACTGCTGCACCCGCCGCATCGACGCCATGAAGATCGTCGAGGACCGCCTGGCCGCCGACCTGCGCGCGCTGTGCGAGCGAAAAACCGTGCAGGCGCGCAGCGAGCTGCAGGAATACCGGCAGCTGCTCGACACGCTGGCCCCGCAGGCCGGTGCCCTGTTCTTCGATGACGCCGACGCGCAGTCGGCCGCTCCCGCGCAGTTCGGCCGCCATCTCGAACGCTCGGTGCTCGACATGGTCCAGGAACAGTCGCACCGCCTGCAGGCCATGAGCGACGAGCTCGAAACCGTGCGCGCCTCGCTCAACGAACGCAAGATCGTCGAACGCGCCAAGGGCCTGCTGATGGCGCACCGCCGACTCAGCGAAGAAGACGCGCACAAGATGCTGCGCCAGACCGCCATGAACCAGAAACGGCGGCTGGTCGACGTGGCCGAGTCGATGCTGGCAATGGCCGACTACCTGCCCATGCTCGACCGCGCGCCGCCGCGTTGAAGCGGTCCGGACCGTTCAACTTGGTGCAGTGCACAACAACCGTGCCATCCGGCGCTTCCCGGCCTGATCGGGCCCTCTCCCATGCTGTGCGGCCGCACCCCGCTACTTTCTTGATAGCAGCTCATGGCACCTGAAGGCTGGCACACCGCTTGCAAGCAATAAGTTCGTAGGCCCCTCAATGGGTCTTCAGGCAGGTGGCACCCAACGGCGGGTGTCTCCCACCGAACCGGACAAAGGCGTCCCCATCCCGCAAGGGCTCGTTTTCGAGCAGCCCCTGCGCGGTGCGGACGCCTTTTCGTTTTTGTCTTTCTTGTTTGTTGTTTGTCTTCAACCGGAGCCCCGCCCCATGACCGACCTGCTCAAAACCCGCCTCAGCCGACGCCGCGTATTGCAAGCCGCTGCCATCGGCGCCGTCGGCATCGACCCGGCGCTGCGCGCCGCCGTCTGGGCCCAGGGCTCGGACAAGCCCGAGAAGGAAGAAGTGAAGATCGGCTTCATCCCGCTGACCGACTGCGCCAGCGTGGTGATGGCCTCGGTGCTCGGCATCGACAAGAAGTACGGCGTGAAGATCGTGCCCAGCAAGGAAGCCAGTTGGGCCGGCGTGCGCGACAAGCTGGTCAACGGCGAGCTCGACATGGCGCACGTGCTCTACGGCCTCGTCTACGGCGTGCACCTCGGCGTCAGCGGCCCCAAGAAGGACATGGCCGTGCTCATGACCCTCAACAACAACGGCCAGGCCATCACGCTGTCGAAGAAGCTCTCGGACAAGGGCGCGGTCGATGCGGCCTCGCTCGCCAAGCTCATCGCCAGCGAGAAGCGCGAATACACCTTCGCGCAGACCTTCCCCACCGGCACGCACGCCATGTGGCTCTACTACTGGCTCGCCTCCGCCGGCATCGACCCGTTCAAGGACGTGAAGAACATCACCGTGCCGCCGCCGCAGATGGTGGCCAACATGCGCGTGGGCAACATGGACGGCTACTGCGTGGGCGAACCCTGGGGCCAGCGCGCGATCATGGACGGCATCGGCATCACGGCCATCACCACGCAGGACATCTGGAAGGACCACCCCGAGAAGGTGCTCGGCACCACGGCCGAGTTCACCAAGAAGTACCCGAACACCGCGCGCGCCGTGACCGCCGCCATCCTCGAGGCCGGCAAGTGGATCGACACCGGCCTGCAGAACAAGAACAAGATGGCCGAGACCATCGCCGACAAGAGCTACGTCAACACCAGCGTGGACGCCATCAACCAGCGCATCCTGGGCCGCTACACCAACGGCCTGGGCAAGAGCTGGGACGACCCCAACCACATGAAGTTCTACAACGGCGGCGCCGTGAACTTCCCGTACCTGTCGGACGGCATGTGGTTCCTCACGCAGCACAAGCGCTGGGGCCTGCTGAAGGAACACCCCGACTACCTGAAGGTGGCCACCGAGATCAACCGCATCGACATCTACAAGCAGGCTGCCGCAGCCACGCAGACACCGGTGCCCAAGGAAACGATGCGCACCAGCAAGCTGTTCGACGGCTCGGTCTGGGACGGCAAGGACCCGAAGAAGTACGCCGAGTCGTTCAAGCTTCATGCATAGGGAGAACAACATGGTCAGCGCAGTCTTTCACTCGCCGCTCGAAGCGACCACCGCGCAGGTGACGCAAGTGGCCCCTTCCGTCGCCGCCAGGCCGGCAGCCCCCAAGCCCGCACCCGCCCCGGCGCCCGAGCCCCGGGTGCGCACGCCCATCGACCTGCGCGCCTTCTGGATGCGCGTGCTGCCGCCGCTGGCGGGCTTCGGCCTGCTGCTGCTGATCTGGGAAGTAGTGGCCATGAAAAGCACCACCGGCTTCCCCACGCCCGCAGCCACCTGGCAGCAGGCCGTGACGGTGTTCAGCGATCCGTTCTACAGCAAGGGCCCGAACGACCAGGGCGTGGGCTGGAACGTGCTCTCGTCGCTGCAGCGCGTGGCGCTGGGCTTCGGGCTGGCGGCGCTGGTCGGCATTCCGGCCGGCTTCGCGATCGGGCGCTTCGAATTTCTCGCGCGCATGTTCAACCCGCTGATCAGCCTGCTGCGCCCGGTGTCGCCGCTGGCCTGGCTGCCCATCGGCCTCTTGGTGTTCAAGGGCGCCAACCCGGCGGCCATCTGGACCATCTTCATCTGCTCGATCTGGCCGATGGTCATCAACACCGCCGTGGGCGTGCAGCGCGTGCCCAGCGACTACATGAACGTGGCCAAGGTGCTGAACCTCAGCGAATGGAAGATCCTCACCAAGATCCTGTTCCCCGCCGTGCTGCCCTACATGCTGACCGGCGTGCGCCTGGCCGTGGGCACTGCGTGGCTGGTGATCGTGGCGGCCGAGATGCTCACCGGCGGCGTCGGCATCGGCTTCTGGGTGTGGGACGAGTGGAACAACCTCAACGTCGCCAACATCATCATCGCGATCTTCGTGATCGGCATCGTCGGCCTGGTGCTGGAGTTCGCGCTCATCAAGCTCGCAACCGCGTTCACGTTCGAAGAGGTGAAGTCATGATCGACGACAGCAAGTACATCGAGATCCACGGGGTCGAGCAGGCGTTCAAGACGCCCAAGGGCCGCTTCGTCGCGCTGCGCGACGTGAACCTGAACGTGGCCAAGGGCGAGTTCATCACGCTCATCGGCCACTCGGGCTGCGGCAAGTCGACGCTGCTGAACCTGATTGCCGGGCTCACCACGCCCACCGAGGGTTCGCTGCTGTGCGCCAACAAGGAAATCAAGGGCCCCGGCCCCGAGCGCGCGGTGGTGTTCCAGAACCACTCTCTGCTGCCCTGGCTCACCTGCTTCGAGAACGTGTACCTCGCGGTCGAGCGCGTGTTCGCAGCCACCGAAAACAAGGCGCAGCTGCGCGCGCGCACCGATGCGGCGCTGGCGCTGGTGGGCCTCACGCCCGCCGCGCAGAAGCGGCCCGGCGAAATCTCCGGCGGCATGAAGCAGCGCGTGGGCATTGCGCGCGCTCTGTCGATGGAGCCCAAGGTGCTGCTGATGGACGAGCCCTTCGGCGCGCTCGACGCCCTCACCCGCGCCAAGCTGCAGGACGAGCTGCTGGCCATCGTGCAGAAGACGCACAGCACCGTCGTCATGGTGACGCACGACGTCGACGAGGCAGTGCTGCTGAGCGACCGCATCGTGATGCTGACCAACGGCCCTGCCGCCACCATCGGCGACGTGCTCGCAGTGAACCTTCCGCGCCCGCGCAACCGCGTCGAACTGGCCGAAGACCCGGCCTATGTGCACGCACGCAAGGCGGTGATCGATTTCCTCTACACGCGCCAGGCGCACGTGGAGAAGGTCGCGGCCTGACGCTGCGCCCGCGCCAGCACAACCGGCGTCAGGACATGATCACTTGCAGGCTGTGCTCGTACGACGCCGTGAGGCGCTCGAAGGTGTCGACCAGCGCGTCGCTGGAACGCACCAGCGTGGCGCGGCCGTCGGCGCTGTCGAGCGTGCGCACGCCACCGACCAGCCGCAGCCATTCGTCGCGGGCGCTGGCCAGCGCGGCGCGGATCTCGGTGGTGCTGAGCGGCGCGTGCTCCAGCTCGAGCAATGCGGCCTCGAACTCGGCCATGGTCGGCACCAGCCGCGCGTTCGCGGCCTTCTCTTTCAGCGCGGCGGCCAGCAGCGCGTCCTTGGCCAGCCGCTGCGCACGCATGCGCTGCCGCCCGCAGATGTTGACGATGCGCAGCGCGCGCCGCGCGCCCGAGGTTTCGAGCGCCTCAGTCAAGGCCTCGGCGGCGCAGAGCAGCACTTCGGCGCGCTGGTCGATGTCGGCCAGCCCTGCTGCCGTCGGCCGTGCGGTCAAGGCAGTGGCCAGCCCGCTCCACGCGGCTTGCGCATCCCCCAGCGCCTGCGCGCCAACCGCGCCGAGCCCGAGGGCCGCCAGATGATCGAGGTTCTGCTGCACCCGTTCGGCCGACTGCGTGCGCAGCACCCGCGCCCGCTGCGCGTCGATGCTGCCCAGCAACTGCGCCGCCACGCGCACCAGCCGCTGCGAAAGCATGCGCAGTTGCCCGGCGCGGTTGATCGCGTCGGCCCACTGCGCCGCCTCGATGACCGAGCGCGACACCTCGCCCAGACGCAGGTTGGCGTGCATCGCAGCGCCGCGCAGCAGGCCGAAGGCCTCGTCCTCGCCGATACCGCGCGCGGACATCAGCAGGCCCTTGGCGCGGTCGACCCACTTGCGCTCGTCCATGCGGGTGCGCAAGCTCTCCAGTTCGGTGCGCAAAGTGGCCTCGCGCTGCCAGCGCGACTGGGCGCGGGCGGCCAATGCGGCGAGCGATTCGGCATCAATGGCATCGGCCTGCATCCATGCGTGCACGCCGAGCGCGACCAGTTCTTCATGTTGAGCACCGCTCAACGGCGCGCTGACAAGGCTCAACGCACACGGTGGCAGGCCGGCCCACGTGCGCAATGCGTCGAGCAGCGCGGGCGTGGGCAAAGGCAGGCAGATCAAGGCCTGCCGGGGGGCCAGCGCCTCGACCTGCCGCGCGAAGCTGCCGCAATCCACGCAGCCGAGCACGTCGAGACCGGCGCCGGACAGCGCCCGCGCAAGCGCCTCGGGCAACACAAGGCCGGCGGGTTCATCGGGCAGGACAACGAGAAGGGACATCTTGGGGAAGCGGTGTGGGAACGCACCGCGAGCATAGGCCACGCCCGCGCGAACTCGCAGGCACGCCTCTTGCATGAAACGGAGCGCGGTGTAACGAAGCACCGCTTTGGTGATGAGGCTGCAGGCTCCTGCAGCCGGCCCGGCAATTCACACGCCGTGCACACCCCCACGCCGACAGCGTCCGCTGCCGGCATTCCGACCCCAACCCCGTCCGTCGACACGACCTCTCCAGGGTCGCGCCGCGGCTTTTCGCATCTTTGAACGCCATGTCCAGCTTCAGGAATTTCTTGCAATCAGGCCACAGCCCGACACTGTTCGCGGCCTTCCTGTACTTCTCGTTTTCCTGCTGCATCTGGGTGCTCAACGGCGCCATGGCGCCCTTCATCGGCGAAACCTTCAATCTCTCGCCCGCCCAGAAGGGCCTGATGCTGTCGGTGCCGATCATCGCGGGCGCGCTGATGCGCTTTCCGCTGGGCATCCTCTCGCAGTACATCGGCCGCAAGAAGGCCACGCTGGTCGAGATGGCGCTGATCGCGGTGGCGATGCTGTTCGGCTTCTTCTTCGTCAAGAGCTTCAACGACCTGCTCGCCATGGGCGTGCTGCTGGGCATCGCTGGCGCGAGCTTCGGCGTGGCGCTGTCACTGGGCTCGGGCTGGTTCCCGCCGCAGCACAAGGGCCTGGCCATGGGCCTTGTGGGCGCGGGCAACGTGGGCACGGCGGTGTCGGTGCTGGTGGCGCCGCCGCTGGCGAACTGGCTGGGCTGGCAGGCGGTGTACGGTGTGGCCGCCGTCGCCATCCTCATTCCGATGGTCGTGATGGTGGTGTTCGCCAAGGAGCCGCCGGACGTGAACGCCCATTCGAGCTTCCGCGAGCACATTGCCTGCCTGTTCGAGAAAGACGGCTGGGTGTTCAGCCTGATCTACGGCGTGACCTTCGGCGGCTTCATCGGCCTCACGACCTTCCTGCCCTCGTACTACTACGACCAGTTCGGCGTGAGCAAGGTGCAGGCCGGCCAGCTGACCATGCTCGCGGCCTTCATGGGCGCGGCCGTGCGCGTCGTGGGCGGCTGGATCTCCGACCGCTGGGGCGGCGTGAACACGCTGACGGTGGTGCTGCTGGTGGTGGCCGTGAGCCTCGTGCTGGTGGGCTTCTCTTCAGGCTCGCTGGCCGTCACCACGCTGGTGCTGATCGTCTGCTTCGCCGCACTGGGCGCGGGCAACGGCGCGCTGTTCCAGCTGGTGCCGCTGCGCTGGCCTACGAGCACGGCGGTGGCCGGCTCGATGATCGGCGAGATCGGCGCACTGGGCGGTGGCCTCGTGCCCAACGCCATGGGCCTGTCGAAGCAATACCTGGGCAGCTATATCTGGGGCTTCGTGTTCTTCGCGGCGCTGTCGCTGGTGATGCTGGGCGTGATGCGCGTGATGCAGATCCGCTGGACGCGCACCTGGGCCGAAAAGGGCGGCCGTGCGCGCGTCACGACGCCGCACGCAGCTGCCCCCCACATTCGAAAGACGGCACGCTCATGACACGCCCCGCCGTCTTCCGCTCAACGTGGCAAGAACAGCAGCCACACGATGAGCAGCACGTTGAACAGGACCGACACGCCGAGCGCGAGCTGGTAGAGCGCGAGCGGGTCGCGGCGGATCAGCGGCGTGGCGGCGGGCGCGTTCACAGGGCGGGAGGCGCCGCGCTCCAGCGCGAGCAGCAGCTCCTCGGCGGTTTCGAAGCGCTCGCGCGGATCGCGGGCGACAGCCTTGCGCACCAGGTGATCGAGCCAGATCGGCACGTCGGGGCGGATGCGCGAGAGCGCGACCGGATCGCGCCGGTAGCGCGCCACCTGGTAGGGCTCGATTTCGCCGTAGGGCAAATGGCCGGTGAGCCACTGGTACAGCGTGACGCCGAGCGCGAACAGGTCGCTGGCCGCGTCGGCGGTGCCGCCCTCCTCCCACTGCTCGGGGTTGATGTAGCTGGGCGTGCCGGCATGCAGCTCGCGCTGGGCCGTGCCTTCTCTTCCGGACAGGGCTACGCCGAGGTCGATGATGCGCCAGCGCCCGTCGTCGCCCAGGTGCAGGTTGCCGGGCTTGATGTCGCGATGGATCACGCCCTGCCGGTGCAGCCGGCCGAGCGCACGGCTCAGCTCGACGCCGGCGGTCACCACCTCGGCCACCGCACCGCGCGCGTTCGCCTTGCGCAACTGCTCCAGCGTGCGCCCGCCATGCCAGTCGAACACGATGTACAGCGCGCTCGCGTTCTCGGCGCGCTCGTGCACACGAACGAAACCGCCGCCTCCAATACCTCCGACGCGCAGCCCCAGCCACGCCTCGTGCGCCAGCATCGCGCGTTCCTGCGGATCGCCGGCACGCGAGGGATGCAGCGTCTTCAGCGCGACCAGCTCGCGCGTCTGCGGATGCCGCGCCTGGTACAGCAGGTGCACGCCGGTGTCGGCCACCAGCGCGGTGATGGCGTAGCCGTCGAGCACGTCGCCCACCTTCAGCGCGGGCGGCGGTGCGAGCCGGCGGCCGTCGCCGAGCTCGTCGTCGAGCTGGCGCGCATCGAGCCCCACCACGCGGATGACCAGCGCGGTCGCGTTGTCGCGCGTGCCGGCGTCGAGCGCCGCGTGCACCAGCGCCTCGCTGGCCGCTTCGGCATCGCCCTGCAGGGCCAGCGCGGCCACCTTCTGCGGCTTGAGCACGCCGTGCACGCCGTCGGAGCTCAGCACGAAGCAGTCGCCCACGCGCACGTCGCCCTGGGCGTAGTCGACGCGCACCTGGTCGTCGAGGCCGATGGCGCGCGTGAGCCGGCTGCGCATGTCGGGGTGGTCGAAGGCGTGGTCCTGCGTGAGCGGCACGGCCGGCCCGCCGCCGGCGCGCACGCGCCAGGCGCGCGTGTCGCCCACGTGCGCCAGCGTGTAGCTCTGGCCGTGCAGCACCAGTGCGGTGAGCGTGGTGAGCGCCGTGCCGCCGTCCTGCTTGCTCTGGCGCCGGCGGTTGTGGTCGGCCAGCCAGCCGTTCTGCGCGCCGATCAGCCGGTCGAGCGCGGCGGTCGGCTCCCAGGTGGCGGGCGTGGCGAAGTAGTCGGCCAGCAGGCCCATCACCGTGGTCTGCGCCGCCTCGCGGCCGTGCCCGCCGCTCGACACCCCATCGGCAATGGCTGCGATGAGGCCGCGGGCCTCGTCGCCCGGCGGCGCATGCACTGCACCGGCGAAGTCTTCGTTCAGCTCGCGCGGTCCGCGCTGGCTGCTGTAGCCGATGTCCACTTCAAAGCTCATGGCGCGATTCTGAACGCGCGCCGCGGGCGCTCCTTTGCTTGATTTCCCTGAAAGGTCCAGCCCCATGAAGAAAATGAAACTCGTAATGGTCGGCAACGGCATGGCCGGCGTGCGCACGCTCGAAGAGCTGCTGAAGATCGCGCCCGAGCTGTACGACATCACCGTCTTCGGCGCGGAGCCGCATCCCAACTACAACCGCATCCTGCTGTCGCCGGTGCTGGCGGGCGAGCAGACGGTCGACGAGATCGTGCTCAACAGCTGGGAGTGGTACACGGACAACAACATCACGCTGCACGCCGGCAAGAAGGTGGTGGAAGTCGACCGCGTCAAGCGCGTCGTGCGCGCCGTGGATTCGCAAGGCGATGTCACCGAGGCCGCTTACGACCGCCTGCTGATGTGCACCGGCTCCAACCCCTTCATGCTGCCGGTGCCCGGCAAGGACCTGAAGGGCGTGATCGCCTACCGCGACATCGCCGACACCGACTACATGATCGAGACCGCGCGCACGCACAAGAACGCGGTGGTCATCGGCGGCGGCCTGCTGGGCCTCGAAGCCGCCAACGGCCTGATGCTGCGCGGCATGAACGTGACTGTGGTGCACGTGATGCCCTGGCTGATGGAGCGCCAGCTCGACGACATGGCGGGCAAGCTGCTGCAGAAGTCGCTGGAAGACCGGGGCCTGAAGTTCCGGATCGGTGCGCAGACGCAAGACCTCGTCGGCGACAGCGACGACGGCAAGGGCGGCCGCGTCAAGACCATCCGCTTCAAGGACGGCACCGAGGTGGCGGCCGACCTGGTGGTGATGGCCGTAGGCATCCGCCCCAACGTGGAGCTGGCCGAGAAGATGCGCCTGCACTGCAACCGCGGCATCGTCGTCACCGACACCATGCAGACCGTGACCGATGCACGCATCTACTCGGTGGGCGAGTGCGCGGCGCACCGCGGCATTGCCTACGGCCTGGTCGCGCCGCTGTTCGAGCAGGCCAAGGTGGCGGCCAACCACCTGGCGCAATTCGGCATCGGCCGCTACCTGGGCTCGCTCACCTCCACCAAGCTGAAGGTGACGGGCATCGACCTGTTCTCGGCCGGCGAGTTCATGGGCGGCGAAGGCACTGAAGAGATCGTCATGAGCGACCCCTTCGGCGGCGTCTACAAGAAGCTGGTGATCAAGGACGACAAGCTGGTGGGCGCCTGCCTCTACGGCGACACGGTGGACGGCAGCTGGTACTTCAAGCTGCTGCGCGACGGCCGCAGCGTGCACGACATCCGCGACAAGCTCATGTTCGGCGAATCGAACATCGGCGACACCGGCCACGAGGGCCACAACAAGGCCGCGACCATGCCCGACGACGCCGAGGTCTGCGGCTGCAACGGCGTGAGCAAGGGCACCATCTGCAAGGCCATCAAGGAAAAGGGCCTGTTCACGCTCGACGAGGTGAAGAAGCACACCAAGGCCAGTGCCAGCTGCGGCTCGTGCACCGGGCTGGTCGAGCAGATTTTGATGTTCACCGCCGGCGGCGACTACTCGGCCACGCCCAAGAAGAAGGCCGTGTGCGGCTGCACCGACGCGAGCCACCAGGACGTGCGCGACGCGATCCGCAAGGAGCACTACCTGACGCACGACGAGGTGTATCGCAACCTCGGCTGGCGCACGCCCAACGGCTGCGCCACCTGCCGCCCGGCCATCAACTACTACCTGATCAGCACCTGGCCGAAGGAGGCCAAGGACGATCCGCAGAGCCGCTTCATCAACGAGCGCAGCCACGCCAACATCCAGAAGGACGGCACCTACTCCGTCATTCCGCGCATGTGGGGCGGCCACACCACGCCCGACGAACTGCGCCGCATTGCCGACGCAGCCGACAAGTACAAGATTCCGACCGTCAAGGTCACGGGCGGCCAGCGCATCGACCTGCTGGGCGTGAAGAAGGAAGACCTGGAAAACGTCTGGAAGGACATCGGCATGCCCAGCGGCTTTGCCTACGCCAAGTCGCTGCGCACGGTGAAGACCTGCGTGGGCAGCGAGTGGTGCCGCTTCGGCACGCAAGACTCCACGCAGATGGGCAAGGACCTGGAACGCGCCCTGTGGGCCATGTACTCGCCGCACAAGGTCAAGCTGGCGGTGTCGGGCTGCCCGCGCAACTGTGCGGAAGCCGGCATCAAGGACGTGGGCGTGATCGGCGTCGACTCGGGCTGGGAACTCTACGTGGGCGGCAACGGCGGCATCAAGACCGAGGTTGCGCAGTTCCTCGTGAAGGTGAAGACGGCCGAGGAAGTGATGGAGTACTCGGGCGCCTTCCTGCAGCTGTACCGCGAAGAGGGCTGGTACCTGGAGCGCACGGTGCACTACATCGGCCGCGTGGGGCTGGACTACGTGAAGAAGAAGATCCTCGACGACGCCGAAGGCCGCAAGGCGCTGTGGGAACGCCTGCAGTTCGCGCTCGACGGCGAGCCCGATCCGTGGTTCGAGTCAGCGCAGGCTTCGGTCGATGTGCGGCAGTTCACGCCGCTGACGGCGCCGATCGACACCCACCAGACCGCCTGAAAGGAGACACCATGAGCGATTGGAAAGTCATCTGCCGCATCGACGACATCCCCGTGCTCGGCGCCCGCCGCGTGGCGCGGCCTGCCGGCGTGGACGTTGCCGTGTTCCGCAACGCCGAGAACGAGGTGTTCGCGCTGCTCGACCGCTGCCCGCACAAGGGTGGCCCGCTGAGCCAGGGCATCGTGTTCGGCACCAGCGTGGCCTGCCCGCTGCACAACTGGGCCATCGGGCTGGACGACGGCTGCGCCAGGTCGCCCGACGAAGGCTGCACGCCGAAGTTCGCCGTGAAGGTGGAAGACGGCGTGGTGCACCTGGACGCGGGCGAACTGGCCACGCACGCCATCGACCTGGAACGCCCGGTCGCCGGCCCGAAGCCGTTCGCGGTGCTGACGGTTCTGCCGCTGGAATAACCCATGACGCTTGAGACCCGCTCCACCTGCCCCTACTGCGGCGTCGGTTGCGGCGTCATCATCGAATCGCAGGGCAGCGAAATCACCGGCGTGCGCGGCGACCCTGACCACCCGGCGAACTTCGGCCGGCTGTGCACCAAGGGCTCGACGCTGCACCTCACGGCCAGCGCCACGGTCACGCGGCAGACGCGGCTGCTGCAGCCCATGCAACGCCTCGCGCGCGCAGAAGCGCCCACCGCGGTGACGTGGGACACCGCGCTCGACAACGCCGCCGGCAAGTTCGCGCAGGTGATCCGCGACCACGGCCCGGACTCGGTCGGCTTCTATGTGTCCGGCCAGTTGCTCACCGAGGACTACTACGTCTTCAACAAGCTCGCCAAGGGCCTGATCGGCACCAACAACGTCGACACCAACTCGCGCCTGTGCATGAGCAGCGCCGTGGCCGGCTACAAGCAGACGCTGGGCGCCGACGCGCCGCCGGCCTGCTACGACGACCTGAAGCACGCCGACTGCCTGTTCATCGTGGGCAGCAACACGGCGTGGGCGCACCCCATTCTTTTTCGCCGCATCGAGGACGCGAAGGCCGCGAACCCGGCGCTGAAGATCATCGTGGCCGACCCGCGCCGCACCGACACGGTCGAGATCGCCGACCTGTTCCTGCCCATCCAGCCCGGCACCGACGTGATGCTGTTCAACGGCATGCTGCACCTGATGCTGTGGGAAGGCTGGATCGACGCGAAGTACATCGCGGCGCACACCAACGGCTTCGACGCATTGAAGGCGACGGTGCGCGAGTGCACGCCGGACAAGGTCGCGCAGGTGTGCGGCATCCCGAAGGAAGACCTGCTCGAGGCGGCGCGGCTGTTCGCCACCTCGCCCGCCACGCTGAGCCTGTACTGCCAGGGCCTGAACCAGTCGTCGAGCGGCACGGCGAAGAACGCTGCGCTCATCAACCTGCACCTGGCGACCGCGCAGATCGGCCGCGCCGGCGCGGGTCCGTTCTCGCTGACCGGCCAGCCCAATGCAATGGGCGGGCGCGAAGTCGGCGGCCTCGCCAACCTGCTGAGCGCGCACCGCGACCTGGCGAACCCCGATCACCGCGCCGAAGTGGCCGCGCTGTGGGGCGTGCCCTCGGTGCCCGAGAAGCCGGGCAAGACGGCCGTAGAGATGTTCCAGGCCGCGGCCGACGGCGAGATCCGCGCGCTGTGGATCGCCTGCACCAACCCGGCGCAGTCGATGCCCGACCAGGCCACGGTGCGCCGCGCGCTGGAACGCGCCGAGTTCGTCGTGGTGCAGGAAGCCTTTGCCACTACCGCCACCTGCGCCTTTGCCGACCTGCTGCTGCCAGCCACCACCTGGGGCGAGAAGGAAGGCACCGTGACCAACAGCGAGCGCCGCATCTCGCGCGTGCGCCCGGCCGTGCCGGCGCCCGGCGAGGCGCGCAACGACTGGTCGATAGCCGTGGCCTTCGCGCACCGGCTCGAAAGGCAGCTGGGTCGCGCGTTCACGCTGTTTCCGTACGAGACCGCCGAATCGGTCTGGAACGAGCATCGCGAGTCCACGCGCGGGCGCGACCTCGACATCACCGGCCTGAGCTACGTGATGCTGGAAACCACCGGCCCGCAGCAGTGGCCGCTGAAGGAAGGCGAAAGCACCGGCCGCGTGCGCCTCTACGAAGACGGCGTGTTCCCCACGACCGATGGCCGCGCCCGCTTCGTCGACACGGCCTACAAGCCGGTGGCCGAAGCCCGCGAGGCCCGCTACCCTTTCTCGCTGAACACCGGCCGCCTGCGCGACCAGTGGCACGGAATGAGCCGCACCGGCACCGTCGGGCGCCTGTTCGGCCATGTGTCTGAGCCGGTGGTGCAGATGAACGCGCAGGACATGGCGCGCCGCCAGATCCGCGAAGGCGACCTGGTGCACCTGACCTCCAGGCGCGGCTCGATCATGCTGCCCGCGCGCGCCAGCGCCGAGGTGGGGCTGAGCCAGGCGTTCGTCGCCATGCACTGGGGCGAGGAGTACCTGAGCGGCTGCTCGTCGAACGGCACACGGCTCGCGGGCATCAACGCGCTGACCACGCCGGCCTACTGTCCGACCTCGAAGCAGCCCGAGCTGAAGCACACGCCGGTGAAGATCCTCAAGGCCGAGCTGCCGTGGTCGCTGCTGGCCATGGCCTGGCTGCCCGATGGCGACGCGCTGGCCGCGCACCGCGCGCTGCAGCCGATGATGGCGCTGTTTCCTTTTGCGACCTGCGTGCCGTTTGCCGGCAACACGCAGGGCGCCGAACGCAGCGGCCTGCTCTTTCGCGCCGCCGCGCACGACGCACCCGACGACGCGCTGGTCGAGAAGATCGAAGCCCTGCTCGGCCTGCAGACCGCCGATACCCTGCGCTACGCCGACCGCCGCCGGGGCCAGCGCCGCTCGGCCCGGCTGGTGCGCCGTGCCGACGGCAGCGCGGGCCTCGAAGCCTTCCTGCTGGGCGGCGACACCAGCGCCGAAACCTGGATCTCCACGCTGCTGCGCGAGGAACTGCCGGCGCAAAGCTACGGCCGCCTGCTGCTGTCGCCGGGCTCGAAAGCGCCGGTGGCGGTGCAGTCGCGCGGCAAGACGGTGTGCACCTGCTTCAACGTGGCGGACGTGGCGATCCAGACCGAACTGGGCCGCTGCACCGGCACCGCCGACGAGCGGCTGGCCAAGCTGCAGGGCGCGCTGAAGTGCGGCACCAACTGCGGCTCGTGCATTCCGGAGCTCAGGCGCATGGTGCGGGCTACGCCGGCCGAAGCGATGGTGGAAGCCCCATGACAGCCCTGTGCATAAGCCGAATGACATTCCGGCATAAGCGTTGCAGGACAATCCGCCTACCCATGGGAATCAGCCAATACATCAAGGAAATCGGCCGCGGCGCGCGAGGCGCCAAGCCGCTCACGCGTGAACAGGCCACCGACCTGTTCGGCCAGGTGCTGGACGGCACCGTCACCGACCTCGAAATCGGCGGCTTCTGCCTGGCCATGCGCATCAAGGGCGAAACGCCTGAGGAAATGGCCGGTTTTCTCGATGCCACCCATGCGCGGCTGAACCGCATTCCGGCGGGCGACCGGGCGCTGGTCGTGCTGCCCAGCTACAACGGCGCGCGCAAGCTGCCGGTGCTCACGCCGCTGCTGGCGCTGCTGCTGGCGCGCGAAGGCCTGCCGGTGCTGGTGCACGGCAGTGCGAGCGAAACCTCGCGCGTGCTGGCGTCGAACGTGCTCTCGGCGCTCGATGTTCCGCCCATGACCGCCATCCGCCCCATCGCCAACGGCGAAGCGGCCTTTGCGCCCACCGAACTGCTGAACCCCGCGCTCAAGCGCCTCCTCGATGTGCGCCGCGTGGTCGGCCTGCGCAACCCGGGCCACAGCGTAGTGAAGCTGATGCAGCCCACCGCCGGCCCCTGCGTGGTGGTGGCCAGCTACACACACCCCGAATACGCCCGCACCATGGGCGAGACCTTCGAACTCACGGGCATGACCGCCCTGCTCTCGCGCGGCCTCGAAGGCGAAGTGGTGTCCGACCCGCGCCGCACCGCGCAGATCGACGGCTTCGTGCGCGGCGTGCGCACCGAACTGCAGGCGCAGCAGGCCGGCACCACCGCCGAAGTGCCGGGCCTGCCGAAGGAAATCGACGTCGCCACCACCGCCGACTACATGCGCCGCGTGCTGGCCGGCGAGCTTCCCGTGCCCGAAGCCATTGCGGCGCAAGTCAGGCACATCACGCAACTGGCATCCCACGCATGAACAACGACACCCCCACCTCCCTCATCACCGGCCGCTGCACGCTGGTGGGCGCCGGCCCCGGCGACCCGGAGCTGCTGACCGTCAAGGCCGTGAAGGCAATCCAGGCCGCGACGGTGCTGCTGGTCGACGACCTCGTGAACGACGAGATCGTGCAGGCCTACGCCCGCCCCGGAGCGCGCATCGTGCACGTGGGCAAGCGCGGCGGCTGCAAGAGCACGCCGCAGGCATTCATCGAGCGGCTGATGATCACCGCGGTGCGCGAAGGCGAGACCGTGGTCCGCCTCAAGGGCGGCGACCCGTTCATCTTCGGCCGCGGCGGCGAAGAAGTGGAGCACCTGCGCGAAGCCGGCATCGAATGCACTGTGGTCAACGGCATCACCGCCGGCCTGGCGGCCGTGACCGCGCTGGGCGTGCCGCTCACGCACCGCGACCATGCGCAGGGCGTGGTGTTCGTCACCGGCCATGCCAAGACAGGGGCCGGCGCAGCCGAGGACCCGACCGACTGGCGCGCGCTGGCCGCGACGGCGTACAACGCGCGGCTCACGCTCGTTATCTACATGGGCGTGTCGGGCGCCGGGCACATCGAACGCGAACTGCTGCAAGGCCTGCCGGGCGACACGCCGGTGGCCGTCATCCAGCATGCGAGCCTGCCGCACCAGCGGCACATCGCGACCACGCTGGGCAACCTGCAGAACGGCATCGCCGAGGCCGGGCTGGCCAGCCCGGCTGTGATCGTGGTGGGCGACGTGCTGCGCGGACTGGCAGCCGCCGAGGTACCGGTGGACGCGGACAAGTTCGGTACCTGATCGGCACCTGACCAGGGCGAGGACAGCACGAGCGGCACGGGCGCCGCGCACCACAACGTGGCATGGATCGTGCTGAGCCATCGGCAATGAATGCCGTCGCCACGCCCGAACCCGCCGCAGTCGAGATCGTCGCGCTCACCAAGCGCTATGCCCCCGGCACACCGGCCGCCGTCGACCAGATAGACCTGCGCATTGCCAGCGGCAGCTACTGCTGCCTGCTCGGCCCGTCGGGCTGCGGCAAGAGCACCACGCTGCGCATGATCGCGGGCCACGAGTCCGTCACCAGCGGCGACATCCTGCTGGACAACCGCAACATCACCGACCTGCCCGCGGCAGCGCGCGGCACGGCGATGATGTTCCAGAGCTTCGCCCTGTTCCCGCACCTCTCGGCCACCGACAACGTGGCCTTCAGCCTCAAGATGAAGGGCGTCGGCAAGGCCGAGCGCCACAAGCGCGCCAACGACCTGCTCGAACGCGTCGCGATGGGCCACCTGGCCAACCGCAAGCCCGGTGAGCTTTCTGGCGGCCAGCAGCAGCGCGTGGCGCTGGCGCGAGCACTCATCACCGAGCCGCGCGTGCTGCTGCTCGACGAGCCGCTGTCGGCGCTCGACCCCTTCCTGCGCATCCAGATGCGCGCCGAGCTGCGACGCTGGCAGAAGGAACTGGGCCTGACCTTCGTGCACGTGACGCACTCGCAGGAAGAGGCGATGGCGCTGGCCGACACCATGGTGGTGATGAACCACGGGGTGATCGAGCAGGTCGGCTCGCCGCACGCGGTCTACAACCACCCGGCGAGCGAGTTCGTGGCGCGCTTCATGGGCGGCCACAACGTGTTCGACACGCCAGCCGGCCCGATCGCGGTGCGCAACGACCGCATGCGGATCGCCGCGGCTTCGGAGGGCGACGCGGCTGGCACTGCCCTTGCCGCCACCGTTACCGACGTCGAATACCAGGGCACCTACGTGCTGCTCGGCCTGGCGCTCGAAGGCGCTGCCGCCGGGCGCCAGAACGTCTCTGTGCTGCTCGGCGAAGCCGCTTTCCTCGCGCGCCCCTATGCGCACGGCGAGGCGGTGCGCCTCTCATGGGCCGAAGCCGACGCGCGCGTGCTCGGCCCCGGCGTCAAGCCACCGGGCGAGCGGGCTTCGGCGCCCGCCAACGCCGGGGCTCGCCAGCGCGACGACACGGCCGCGCTCGCAATGACCCTGTGAGCGCATCCGCAACCTGCTTCCCTTTTTCCTGCGTTCGTTTCTTTCCACTTTTTTCTCTGGAGACTCAGCCATGACCGATTCCATCGACTCGTCCAACGGCGTCAAGCGCCGCACCCTCCTGCAAGGCACGGCCGGCATCCTGGCCACGGGCATCGCGCCCTTCGTGCATGCGCAGGAAAAGATCGTGCTGCGCTACCTCGGCACCGCGGTGAACCAGGACAAGGCGATTGCCGAAAAATTCAAAGCCGACACCGGCATCGAGATCCAGTACGTGGCCGTGACCACCGACGACGTGACCAAGCGCGCCGTGACCGCCCCCAACAGCTTCGACCTGATCGATACCGAGTTCTTCTCGCTCAAGAAGATCGTGCCGACCGGCAACCTGAAGGGCATCGACACCAAGCGCGTGAAGAACGCCGACAAGATCACCTCGCTCTTCACCAAGGGCGAAGTTGCGGGCAAGAAGGTCGGCAGCCAGGGCACGGCGCCGGTCAAGGTGATCTATCTCGAGGGCGAGAAGAGCAAGGTCTTCGCGAAGTCGGCCACGCAGTTCATGTCGCTGATCCCGACCACCTACAACGCCGACACCCTGGGCATCCGGCCCGACCTGATCAAGCGTCCGATCTCTTCGTGGGCCGAGCTGCTGAACCCCGAGTTCAAGGGCAAGACCGCGATCCTGAACATTCCGTCGATCGGCATCATGGACGCCGCGATGGTGGTGGAGGCCAAGGGCATCCACAAGTACGCCGACAAGGGCAACATGACCAAGGCCGAGATCGACCTGACGATCAAGACCCTGATCGAAGCCAAGAAGGCCGGCCAGTTCCGCGCGCTGTGGAAAGACTTCAACGAGTCGGTGAACCTCATGGCCTCGGGCGAGGTCGTGATCCAGTCGATGTGGTCGCCCGCCGTCACGGCCGTGCGCAGCAAGGGCATCGACTGCACCTTCCAGCCGCTCAAGGAAGGCTATCGCGCCTGGGCCTCGGGCTTCGGCCTGCCGGCCACGCTCTCGGGCAAGAAGCTCGATGGCGCCTATGAGTTCATCAACTGGTTCCTCGACGGCTGGGCCGGTGCGTACCTCAACCGCCAGGGCTACTACAGCGCCGTGCTCGACACCGCCAAGACCAAGATGGAAGCCTACGAGTGGGCCTACTGGATGGAAGGCAAGCCCGCCGCGCAGGACATCAAGAGCCCGCAGGGCGACGTGATCGCCAAGGCAGGCTCGGTGCGCGACGGCGGCAGCTACGAACAGCGCATGGGCGGCATCGCCTGCTGGAACGCCGTGATGGACGAGAACGAGTACATGGTCCGCAAGTGGAACGAGTTCGTCGCGGCCTGACCTTCGACCTGAGCTTGTGAGCGCCCCCTCGACCAGCGCGTCCGTCGCCACCACGCCCATCCATGCTGTGAAAGCATGGTGGCAGGCGGCGCCGTTCGCGCTGGTGTTCCTGCTGTTCTTCCTGGTTCCGCTGGCGCTGGTCGCGATGGTCAGCCTGTGGAACTTCAACGAATACGAGCTGATCCCTGCGGTCACGCTGCGCAACTACCTGAGCCTGTTCGAGGGTTGCTCGCGCCTCACCGACAACGGCGACCTGTGCGTCACGCTCAACACCTACCTGAGCACGTTCAAGTTCTGCGTGCTGGTGTGGGGCATCACACTGCTGATCGGCTTTTCGGTTGCGTACTTCCTGGCGTTCCACGTGCGCTCGTCGACCATGCAGACGGTGCTGTTCGTGCTGTGCACGGTGCCCTTCTGGACTTCGAACGTGATCCGCATGATCTCGTGGGTGCCGCTCTTGGGGCGCAACGGGCTGGTCAACCAGGCGCTCATGGGCCTGGGCCTCGTGAACCAGCCTGTGGAGTGGCTGCTGTTCTCCGATTTCTCGGTGGTGCTGGCCTTCGTGCACCTCTACACGATGTTCATGATCGTGCCGATCTTCAACAGCATGATGCGCATCGACCGCTCGTTGCTCGAAGCAGCCAGCGATGCGGGCGCCTCGGGCTGGCAGACGCTGTGGAACGTGGTGGTGCCGCTGTCGCGCACCGGCATCCTGATCGGGTCGATCTTCGTCATCACCATCGTGATGGGCGACTTCGTCACCATCGGCGTGATGGGCGGCCAGCAGATCGCCTCCATCGGCAAGATCATCCAGGTGCAGACCTCGTACCTGCAGTTTCCGCTGGCTGCGGCCAACGCGATGATCCTGCTGGCTGTCGTGCTGATGATCATCTGGGGGCTGACACGGCTGGTCGACATTCGAAAGGAGCTCTAGGGTGAACCTGGATTCTTCCGTTCTGTTTGGGGTGCGTCGTTCGGGGCGCGCTCACGCCCTGAAGGAAAAATACAAATGAGCCAACGCATAGGCGAACAACGCAGCCCCGGCTTCTGGCCTCTCGCCACGGTCTTCGCCCTGTTCGTGCTGTTCCTCTACGGCCCGATGATCACGATCTTCGTGCTCAGCTTCCAGGGCCCCGAGGGCGGTCTCACCTTCCCGTTGCGCGGCGTCTCGCTGCACTGGTTCTACAAGCTGGCTGAAGGGCTGGGCACAGTGGACATCGGCGCGGCCTTCAGGCGCTCGCTGGCGCTGGGCGCGGTGGTGATGGCCTTCACTGTCGTGCTGTCGGTGCTGGCAGGCCTGGCGTTCCGCAAGAAGCTCGCGGGCAGCAACGCCCTGTTCTTCGTCACGGTGGCCAGCCTCATCATGCCGTCGATCATCATCTCGCTCGGCATCGGCCTGCAGTTCCGGCTGATCGACACGGGCATCAAGAGCGTGCTGACGGCGATGGACGCGACCACGCTGCTCGAAGGCTACGGCACCGCGCTGGGCCTGTTCAGTTCCGCCCTCGGCGCGCACCTGACCTGGACGCTGCCCTTCGGCCTGCTCATCATGTTCGCGGTGTTCAACCGCTTCAACCCCGCCTATGAGGAAGCCGCGCGCGACCTCGGTGCCACGCCGTGGCAGACCTTCCGCTTCGTGGTGCTGCCGCTGATCGGCCCGTCGATCGTGGGCATCGGCATGTTCGGCTTCACGCTGTCGTGGGACGAGATCGCCCGCACCTCGCAGGCCATCGGCGACGTCAACACGCTGCCGCTCGAGCTGCAGGGCCTGACCTCGACCGTCACCACGCCGTCGATCTATGCGCTGGGCACGGTGACCACCGTCGTGTCGCTGCTCGTGATGGCCGTGGCGCTGGGCTCGGCCGCGCTGCTGCGCCGCAGGGCTGTGCGGCCCAGGTGAGATTTTTCCTACAGCCGCCTCTAAAATCGCGCTCCAACACAAAGTACAAGCGAGAGAGGCGGGCATGCTGGACATCGACAAACTCAACGAATTCACCCATAACCACGGCGAACTGCGCCGTGGCCAAGGGCTGGTCACAGGCACCATCGCACTGAGCCTGGCCATCCTGTGCTTCCTCGGCGTACTGGCCTTCCACTTTCCGCAGTACCTCACCACGCCCGAGCTGCGCAAGAGCTACAACGTCGACGTGATGCGCTACATCCTGCTGGCGGCGCTGGTCATTTCGGGTGGGCTGTCGCTGGTCAACATCATCTTCAACCGCTCGCGCTGGCTCTCGTCGGCGGCGTTCCTGCTGGTGGTGGCGTCGGCGCTGCTCGGCGGGCACAAGGTGCCGGTGCACGACTTCGCGGACAACACGCCGTACATCGGGCTCGACTGGTTCATCCTCGACCTGCTGGGCTCGTCGCTGATCTTCATCTTCATCGAGAAACTCTTTGCGCTGCGCAAAGACCAGCCCGTGTTCCGCGAAGAGTGGCAGACCGACTTCCATCACTTCGTGGTGAACCACATGATCGTGGGCTTCGTGCTGCTGGCCACCAACCTGATGGTGCACAAGCTCTTCGGCTGGGCCGCCAATGACGGCATTCGCGGTTGGGTGGGCAACCTGCCGTTCTGGGCCGGGCTGCTGCTGATCGTTCTGGTGGCCGACCTCGTGCAGTACTGGACGCATCGCGCCTACCACGAGGTGCCGGTGCTGTGGCGCCTGCACGCGGTGCACCACAGCGTGAAGAGCATGGACTGGATGGCGGGCTCGCGCCAGCACATCCTCGAACTGCTGATCACGCGCACGCTGGTGCTGGCGCCCATCTATGTGCTGGGCTTCAGCAAGGACGTGATCGACGCCTACATCGTGGTGGTCGGCTTCCAGGCGGTGTTCAACCACTGCAACGTGAGCGTGCGGCTCGGTCCGCTGCGCTACCTGATCGTGACGCCCAACTTCCACCACTGGCACCACAGCCAGGACCAGGAAGCACTCGACAAGAACTACGCGGCGCACTACGCCTTTCTCGACTACATCTTCGGCACCGCGGTGAAGAGCACCAAGCTCTGGCCCGAAAAATACGGCGTGCTGGGCGACTACGTGCCCAACGGCTTCTTCAAGCAGCTGAAGTTTCCGTTCATCTGGAAGGGCTGATGCGCGCCGCGTTCAAGACCGCCGCGGTCGTCGTTGCCGCGGGCGCTGCCCTGCTGCTCACGGCCTGCGCCACCCGCATCGACCTGCCGACCAAGGATGCCGGCTTGCGTCTGCGGGTGCAGAGCTCGGTCATCGCGCCAGGCAACGGCGGCGAACTCATCGCGGCCGACGCGCTGGAGCCCGGCGACATCCTGCTGACCTCCATCGCCACGGTGAATTCCTTCGGCATCCGGCTGGGCACCTTCTCGCCGGTGAGCCACGCGGTGCTGTACCTCGGCGACGGCCAGATCGCCGAAGCCGTGGGCACCGGCGTGCGCGCGCGGCCGCTGGCCGATCTGGTCGATGAAGAGCAGATGGTGGTGGCCTTTCGCGTGCCGGGCGTCGACGAAGCCGGTGCCGGGCGCATGCGCGAATGGGCGCTGTCGCAGGTCGGCGCGCGCTACAACACCGTGGGCGTGCTGCTGAACGCGCCTTTCGTGCTGAACCGGCGCCTGTGCGAACTACCGCTGGTGCCAAGCGCGGTCAGCAACTACTGCGTGAGCGGCATGGCGATGGTGCAGCTGGGTGCAAGCCGCGACGACCAGTTCTTCTGCTCGCAGTTCGTGCTCGAGGCCTACAAACAGGCTGGCCTGCCGATCACCAGCGCCGACCCGCGCTGGGTGAGCCCGTCCGACCTGCTGCACATGCGCGAGGGCGACGTGCCCTCCATTGCCACCACGCAGCCGCTGCGCTACGTGGGCCACCTGAAATACAACCCGCCGCCGCTGCTCGCGGCAGACGGCCCTTGAGCGCGGCCGCTTCATCGCGCTTCGACGTCGTCGTGATCGGCGCCGGGGCTGCCGGGCTGTTCTGCGCCGGCGTGGCGGGTCAGCGCGGGCTCAGGGTGCTGGTGGTGGACCACAGCGAAAAGGTGGGCGAGAAGATCCGCATCTCGGGCGGCGGGCGAGCCAATTTCACGAACCGCGATCTCGACGTGCGCGCACCGCAGCGCCACTTCATCGGCGACAACCCGAATTTCTGCCGCTCGGCGCTGTCGCGCTATGCGCCGCAGCAGTTCATCGAGCTGGTGCAAAAACACGGCATTGCCTTCCACGAGAAGCACAAGGGGCAGCTGTTCTGCGACGGCTCGTCGCAGCAGATCGTCGACATGCTGCTGGCGGAATGCGCGGCGGGTGGGGTCGAGCGGTGGCAGCCGTGCAAGGTCGGGAAGATTGCGTTTTCTGGCGCTGATGCTGATGAGTCGGGCGCTGGCAGCTATCAAATCGAGAGCGATCACGGGCTGATCGAAACGCCGAAGATCGTGGTGGCCACGGGCGGCCTGTCGATCCCCCAGATCGGCGCCAGCGACTTCGGCTACCGCCTTGCCGAGCAGTTCGGCCTGCGCCTCGTCACCCCCCGTCCGGCGCTGGTGCCGCTGACCTTCGGCGGCGAAGGCTGGGCGCCGTATGCCGAACTGGCCGGCCTGGCGCTGCCGGTGCGCATCGAGACCGGAGCGAAGAAGGAAAAGATGGCCTTCCTCGAAGACCTGCTCTTCACCCACCGCGGCCTGTCTGGCCCGGCGGTGCTGCAGATTTCGAGCTACTGGAAGCCCGGCACCCCGCTCACGCTGGATTTCGCGCCCGGCATGAACGTGGCGGAGGCGCTGGGCGAAGCCAAGCTGCGCTCGAAAAAGCGCATCGCCAACGAACTGGCCACGCTGGTGCCCTCCCGGCTGGCTGACGCCTGGGTCGGGCAGGATCCGGCGCTGCAACGTCCTGTCAACGAAGCTGCCGACAAGTCGCTGGCGGCCCTGTCGGAGCGCATCGCCCGCTGGCAGATCACCCCCAGCGGCACCGAAGGTTACAAAAAAGCCGAAGTCACGGCCGGCGGAGTCGACACCCGCGACCTGTCGTCCCAGACCATGGAATCGAAGCAGCCGGGCCTGTATTTCATCGGCGAAGTGGTCGATGTGACCGGCTGGTTGGGCGGATACAACTTCCAATGGGCCTGGGCGAGCGCCCACGCGTGCGCAACCGCGCTATAATCGCGGGCTAACTCTTGGCCTCCCCTCAACGGCCGCAAAAAGTTTTCAGTTGAGGAACCCCGGCTTGGGGCCTCGATCTCTCCAGGCCAAATTCATTTCAACGATTCATCAATGACCACCATCCGCGTTAAAGAAAACGAGCCCTTCGACGTCGCACTGCGCCGTTTCAAGCGCACCATCGAAAAGCTCGGCCTGCTGACCGACCTGCGCGCCCGCGAGTTCTACGAAAAGCCGACCGCCGAGCGCAAGCGCAAGAAGGCCGCCGCGGTCAAGCGCCACTACAAGCGCGTGCGCAGCATGCAGCTGCCCAAGAAGCTGTACTAAGCAACACCCAGGGCGGCCGGCTCCAGACGAAAGTCAGCACCGCCGCCCCGTTGCCTCAGCCGCGCCAGGGAAACCTGCCGCGGCTTTTGTTTTTTCCGAAAGGTTGCCGAATGACTCTCAAAGAACAAATCACCGAAGACATGAAGACGGCGATGCGCGCCAAGGACTCCGAGCGCCTGGCCACCATCCGCCTGCTGCTCGCCGCCCTGAAGCAAAAGGAAGTCGACGAGCGCGTGGAACTCGACGACACCATGGTCGTCGCCATCGTCGACAAGATGGTCAAGCAGCGCAAGGACTCGATCGCGGCCTTCACCACCGGTGGCCGCCCCGATCTGGCCGACAAGGAAGCCGCCGAGATCAAGGTGCTGGAGGCCTACCTGCCCCAGCGCATGAGCGCCGATGAAACGGTGGCCGCGGTGAAGGCCATCGTGGCCGAGCTGGGCGCCAGCGGCCCCGGCGACATGGGCAAGGTGATGGGCGTAGTCAAGACCCGCCTCGCCGGCAAGGCCGACATGGGCCAGGTCAGCGCAGCGGTCAAGGCCGCTCTGACGGGCGCCTGATGATGAACAGCACCGGCAGCAGCCCCTCCGCCACGATCCCCAAGGCCTGCGCCTGCATGGTTGACGCGCGGGGCCGGCTGCTGGTGTTCCGCCATCCCGAGGATGGCAACATGCAGTTGCCCAAGGGCACCATCGAGCCCGGTGAATCGCCTGAAGTGGCGGTGCGCCGCGAGCTGCTCGAGGAATCGGGCCTCGATTACACCGGCCCGTTGCAATCGCTGGGCACGCTGCACCGCGAATGCGAAGCCGGCGTCGAAGGCAACACGCACCGCCACCCGCAGCTGTGGCACCTTTTCCTGATGCGCGCCCAAGGCGCCCTGCCTGAAACCTTCACGCACATGGCCACGGGCAGCCCTGAAGAAGAAGGCCTGGTGTTCGCGTTCCGCTGGCTCGAAGCGGGCGATGCACTCGACGACTTCGCATTGCCCTACCGCCAGACCATCGAGCGCGTTCGCGCTGCCCTGCTGCTGGCAGCCTGACTTCGGCTCACAGCCCGGCGCGCGCGGCCATGTACAGACCCAGCAGCGCCAGCCCGATCAGGAAGCAGCGCTTGAACACCGCCACCGAGAGCCGCTGCCGCAGCCAGGTCCCGAGCACCATGCCGCCGATGGCCGGCACCAGCATGGCGATCGACCCGCCCATCGCCGACATCGGGTAGCCCCCGTTCCCAACCAGCCCGATGGCCAGCACCACCGTCGAGGTGGTGAACGAGATCCCCATCGCCTGGATCAGCGAATCGCGCTGGAACCCCAGCGCCTGCAGGTACGGCACCGCCGGCACCGCAAACACTCCGGTCACCGCCGTCACCAGCCCCGTGACGATGCCCACCAGCGGCCCCACCCAGCGCGCCTGCGCGTCGGTCACGTGAAGCTGCTGCCCGGTCAGCCCCCAGACCGCGTAGACGACCAACGCCACCCCGAGCGCGAACGAAGCCCAGGCCCCCGCCGGCACGCCCAGCCACAGCGCCCCGCCCAGCGTGCCGATCACCACCCCCACCTGCATGCCGCCGATGCGCCGCAGCACCGGCATGAAGGTCGCGCGCGGCCCGGTCTGCCAGATGTTGGTGACGAGCGACGGCACGATCAGCAGCGCCGCGGCCTGTACCGGCGACATCCACAGCGCGAGCAGCGCCATCGACACCGTCGGCAGCCCGAGGCCGACCACGCCCTTGATCACCCCGGCCAGCAGGTACACCGCCGCGGCGGCGGCCCAGAAACTCGTTGCGTCGATCGAATGCGTCATCGGGACACGACTCTGCCGACGAAGCCGGCCTCTGGAAATCGGGCATTCGCAGAGGTAGCCTCAGGCTGCGGCTGAGGCTCCTGGTGCACACTCCGCCGAACCATGCGATTCGATCTCACCGACCTGCGGCTCTTCCTCAACGTCGTCGAAGCCGGCAGCCTCACCGGCGGCGCCGGGCGCTCGCACATGACGCTGGCCTCCGCCAGCCAGCGCGTGCGCGGCATGGAAGACGCGCTCGGCAGCCCGCTGCTCACCCGCCACGCGCAAGGCGTGCGCCCCACCGAGGCCGGCCGCACGCTGCTGCACCACGCGCGCGTCGTGCTGCAGCAGATGGAGCGGCTGCGCGGCGAACTCGGCGAATACGGCCAGGGTCTCAAGGGCCATGTGCGCTTCATGTGCGGCACTTCGGCGCTGACCGAGCACCTGCCCGAGGTGCTGAGCCGCTTTCTCGCCGAGCATCCGCGCATCTCGGTCGACCTCGAGGAGCGTCCCAGCCCCGACACGGTGGACGCGCTGCGCGCCGGCCTGTGCGACATCGGCATCGTCTCGGACGCCATCGACAGCGAAGGCCTCGAATGCCACCCCTTCCGCCGCGACGACCTCGTGCTCGTGATGCCCCGCGGCCACGCGCTCGCCGGACGCCGGCGCCTGCGGCTGGCCGACGTGGTCGACAGCGAATTCGTGGGCCTGCCCGCGGACAGCGCACTGCAGCTGTTGATCACCCAGCATGTGCGTGCGCTCGGCAAGCACCTGGCCTACCGGGTGCGCGTGCGCAACTTCGAGGCCGTGTGCCGCATGGTGGAGTACGGCATCGGCGTCGGCATCGTGCCGCAGACCGCGGCCGAACGTTGCGCCCGCTCGATGAAGATCGCGCGCGCCTCGCTCGCCGACAAATGGGCCGAGCGCACGCTGATGGCTTGCGTGCGCTCGTCGGAAGACCTGCCGCTCAACGCCCGGCGCATGCTCGAGCACCTGATCGCGCCTCCGGAAGAAGCTACGAGGAAGTGACGGGCTCCCCAAACTCGATCTGGATCTTCACGTCGGTCGCGCGCCCCGCAGCGGCCTCCTCGAAGGCCTCGATGCCATCTTCGAACGCGAAGGTGCGCGAGATGAAGGGCTTCACGTCGACCTGCCCCGACGCGATCAGCGCCAGCGCGCGCGGGAAGATGTTGGCGTAGCGGAACACCGACTCGATGCGCACTTCCTTCGCCTGAATGGCCACGATGTCGAAGGCAACCTTGCCAGCGGGTATGCCCACCATCACGAGGCAGCCGCCGGGACACAGCAGCTCGAAGATGTCGTCGAAGGCGCGCGCGCTGCCGCTGGCTTCGAACACCACGTTGGCGCCCCAGCCGTCGGTCAGCGACTTCACGGTGTCGGCGAGCTTGGTGTTGCGCACATCGACCGTGGTGACGGCCGGGTTGTCCGCAAACAGCGCCAGCTTCTCGGGCACGAGGTCCGCGAGGATCACGCGCGCCGCGCCGCCCGCAAGTGCAGCCAGCGCCGTCATCGCGCCGATGGTGCCCGCGCCGATGACCACCGCCACGTCGCCCGGCTTCAGCGCCGCCTTCTTCGCGGCCTGCAGACCGATGGCCAGCGGCTCGACGATGGCGCCCTCGCCGAAGCTCACGTTGTCGGGCAGGCGGAAGGTGAAGGCCGCCGGGTGCACCACGAAGGGCGTAAGACAGCCGTGGATCGGCGGCGTCGCCCAGAAACGCACGGCAGGGTCGAGGTTGTAGATGCCTTCGAGCGTGGCGCGCGAGTCCATTTGCGGAATGCCGGGCTCCATGCATACGCGGTCGCCCGGCTTCAGGTGCGTGACTTCCGCCCCCACCTCGGCCACCACGCCCGAGGCCTCGTGGCCCAGGATCATTGGATCTTCCACCACATAGGGGCCGATGCCGCCGTGCTGGTAGTAGTGGACGTCGCTGCCGCACACGCCCACGGTGTGCATGCGGATCTTCACGTCACGCGGCCCCACGTCCAGGGGAAGGTCTACGTCGCGCAGCCTGAGCTCATGCGCTTTTTCCAGAACCAGTGCTTTCATTTCTTTTCGTCCTTGAAGGGGTGTTTGGATGTGTCAGTGCGTCAATGCAAAGGGGTGTCGGTGCGCAGCAGCGAGGCACCGGTGTCGATGTCGAACAGGTGCACCTGCAACGGGTCGGCCACGAAGCGCACCGCATCGCGCAGCCGCGGGCACTGCGCCGAGGGCATCAGCGCAGCGATTTCGCTCTCGCCCTGCCCGAAGCTCACCAGCACTTCGTTGCCGAGGTACTCGATGAGCTGCACCTCGCCGGCAAAGCCGCCTGCGCGACCGCCCTGCGTGTCGACCTGCAGGTGCGCGGGCCGCACGCCCAGCGTCACACGCTCGCGGCCTTCGAGTGCGAAGCGGCGCGCGTCCACGCGCACCGTGCCTTCGCGGCCCGCCAGTTCGAAGCTGCCGTCAGCATCGCGCACCATCATCTCGACCAGGTTCATCGGTGGCGTGCCGATGAAGCCGGCCACGAAGGCCGAGCGCGGCCGCTCGAAGATCTCGCGCGGCGAGCCGACCTGCTCGATGCGCCCGTCGCGCAGCAGCACGATGCGGTCGGCCAGCGTCATGGCCTCGTGCTGGTCGTGCGTGACGTACACGGTGGTGGTCTTCAGCGCCTGGTGCAGCCGGGCTATCTCGATGCGCATGTGGTTGCGCAGCTTGGCGTCGAGGTTGGACAGCGGTTCGTCGAACAGGAACACCTTGGGCGTCTTGATCATGGCGCGCGCAATCGCCACGCGCTGCTGCTGGCCGCCCGACAGCTCGGTGGGCCTGCGCTGCAGGTACCGCTCCAGGCCCAGTGTGTCCGATACCTCCTTGATGCGCGCATCGATCTCGGCCTTGGGCACCTTCAGGCGCTTGAGGCCGAACGCGATGTTGTCGCGCACGCTCATGTGCGGATAGAGCGCGTAGTTCTGGAACACCATGGCAATGCCGCGCTCCTGCGGCGGCAAGTCGTTCACGCGCTGGCCGCCGATCAGCAGGTCGCCGTCGGAAATATCTTCCAGCCCCGCGAGCATGCGCAGGATGGTCGATTTGCCGCAGCCCGAGGGGCCCAGGAACACGACAAACTCGTTGTCCGACACGTCGAGGTCGAACTGGTGCACGACCTGTGTTTCGCCGTAGCGCTTGATGATGTTGTGACAGCTGATTGCGGACATGTTGTTCTTCGAGGGAAAGGAAATGATCTGGCTCATGCTGCGTCGCGCTTGCGCTTGAAGGCGGCGTTGAGGAAGCCGCTGAGCACGCCGACCATCAAGAGCGGTGGCAGCGACAGCAGGATGACCGAGGCATTCAAGATGCCCCACGGCACGTCACGCCCCAGTTGGCTCAGCTCCGAGGCAACGATGGGCAGCGTCTTCGCATCCGAAGTGGTGAGCATCAGCGCAATGAGAAACTCGTTCCACACCAGCACGAAGCCGAAGGCGATGGCGCCGACCAGCGAGCGCGCGGCAATCGGCAGCGCCACCTTGAAGAAGATCGCATAGGGACCGTAGCCGTCGACGCGACCCGCCTCTTCCACCTCTTTCGGCACAGCCTTGAAGGCCGGTATGGCGAGCCAGATCACGGTCGAGAGCGTGAGCAGCGTGTAGGTGACGATCAGTGCGAAGCGCGTGTCGTACAACTCCAGCTGCAGCCAGATCACCATGAGCGGAATGGCCACGGCCACGGGCGGCAGGAAGCGCATCGACAGCACGAAGAACTGGATGTCGTCAGCCCAGCGCAGCGGATAGCGGGCGAGCGCATAGGCAGCCGGCAGCCCGAGCACCGCGCCGACGATCACCGCCGCGCCCACCACCACGATGGAATTGAGCAGCCCCTGCGCCACGGCCTCGCGGCTCAGCACGTAGACGTAGTTCTCCAGTGTCGGCGTAAAGAAAATCTTCGGCACTGCCGAGACGATGTCCACCCGGTTCTTGAACGAGTTGAGAAAGGTCCAGAACACCGGCACCAGCGCGGAGAGCCCTGCGGCGACCAGCACCAGCCGGGCTAGCAGCGTGCCTGGGGAGAACGGGGTTTTCTTTTTTTGCAAAGCGCTCATTCCGGTCGCGTCCATTTCCAGATGTAGGTGAACGCCACGGTCGAGGCGACCATCATCAGCACAGCCATGCTCGACGCGTACGAGATGCGCCCAGACTCGATGAAGCCCTGCGAGAAGGCGTACATGTCCAGCGTCTCGGTGGAGATGCCGGGCCCGCCACGCGTCATCACGTAGATCAGATCGAAGGCGCGCAGCGACTCGACCATCTTCACGAAAGTCAGGCTGATGAGCGGCGCCTTCAGCATCGGCAGCGCGACGTACGCATACACCTCCCAGGTCTTCGCATGGTCCATGCGCGCGGCCTCGAAGGGCTGTGGCGGCAGCGTCTCGAGCAGCTTCAGTACGATGACCGCAAAGAACAGCCCCCACTGCCACACGTCCACGAACGCCACCGTGAGCAGCGCTGTGAGCGGGCTGGCCAGCAGGTCCAGCGGCTCGCCGGTGATCGCCTTGTACGGATACGTCAGCAGTCCGAACAGCGGATGAAAGGCGAACTTCCACACGAAGGCGGCCGACACGCGCGGCAGCAGCACGGGCACGATGAACAGCATCGACAGCAGGTTGCGCCAGCGCGCGGTGGTGCACTGGAACAGCAGCACACCCAGCAGCACCGCGAGCCCCATGGTCGCGCTGACCGTCAACACTTCCCACACCAGCGACACCCGCACGGAGTTGAGAAAGCGCCGGTCGGAAAACAGCTGGATGTAGTTCGACATCCAGACCCAGCTGGAATCGGCCTGCCCGAGCTCGCGGTCTTGCAAGGAGATGCCGATCGCGAACAGCGTCGGCACCAGCGCCAGCACCGCGAGCACCAGCAGGCCCGGCCCGATGAAGACGACCGGCAGCCTTGTCTTTTTTCGTTTCTCCCTGGCGGCCATCACTTCTTGCGCCGTGCGATCAGTTGCTTCGCGTAGGCGTCGAGCTCGTCGAGGCCGGCCTTGATGTCGGTGCGCGAGCCGGTGATCAGCTCTTCGAGAATGATCCCCCAGCGGTCGCCGAGGTCGGGCCAGGCGGCGTCCTGCCAGAAGTTCACGGCCGTGAGCTTGCCGGTGTCGGCCAGCGCCTTGCCGAGGTCGGCGCCGTAGCGCTTGGCGAACTCGGGGCTGCCCAGCACGCTGGTGCGGTTGAGCTCGCCGAACTGGCCTTCGGCGAGGCGGCGCTGCTCCTGCTGCCTGGAAGTGGCCCAGGCGACGAACAGGCCCGCGCACTTCTTCGCCTCCTCGGTCTTGTTGGCCTTGGCCCCGATGGCCAGCCCGTGGCCGTAGCCGCCGCCGGTCAGCGGCGTGGGCGGCGGCAGGTAGGCGACCTTGCCGATCACGGTCGACATCTTGGGGTCGAGCGCGTTGCCGGCCAGCGGGGTCGACTCGATCAGCATCGCCACCTTGCCCGCGAGGAAGGCGCCGGTGGCCTCGTCCCAGCCGCCGGTCTTGGTGCCGGGCGCCGAGTACTTGAACAGGTCGAGGTAGGTCTGCGTGGCCTTCACCGCGGCGGGCGAATCGAACACGGGCTTGTCGCCGTCGAACCACTGGCCGCCGTAGCCGCGGAAGAACGGCATCCAACGCCACACGTTGGCACCCGAACCGCGCTGGCCGCGCAGGGCCACGCCGTAGATGCCGTGGGCCGGGTCGTTGAGCTTCTTCGCGGCTTCGGCGAATTCCTCGAGCGTGGTGGGCGGCTTGATGCCGGCCTTCTCGAGCAGGTCCTTTCGGTAGACCAGCAAGTCGCCGCCACCGGTGAGCGGCGCAAACCAGGCCTGGCCGTCGAAGGTGGCGACCTTCTGGCGGCCGGGGTCGAAGTCGGCGTAGTCGTAGTCGGCCGGGTAGTACTTGGCAAGCGGCACGATCCACTTCGACTGGGCGAACAGCGGCACGTTGGCCTCGTCGACGTAGTACACGTTGTACTTGCCGACGGTCGAGGCGTCGGCGCGGGTCTTGGTGCGGCGGTCGTTCTCGTTGAGGTTGTCGATGCTGAACGACGCGCCGCTCAGCGCCTTGAACTCGTCCTTGTACTTTTCCAGCAGGGTCAGTCCGTCGCGCGGCTGGGACAGCACGCGCACATCGTCCTTGCAGGCCTGCTGCGCCTGCGCATGGCCCGCTGCGGCCAATGCCGCCAGCAACAGTGCGCCGGCCTTGATGCAGCGCGTGGCTCGGTTCGTCATCGTTCGTCTCCTGGTCTTGTTTGTGAAGGGCTTGCGAGAGGGACGAAGCGTATGCAGCCGTGGGCGGGCGCTGCGTACACGCGCGCCGGTGGACTGGTACTTCGATGACCAGCGGGCTTGGGGTTTTGCCGGGGGTGGCGTACGAATTCGCCAATCGGTTGCAATGTAAAACTAGATCGATAGAATTCGCGTGGTTTTGTTTTGAAACCTAGAACGCCGAAAGCAGAACGTGCAGCGACCGGCCGATCGCCAATCGCCCCCATCCACCCCTTTCCGGAATCCGCCATGACCCACTACCGCACCGCCACCATCGACGGCCTGAACATCTTCTACCGCGAGGCGGGAGACCCGGCGCTGCCGCCCCTGCTCCTGCTGCATGGCTTTCCGGCCTCCTCCTTCATGTACCGGGAGCTGCTCGAACGGCTGGCCCATCGCTTCCACGTCATCGCACCCGACTACCCCGGCTTCGGCCACAGCGACGCACCATCGGTCGTCGAGTTCAGCTACACCTTCGACCACCTCGCCGACGTCGTCGAGAAGTTCACGGAACAACTCGGCCTGACGCGCTACGGCCTCTACATGCAGGACTTCGGCGGCCCGGTGGGATTCCGGCTGGCCAGCCGCCACCCCGAAAGAGTGAGCTTCCTGGTCGTGCAGAACGCCAACGCCTACGAAGAAGGCCTGCCGGACGATTTCTGGGGCCTGGCCCGCGAGCTGTGGAGGGACCCGTCGCCGGCCAACTACGCCAGGATCCGCGAAGCCGCCATGTCGGACGCAGCCCTGGAATGGAACTACATCCACGGCGTGAAAGACGCGGCGCGCATCAACCCCGACAGCTGGCTGCTGCAACGCGCCCTGCTGGCCCGCCCCGGCAACAAAGACGCAATGGCGGCCCTGCTGCACGACTACGGCCGCAATCTCTCGCATTACCCGGCCTGGCAGGCCTACTTCCGCCAGCACCAGCCGCCGACGCTGGTCGTGTGGGGCGCCAACGACGTGATCTTTCCACCGTCGGGCGCGTATCCCTACCAGCGCGACCTACGGCAAATCGATTTCAAGCTGCTCGACACCGGCCATTTCGCGCTCGAAGAACTGGGCGAAACGATTGCCGCCCACATCGAGCGCTTCCACGACGCCTTGCGTGCCTGACGGCAGGGCATCGTCATGCAATTGAACATCGATGCGGCCGCGGCCCGTGATGCGCAGGCACGGACTGCCACGCCACAGATAACGGCCGCGATGGCGCTGCTGTTCGCGGTCGCCTGCGGGCTGGCCGTGGCCAACGTCTACTACGCCCAGCCGCTGCTGGACACGCTGGCGGCCACCTTCGGCATCCGCCCCGCCACGGTCGGCATCGTGATCACCATCACCCAGGTCGGCTACGGCCTGGGGCTGCTGCTGGTCGTTCCGCTGGGCGACCTGATCGACCGGCGGCAACTGATCGTGGGGCAATCGCTGCTGTCGGTGATCGCCCTGCTCTGCGTCGCGCTGGCGCCCAGCGCGGCGATCCTGCTGCCGGCGATGGCCGCCGTGGGCCTGCTGGCCGTCGTGACGCAGGTGCTGGTCGCCTACGCCGCACTCATGGCCCCGCCGGGCGAGCGCGGCCGCGTGGTCGGCATCGTCACCAGCGGCATCATCGTCGGCATCCTGCTGGCGCGGGCGGTGTCGGGCACGCTGTCCGATCTTGTCGGCTGGCGCTCGGTGTATTTGGTGTCGGCCGCAGCCACGCTGGTCGTCTCCGGCCTGTTGTGGAAGGCGCTCCCGCGACGCGCACTGCCCTCGGTGCGCATTTCGTACCTGCAGCTGATCCGGTCGGTGTTCACGCTCTTCGCCGAAGAGCCTGTGCTGCGCATCCGTGCGGTGCTCGCGATGCTGATCTTCATGGCCATCACGATGCTGCTGACGCCGATGGTGCTTCCGCTCACGTCGCCGCCGTTCTCGCTGTTGCACACGCAGGTGGGCCTGTTCGGCCTGGCTGGCGCGGCCGGCGCCATGGGCGCTGCGCGCGCGGGCCGCCAGGCGGACCGGGGCCGCGCACAGCGCACTACCGGCATCGGGCTGTCGGTGATGCTGCTGTCTTGGGGGCTCATCGCCATGCTGCCGTGGTCCATCTGGGCGATGGTGGTCGGCGTGGTCACGATCGACTTCGGCCTGCAGTCGGTGCATGTCACCAACCAGAGCCTGATCTACCGCGTGCGCCCGGAAGCCCAGAGCCGCCTGACCGCCGGCTACATGATCTTCTATTCCATCGGCTCCGCCACCGGATCGATCGTCTCGACGATGCTGTATGCACACGGCGGCTGGAACATCGTCTGCCTGGCCGGGGCCCTCACCAGCGGCCTGGCACTGGCGTTCTGGGCCATGACCCGGCACCTGACGCCGCAGGATGCCAGCCCCTGATGAGCTTCAGCACCGGGAAGCTCAGGCCGTGGTAGCGAGCGGCGTGTTCTGCGCGGTGCGCAGGCCGAAGCGGTCCTGCGCCTGCTGGCGGTAGGCCGAGGGGGTCATGCCCTTGAGCTGCAGGAAGCGCCGGTTGAAGTTCGCGAGGTTCGCGAAGCCCACCTCGTAGCAGATGTCGCTCACAAGCCGGTCGGAGGTCTGCAGCATCTCGCAGGCCTTGGCGATTCGCAGGCGAGTGACGAAGTCGGTGAAGGTGGCGCCCATGTGCTTGTGGAAATAGCGCGAGAAGCTGCTTTCGGCCATGTTGGCCACGGCGCACACGGCCGGCAGCGACAGCTCTTCGGTCAGGTGCTGGTCGAGGTAGTCGAGCACGCGGCGCATGCGGGTGTTGGCGCTCGGGTCTTCGCTCGCCGTGCCTGTGGTGTTCGAAATCTGGCGCCAGTCGGGCCAGCGGGCCAGCTCGTGCAACAGGCCGATGAACTCCGCCAGCCGGGCCATGCCCTCCTGCGCCTGCACGCGCAGGAAGCGTTCGCGCACCAGCGCGTGGATGCCGAAGAACTCGATGCCGAGCCTGGCGCGGTCGAGCATCGGCAGCACCGCCTTCAGCTCCGGGAACAGGTCGGTGCCCTTGCGCAGCGGCTCGTCGCGAAAGTGGATGACCATGCTGCGCTCGGCAATGCCCTCGGGCGGGACGTCGTGCGAAATCCAGGTATGGGGCAGCCGGGCGCCCACCAGGGCCACGTAGCCGGGCTCGAAGCGGCCGATGTGGTCGCCGACGAAGGCGTCACCGCTGCTGCGGTTGATGCACTGCAGTTCGTATTCGTCGTGGTAGTGCCAGCAGTCGAAGGGCCAGGGCACGCCGTGCTGCAGGCAGCGCACCGAGCTGCCGCCCGCCGGCTCGAAGCCGAGCCTCGGGTCGCGCAGCAGTTCGTGCTCGAGTTCCGGCTTGCGCGCTGCGTTGTGTCTCATGGTTCTGTGAGCGTTCGCGCGGTGGCCGGCGGTGCTTTCTCAGCTGCCGGCGATCTTCATCCGGTTCACCAGGACCGATCCCGTGGTCTTGGCGCCGAAGGTGTAGGCATCGGCCCCGATGGCCTCGATGCCCATGAGCATGTCTTTGAGGTTGCCGGCGATGGTGATCTCCTGCACCGGGAAGGCGATCTTGCCCTTCTCGACCCAGAAGCCGCTGGCGCCGCGCGAGTAGTCGCCGGTCACGTAGTTCACGCCCTGGCCCATCAGCTCGATCACGAACAGGCCGGTGCCCAGCTTGGCGAGCATGGCGTCGAGGTCGTCGGTGTGCTTGGTCAGGCGCGAGCTCAGCGTCAGGTTGTGCGAGCCGCCGGCATTGCCGGTGGTCTTCATGCCCAGCTTGCGGGCCGAGTAGGTCGAGAGAAAGTAGCCTTCAAGGCGGCCGGCATCGACCACTTTGCGCGCCCGGGTGGTCACGCCTTCGTCGTCGAAGGGCGAGCTGCCCTTGCCGCGCAGCACGTGCGGGTCTTCGGCCACGTCGACGTGCTTGGGCAGCACGGGCTTGCCCAGCGAATCGAGCAAGAAGCTGCTCTTGCGGTACAGCGACCCGCCGCTCACGGCCTGCACCAGCCCGCCCAGCAGGCCCACGGCCAGCGGCGACTCGAACAGCACCGGGCATTCGGTGGTCTTGATCTTGCGCGACTTCAGGCGGCTGAGCGCCCGTTCGGCGGCGTAGCGGCCCACGGCCTGCGGGCTGGCCAGTTCATCGGCCGAACGCATGGAGCTGTACCAGGCGTCGCGCTGCATGTCGTCGCCCTTGCCGGCAATGGGCGCCACCGAAATGGAATGCCGCGAGCTGGCGTAGCCGCCGCGAAAGCCGTGCGTGTGGGCGCTGAAGAAGTGGCTCTGCTGGGCCGAGACGCCCGCGCCCTCGCTGTTGGTGATGCGCTTGTCGGTCGACAGGGCCGCTTCTTCGCACTCCAGCGCCAGCTTGGCGGCCTGTTCGCTCGTCACGTCCCAGGGGTGGAACAAGTCAAGTTCGGGGTGCACCTTGGCGATGTCTTCTTCGTCCGGCAGGCCGCTGACGGGGTCTTCGGCCGTGAAGCGGGCGATGTCGTAGGCCGCCTGAACGGTCTGCTTGATGGCCCCTTCGGAGAAGTCGGAGGTGCTGGCATTGCCGCGGCGGTGGCCCACGTAGACCGTGATGCCCAGCGACTTGTCGCGGTTGCGCTCGACGTTCTCGAGCTCGCCCTTGCGCACCGACACGCTCAGGCCGCAGCCCTCGGAGGCCTCGGCCCCGGCGTCGGTGGCACCGAGCTTCTTGGCATGCGCCAAGGCGGTGTCGACCAGGTTTTCGAAGAAGGAGCGGCTGTAGGCGAAGCCGGAATCGGCGCGCGAGGAGGATGTCGTCATGTGGTGGCTATGATACTTGCGCCCCCTGTTTCACGTTTTCTCCCCAGCTTCCCACCGCGTTGCAACGCCGCACGGTGCGGCCCAGAATCCACTCCATGTCCCGCAAACCCAAAAAAGGCTATTTCGTCCGTGGCCAGTTCGTCGCCGAAGGCAGCGAACTCGACCTTGAGCTCAAGCGCGAGCTCAAGGGCACCGACGAAGCCAGCCGTACCGACCTCAAGCGCGAAAGCGACGAGTTGCAGAAGCTAGGCACCGAGCTGCTCACGCTGCGCGCCGGCCTGTTCGATACGCTCCAGCTCGACGAAAAACTGGTCGACGCCATCGCCGAAGCCAAGCGCATCACCAATTTCGAGGGCAAGCGCCGCCAGATGCAGTTCATCGGCAAGCTCATGCGCAAGCTCGAGCCCGAGGTGCTGGAGGCCGTTAAACAAGCCCTGTCCGAGCAGAGCATCGCGCCGGCCGCCGAAACCGCCGCCCTGCACGAGGCCGAGCGCTGGCGCGACCGGCTGATTGCCGACGACGACGCCCTCGGCGGCTGGATAGAAACCCACCCCGCCACCGATTCCCAGCAGCTGCGCGCCCTGGTGCGCCAGGCCCGCAAGGACATGAAGACCGGCCCGGCCGGCGAAGCGCCGCGCCAGGGCAAGGCCTACCGCGAGATCTTCCAGCTGGTGCGTGCCCAACTGGCGGTGCACGGCGGAGCCGACCACGCGGCAGCGGCCGCCGCCCAAGACCGGGAAGAGGACGCATGAGTTCGTTCGACCCGGTCCGCATCGGCATCGTCTCGGTCAGCGACCGCGCCTCCAGCGGCACCTACGAAGACAAGGGCCTGCCCTCGCTGAAAGAGTGGCTTGGCCGGGCGCTGAAGAACCCCATCGAATTCGAACCCCGGCTGATCCCCGACGAGGCCGACCGCATCAGCGCCACGCTGATCGAACTGGTCGACGCCGGCTGCTCGCTGGTGCTGACCACCGGCGGCACAGGCCCCACCCTGCGCGACGTGACACCCGAGGCCACGCTGGCCGTGGCCCACAAGGAAATGCCCGGCTTCGGCGAGCAGATGCGCCAGATCAGCCTGCGCTTCGTGCCGACGGCGATCCTGTCGCGGCAGGTGGCGGTGATCCGCGACAAGAGCCTGATCATCAACCTGCCGGGCCAGCCGAAGTCGATTGCGGAAACGCTCGAAGGGCTGAAGGACACCGAGGGCGTGCAGGTCGTGCCGGGCATCTTCGCGGCGGTGCCCTACTGCATCGACCTGATCGGCGGGCCGTACCTGGAGACCGACGACACGGTCTGCAAGGCTTTCAGGCCCAAGTCGGCCATCCGGCCACCGCGCTGAGCGTCTACTTGACCAGCGTGAGCAACGGCACGCCCTTGTCCTTGACCATCGTCACGAGGAACTTTGCGGGCTTGGTGGCGCTGGCGTTGCGGCCGCCCGTGTGGATGTCGGCCGGGCCCTCGTAGAAAGTCTGGCCGGGGGTCAGCGTGACCTCCTTGCTGCCTTTCACGCCCATCACGATCGATCCCTCGAGCACGTACACGAAGGCGTGGGCATCGTGGCGGTGGACGGGATCGACTGAGCCTGGCGGAAAGTCGACAACGAACGTGACTGCTTCCTTGCCGGGCATATCCGCCAAGTCCTTCGTCATGAGCATGGTCACGGCGGCTTCGGGGGCCGCCAGGGCGGGCATCGCGACGAAGGTGCCGAACGCGAGGCCGAGGGAAATGCAGGTTTTCTGAAAACGGGTCATGGGTTGCCTTTCAGGCCAGCGCACGCTGCGCAAGCCAGTCTTCGAAGCGGATCGTCCCGAGGCGCGGGGCGTTGCCGGGTGTCAGTGAGCGGTCGTCGAGTTGCACGCCGAAGTAGCTCGCCCCGGCATCGGTGACGACTGGCCGCTTGTCGCCGGTCGCCGCGAACAGGCGCCGAACCAGCGCGTCGAGCGGCAACGCCTGCGGGCCCGCGATCTCGATCCGGCCCCGCGCGGGCGGCTCGGCCACCACGGCGGCGAGCGCGGCGGCCACGTCATCCGCCGCCATCGGCTGTATCAACGCGTTCGACAGCCGGACTTCGCCGCCCCGCACGCTCCCGTCGGCGATACCGGCCACGAATTCGAAGAACTGCGTGGCCTGCACGATGGTCCAGGGCACGGGCGAGGCCTCGATCAGCTCTTCCTGGCGTTGCTTGGCGCGGAAATAGCCGCTGGCCAGCAGGCGATCGGTGCCGACCACCGACAGCGCGATGTGATGCGCCACGCCGGCTTCCGCCTCGGCGGCCAGCAGGTTGCGCCCAGCGGTGTCGAAGAAATTCAGCGCCGGCCCGTCCTCGAACGAGGGCGAGTTGGCCACGTCGACGACCACATTGGCGCCCGCCAGCGCGGCCTTCAGGCCTTCGCCGGTGAGCGCGTTGACGCCCGTCGAGGGCGACGCGGCGTTGACCTCGTGGCCTGCATTGCGCAGGCGCGTGGCGAGCTTGGAGCCGATGAGGCCGGAGCCTCCGATGATGACGATCTTCATGGTTGATTCCTCGGTGGATGGAGTCAAAAAGAACGCCCCCCGTGGCCGTCCATGCGAGAAAGACGTCCAGCGGGGGGCGTCTGTGACACCGGGACCGAAAAATCCCGGGAATCGACCGATCGAGCCAGCTAGGTGGCCGCTACCGCAGGCCCGAAGCCATGGCTCTCGGCCGCCTGTTCGCAAGGCACGCGTTCGACCTGCACGGTCGAATGGTGGATGTCGAAGCGCTCGGCCAGCAGGGCGCGCAACTGCAGCATCAGCGGCGCCATGTCATCCACATCCGGCGTGCACACCACGTGCACGCTCAGGCTCACCTTGCCGCTCGAGAGTGCCCATACATGCAGGTCGTGCAGACTGGCGACGCCTTCGCTGCCCAGCAGCGCACGCTCGACCTCGGGCAGGTCCACGTCGTCAGGCACGCCTTCGAGCAGCACGTTCAGGCTCTCGCGCAACAACCGCCAGGTACGCGGCAGCACCCACAGGCCGATGGCGACCGCGATCACCGAATCGACCCACGCCCAGCCGGTGAAGCGGATCACCAGAGCCCCGACGATCACGCCGACCGAGCCCAGCATGTCGGCCCACACCTCCAAGTACGCGCCCTTCACGTTGAGGCTCTTGTCCTTGCCTGCCGCGAGCAGCCGCATGCCGATCAGGTTGACGACCAGCCCGCCCACCGCCACCAGCAGCATCATGGTCGACTGGATCTCGGCCGGCGTGGAGATGCGCCGCCAGGCCTCGTACAACACGTAGATGGCCACGAAGAACAGCAGCACCGCATTCAGCACCGCCGCCAGGATCTCGAAGCGGTAGTAGCCGAATGTGCGCCGCCTGTCGGCGGGCCGCTTGCCGATCCAGATGGCGGCCAGCGAAATTGCCAGCGCCACGGTGTCGGTGAACATGTGGGCTGCATCGGACAGCAGCGCGAGGCTGCCCGACACCAGCCCGCCGACCACCTCGGCCACGAGGTAGACCGTGGTCAGCAGAAGCGCCCAGCGCAGTGCCTTCTCGTTGCCGCCTACAGCGTGTGAATGCTCATGTGCCATGGGAGCCTTGCAATGCAGGATCGAGTGGCGCGCCATGAACCTGCTCCTGCACTTCTTCCTCTTCTTCATCGCGCCGGTGCGCAATGCGGTAGAGCAGCGGAAGCACCAGCAGCGTCAGCGCGGTCGACGAAAGAATACCGCCGATCACCACCGTGGCCAGCGGCCGCTGCACTTCGGCGCCGGTGCCGGTGGCAATGGCCATCGGCACGAAGCCCAGCGAGGCGACCAGCGCCGTCATCAGCACCGGCCGCAGCCGCGTGAGCGCGCCTTCGCGTATGGCAGCGTCCAGCGGCAGGCCGCCTTCGCGCAGGTTGCGGATGAACGAGATCATCACCAGCCCGTTGAGCACCGCCACACCCGACAGCGCAATGAAGCCCACCGCCGCCGATATCGACAGTGGAATGCCGCGCATCCACAGCGCCACGATGCCGCCCGTGAGCGCGAACGGAATGCCGGTGAACACCAGCAGGCCGTCCTTGAGGTTGCCGAACATCGCAAACAGCAGCGTGAACACCAGCAGCAGCGACACCGGCACCACGATCTGCAGCCGCTGCGTGGCCGAGGCGAGGTTCTCGTACTGGCCGCCCCACACGGTCCAGTAGCCGGTGGGAATCTTCACGTTGCGCATGGCCTCCTCTGCCTCGGCCACGAAGGAGCCGAGGTCGCGGCCGCGCACATTGGCGCTCACCACGATGCGGCGCTTGCCGTCCTCGCGGCTCACCTGGTTGGGGCCGGGCGCGATGTCGAGCGTGGCCACCTCGCCCAGCGGGATGAAGCTGGTGCGCTGGCCTTCGGCGCCCGCGCCCTTGGGCAGGGCCACGGGCAGGCGCTTGATGGCTTCGAGGTCGGTGCGCAGGTTCTCGGGCAGGCGCACGATGATGTCGAAGCGACGGTCGCCGTCGAACAGCGTGCCCGCCTCGCGCCCGCCTACCGCGGTGGAGATCGCGTCCTGCACGTCGCCCACGTTGAGGCCGTAGCGCGCGGTCTTGTTGCGATCGATGTTCACGGTGAGCATCGGCAGGCCGGTGGTCTGCTCGACCTTCACCTCGGCCGCGCCGGCGATCTTGCCCAGCACGCCCGACACCTCGGCCGCCGTCTTGTTCAGCACGTCCATGTCGTCGCCGAAGATCTTCACGGCCACGTCGCTGCGCACGCCCGAGATCAGCTCGTTGAAGCGCAGCTGGATGGGCTGCGAGAACTCGTAGTTGTTGCCCGGCAGCTTCTCGACTTCCTCCTGCACCGCAGCGAGGAGCTCCTCGCGTGTACGACGAGGCTTGGGCCACTCGCTCTCCGGCTTGAGCATGATGTAGCCGTCGGAGATGTTCGGCGGCATCGGGTCCGAAGCAATCTCCGCTGTGCCGGTGCGCGCAAACACGCGTTCGATCTCCGGAAACTTTGCTTTCAGCGTGCGTTCGAGTTGCTTCTGCATCTCGACCGACTGCGTGAGGCTGGTGCCCGGAATGCGCAGCGCCTGGATGGCGAAGTCGCCTTCGCTCAGGCTCGGCACGAACTCCGTGCCCAGGCGCGTGGCCAGCAGGCCCGACAGCACCACCGCCACGGCGGCCAGGGTAATGACCAGCGGCTTGGCCGCCATGACGCGCGCCAGCAGCGGCTCGTAGCCGCGCTTGGCCCACACCATCAGGCGGTTTTCCTTCTCGCTGACCTTGTTGCCGATGAACAGCGCCACTGCCGCGGGAATGAAGGTGATCGACAGGATCATCGCGCCCAGCAGCGCAATCACCACGGTGAAGGCCATCGGGTGGAACAGCTTGCCCTCGACGCCCGTGAGCGCAAAGATCGGCAGGTACACGATCATGATGATCAGCTGGCCGAACAGCAGCGGCCGGCGCGCCTCCTGCGAGGCCGCGAACACTTCGTGGAAACGCTCGCTGCGCGTCAGCGGCCGCCCCTTGTGCGCCTGTGCATGGGCCAGCCTTCGCACGCAGTTCTCCACGATCACCACCGCGCCGTCGATGATGATGCCGAAGTCCAGCGCGCCCAGGCTCATGAGGTTGGCGCTGACCTTCTGGTTCACCATACCGGTGAAGGTGAAGAGCATCGACAGCGGAATCACCAGTGCGGTGATCAGCGCCGCGCGGATGTTGCCGAGGAACAGGAACAGGATCGCGATGACCAGCACCGCGCCCTCGAACAGGTTCTTCTTCACCGTGGTGATGGCCTTGTCGACCAGCACGGTGCGGTCGTACACCGTCACCGCCTTCACGCCGGCGGGCAGCGTGCGGTTGATTTCCTTCATCTTCTTGTCGACCGCCTGCGACACGGTGCGGCTGTTCTCGCCGATCAGCATGAACACGGTGCCCAGCACCACCTCGCGGCCGTTGTCGGTGGCGGCGCCCGTGCGCAGTTCCTTGCCGATGCCGACCTCGGCCACGTCCTGCACGCGCAGCGGAATGCCGTTGGCGTTGCCCAGGATGACGTTGCCGATGTCTTCCGCCGACTTCACCTGCCCCGGCGCGCGAATGAGGTACTGCTCGCCTCGCTTCTCGATGTAGCCCGCGCCCACGTTGGCGTTGTTGCGTTCCAGCGCGGTGACGAGGTCGGTCATCGTGAGGCCGTGGGCCAGCAGCTTGGCCGGGTCGGGCGCGATGTGGAACTCCTTTGCATAGCCGCCGATGGAGTTGATCTCGGTCACGCCCGCCACGTTGCGCAGCTGCGGCTTGATGATCCAGTCCTGGATCTCGCGCAGGTCAGTGGGCGAGTAAGGCTTGCCGTCGGCCTTCTTCGCGCCCTCTTCCGCTTCGACGGTCCAGAGGTAGATTTCGCCAAGGCCGGTCGAGATGGGCCCGATCACCGGCGAGATGCCGCCGGGCATGCTTTCCCTTGCGGACTGGATGCGCTCATTGACGAGCTGCCGCGCAAAGTAGATGTCGGTGCCGTCCTTGAAGATCACCGTGACCTGCGAAAGACCGTAGCGCGACAGCGAACGGGTCTGCTGCAGGCCCGGCAGGCCCGCCATGACGGTCTCGATGGGGTAGGTCACGCGCTGCTCGGTCTCCAGCGGGGAGTAGCCGGGCGCGGCGGTATTGATCTGCACCTGCACGTTGGTGATGTCGGGCACGGCGTCGATGGGCAGCTTCTGGTAGCTGAAGATGCCGAGTGCCGCCATGCCGAGCACGGCAAGCAGGATCAGCCAGCGCTGCTCGATGGAGAAGCGGATGATGCGTTCGAACATGCGGGCTTCCTCAGTGGGTGTGCGTGGCCGAGCTCTTGCCCTGCTGCGACTTCACGACGAAGCTGCCGCTGGCCGCATAGGGCGCGCCGGGCTTCAGGCCGCTCACGATCTCGATGCGCTTGCCGTCGCTGCGCCCGGTCTGCACGTGCTGCGGCACAAAGCCGCCGGGCACGCGCAGGAACACGGTGGGCTTGTCTTCCACCGTCTGCACCGCTTCGGCCGATACGGTCACGGGGGCATCCGTCTCGGAGGCCACCAGCTCGACATTCACGAACAGGCCCGGGCGCCAGATGCGCTGCGGGTTCGTCAGCGTGACACGCGCGGTGGCGGTGCGCGTCTGCGCGCCGATCAGCGAACCCACGTACGACACCTTGCCGGTCGCGGTCTGGTCGAAGGCGCTGGAGCGGATGCTCACCGGCTCGCCGATGCGCACCAGGTTCAGGTTGTTGGCGGCCACGCTGATCTCGGCCCACACGGTCGACAAGTCAGAGATGGTGAAGACGTTGACGGTCTCGCCCACCGATTCGCCGAGCGAGATGTGCTTTTCGACCACCATGCCGTCGAAGGGCGCGCGCAGCTCGTAGCGGCCCAGCGCCGACGAGCCCGGCGTAGCGCCCAGCGCCAGCAGCTTCTGGTTGGCATTGGCCACCGCAATCTGCGCTTCCTGCATCGCCTGCTGGGCCTGCAGGTAGTCCTGCTGCGGGGAGATCTTTTCTTCCCACAGTTTCTTCTCGCGCTCGTAGGTGGAGCGGACCAGCTCCAGACGGCGCTGTGCCGATTGCAGCGCGCTGCGTTGCTCCGACAACGAAGGGCTCGAAAGCACCGCCAGCACCTGGCCGCGCTTGACTTCCTGACCGAGGTCGGCCGATACGCTGTCGACCACGCCCGCCACGCGCGGCACCACGTGGGCGGTGCGGTCTTCGTTGAACTTGATTTCGCCAGGCAGTTGCAGCGACGACTTGATGCGCGCGGGGCCGGCGCTCTCGATCGTCATGTCGGCGGCCTTGACCTGCTCGTCGGTGAAGGCGATCTTCTCTTCGTCTTCCTTGTGCTCCGACGTTGTGGCTTTTTCCTTGTCCTTGCCTTCCTCGTGGTGCTCGTTGTCGGCATGGCCCTTGGCCTCGCCATGATCGTGGTCGTGGTCCTTGCCCTCTTCCTTGGCTTCCTTGCCGCCTTCTTCGTGATGCTCGCCGTCGCCGTGCCCGGCAGCTTCCGAATGGCCGGCCGCTTCGGGCTTGGCGGGTGATGTGTGCAGGATCATCGCGCCCGCGCCGAGGCCCAGCACCAGGACAACCGCGATGGCGATCCATTGCTTCTTGCCGACGCGCTCGGCGAAAGGTTTGCGTTCTTCGGTGTTCATGATGTGTGGAGTTCCTTGCTTGTCAGCGCGCGACGGGTGGTGTCGCGGCAGAGATGTCGTTGCCTTCGTTGCCCAGCAGTCGGTCGAGGTCACCGGCGGCGCGGTGCGCGTCGGCGAGTGCCAGCAGGTATTGCGCTCGCACCTGGAACAGCGTGCGCTGCGCGTCGAGTGCTTCCAGGAAGCTGAACTTGCCCAGCTCGAAGCCCTTGGTGGCGGCCTTGTAGGCGGTCTCGGCGCCGGGCAGCGCGTCGCGCTGCAGCGTTTCAGCGGTGGCGCGCGCGGAGCGCAGGCGCTCCGAAGCTTGTGCGACATCGGTGCCCAGTTGCAGCTCGGCAGCAACGAGGTCGTCGCGCGCCTTCTCTTCGCGGCTCAGCGCCTCGGCCACGTTGCCGCGGTTGGTGTCGAAGATCGGCAATGGAATCGACAGGCCCACGACCACCTGGTTGCGCCGGCTGCTGCCGGTTTCGCCTTCGGATGCCGGCACACGCTTGGCGCCGAGCGACACGGTCACGTCGGGGATTCGCTTGGCCTGCTCCAGGTCGGACAGCGCCTTGCGCCGCTCGACTTCGAGCCGCGCCTGCTGCACCACGGGCGCCGCGCCCAGGCGGCTGGCCACGTCCTGCACCGGTGCCGGCAGCTGGTCGACAGCGCCATCCACCTGCGTGAAGCGCGGGTTCGGGTTGCCCCACAACGCGGCCAGCTGCTGGCGCGACGAGCGCAGCGTGCCCTCGGCCTGCAGCAACTCGACGCGGATGCCGGCCTCGGCCACGCGCGCCCTGGTTTCTTCCAGTGGCGAGACCTTGCCGGCGGCCACGCGGTTGGCCGCTGCGCGGGTGGCAGTCTGCGCAAGGCTCACCGAGTCCTGCGCGAGCCGCAGGCGCTCCTGCGCCGTGAGCACGTCGAAGAAGGCGGTGACGGTCGCCGCGCGCACCTCGGCGCGGCGGCCTGCCAGCGCCGACGCGGCCTGGTCGCGCGCGCGTTCGGCCGCCGTCACGCGGGCCGCGCGCTTGCCACCCAGTTCGAGGGGCTGGCTCAGTTGCAGCGTGGTGGTGCGGTTGTCGCGGCGCAGGTCTTCCACCTGCGCGTCGAGCGTGGGGTTGGGCCAGGCGCCGGCCTGGACGATGGCGGCCTCGGTGGCCTCCTGCTCGCGGAACGCGGCAGACAGGCCGGGGTTGGCCTGCAACGCCATTGCAACGGCGTTGCGCAGGGTCAGCGGGCCCGCGGGCTCCAGAGTACGGGCAGCTACGTTGGACTGCTGTGAATACGGGGTGCCGGCAGCGGCCGACACTGCGACCTGTTGTGAAAAAGCCGGGGGCGCCGCCATGGCCAACATGGCCAGCGGCACGAAGAGCGTGCGCATCGAATTCTCCTGGGTTGCGAAACAACGGACGGACGAATTCGGCGAGAAGAGCTCAGCTGATGGTGAGTATCAGAGGGGAAATGTGTTCTCTCGCCGAATCAAAGGGCGAGAGACCAGTCGGGACGGACCGGAACGTCGGAGATGTGCGAGTCGAAGCGCTCGGCAGGCATTGCGCGCAGGGCCTGGGCCACGCGCGCCGCAGCCAGCACCGGCGCCACCGAAGCATCCGCATGCTGGGCATAGCCTGCATGGCAGACCGCGCATTCGCCGACCACTGCATTGGGCTGGGTGCTGGAGTTTTTCTGCGCGCCCTCGCCGCTGTGGCTGCGGTCGGTGCCGCGGGTTTCGCTTTCGTGGTGGCCCCAGTGCTCGGGCTGCGTATCGCGCTCATGCTGGCAATACGCCGATGCCGACGCCCAGCTGAACTGGAACGGCAACAGGACGAGCAGGAAGATGAGGAGCCAGCGGCGCATGGAGGCAAAAAGTATATCGACGGCCTGCGGCGGGCATTCCGGCAATGGCCCTGCGAACTGCAGGCCCGGCGCAATGTATGACACGGGGGTAGGGGTTTGTCCGTCAATAGGATTACCGAAACGTAACCCGCTTATTGAAAGTGCTTCGATACCATGCGGCAATGAGAATACTTGTCATCGAAGACGAGCCCAAACTAGGCGACTACCTAAAAAAGGGGCTGGAGGAGAACGGTTACGTCGTGGACATCGCCCGCGACGGCATCGAGGGGAGATACCTCGCCACAGAGGGGGAATACGCATTGGTCCTGCTCGACGTGATGCTCCCCGGCATCGACGGCTTTGCCGTGCTGCAGGCCATCCGGCGCACGAAGAACGTGCCCGTGCTGGTGCTCACGGCGCGCGACAAGGTCGAAGACCGCGTGCAGGGGCTGCAACAGGGCGCGGACGACTACCTCGTCAAGCCCTTCTCCTTCTCCGAATTGCTGGCCCGTGTGCAGGCCCTGCTGCGACGCGGCAAGCCGCAGGAATCGACCGTGCTGCGGCTGGCCGACCTGGAGGTCGACCTCCTCAGCCGCAAGTGCGTGCGCAACCGCACGCGCCTCGACCTCACGGCCAAGGAGTTCACGCTGCTGCTGGTGCTGCTGCGCCGGCGCGGCCAGATCCTGTCGCGCACCACGCTTGCCGAGCAGGTGTGGGACATGAACTTCGACAGCGACACCAACGTGGTCGAAGTGGCCATCCGGCGCCTGCGCAGCAAGCTCGACGACCCGTTCGAGGTGAAGCTGCTGCACACCGTGCGCGGCATGGGCTACGTCCTCGAAGACCGCTCCTGGTCTTGACCGCCCGGCCGCACTCACTCCAGAGCCGCTTGTCGCTCTGGTTCGCCGCGCAGACCCTGTTCGGGCTCAGCGTGATCTGCTTCGCCATCTACCTCGTCACGGCCTGGAGCTTCGGACAGAAACAGGAAGAGGAGCTCAACCAGAAGGCAGTGCTCGTGGAGCACCTGCTGAAAGAGGCCGAGAAAGGCGGCGACCTCGTCTTCCTGCGGCACAAGCTCGACGACTTCTTCTCGATGCAGGACGACGTGAGCCTGTCGATCTCGCATGCGGGCAAGCAGCTTTTCCAGTCCAGTCCCACGGCCGGCGGCCGCTGGATGCGGCGCGACCTCGTGGTGCCCTGGCAGCAGAGTGGCCTGACGATGCAGCTGCAGGTGCAGCTCGGCGTGAACACGGCACAGGAAGCCCGCCTGCTCGAGCGGCTCGGATGGACGCTGCTGGGAGCCGTCGTGCTGGGCACGGCGCTGGTCTCGCTCACGGGCATGTGGCTGGTGCGGCGTGGCCTGCGCCCGCTCAAGGCGCTGGCCCAGCGCACCGCTGCAATGGCGCCCGACAAGGCCAACCACCCCATCGACGCGATGGACTTCGCCGAAGAGCTGCGCCCATGGATCACGCAGTTCAACGCGCTGCTGCTGCGGGTGCAGCGCGCCTACGTACAGCTCGAATCATTCAACGCCGACGTGGCGCACGAGCTGCGCACACCGCTTGCCAACCTGATCGGCTCCACCGAACTCGCACTCACGCGCCCGCGCAGCAACGAAGAGCTGCAGACCGTGCTCGCCTCCAATCTCGAAGAGATCGGCCGGCTCTCGGGCATCGTCACCGACATGCTGTTTCTCTCGCAGGCCGAGCGCGGTGCGCCGATGCGCACGCGGGCCGTGACGAGCCTGGCGGTGCAGGCCGGCGACGTGATCGACTTCTACGACGCCATGCTGGAAGAAGCCGGCCTGCGTGCGGAAGTGAAGGGCGACGCCATGGCCGACGTGGACGCCGCGCTTGTCCGGCGCGCACTCTTCAACCTGCTGGGCAATGCGATCCGCTTCGCGGTGCCGGCTTCGACGATTCGCATCGAGATCGGGGTAGAGAGCGACGATGAATTCGCAGTCGCGGTCGTCAACCGTGGCGAGCCGATCGACCCCGCCGCCCTGCCCCGCCTGTTCGAGCGCTTCTACCGCGCGGCGCAGGCGCGGGACGGCTCGACCCGGCACCACGGCCTGGGCCTGTCGATCGTGGAAGCCATCGCGCGCATGCACGGCGGGCGCGTGTTCGCCGCCAGCCAAGGCGGTGAGACGCGCATCGGATTTACTGTGCGGCGCGGCGGCAGCGACTAGGGCTTGGCGTGCGCGGCATCTGCCGCAACCGCTGCCTTGCGGCCGATGAACAGGTTGATCAGCGGCCCCGTCATCGCCGTGGTCACGAGCGCCATCACCAGCAGCATCGTGAAAAGCTCCGGGCCGATCAGCCCCGCGTCGAGGCCGATCTTCATCACGATGAGTTCCATCAGCCCGCGCGCATTCATCAGCGAGCCGGTGGCCAGGCTGTCGCGCCAGCCGTAGCCCGCCATGCGCGCGCCGGCTGCGCCGCCGGCGATCTTGCCGACGGTGGCGACGCCCACGATCAGCAGCATCGCGCCGAGGCTCGCGCCCGAGAAGGCGTTGGACGTGGTGCCCAGCCCCGCCAGCGCGAAAAACAGCGGCATCAGCACGACGATGGAGATCGGCTCGATGCGTTCGGTGAGCGACTTCAGCAGCCGGTCGTCGCGCGGCAGGCAAGCGCCGAACAGGAAGGCGCCGAACACCGCATGCAGGTGCAGCCACTCGGTGACCAGCGCCGTCGCCAGCAGGCCGAGCATCAGCGCCGCCATCACGGTGGTCGATGGTTCGCCCTCGGGCGCCTTGGCGCGCAGCAGCCGTGCGAAGGCCGGCTTGAGCCCGAAGAACAGCGCCAGCAGCACAACCGCCATGCCCAGCGTGGTCTTGAGCAGGCCCTGGTAGCCCTCGCCTGCACCGACCATCGCGACCACGAAGGCCAGCAGGATCCAGGCGAACACGTCGACCACGGCCGCAGCGCCCAGCGACAGCTGACCGAAAGGCGTGCGCGTCATGCCGCGGTCTTTCAGGATGCGCGCCATCACGGGAAAAGCCGTGATCGACAGCGCCGCCGCGATGAACAGCGCAAACGGCCAGAAGCCGACGCCGGCCGGCGCAAGCGTGGGATGCAGCGCCGGCGCAATCGCGATGCCCAGCGCCATCGGCACGACCACGCTCAGCACGCCCACATAGCCCGCCGAGCGAAGCTGCTCACGCACGCCCTGCGACGCCCGCAGCTCCAGGCCGACCACGAACATGAACAGCACCAGCCCCAGCGTCGACAGCGATGAGAGCCCCTGCAGCGACTCCTTGGAGAACAGCTGCGCGTGCAGCGAAGGAAACAGCGCGCCCATGACGACCGGCCCGAGCATCAGCCCCGCCGCCATCTCGCCGACCACGCCGGGCTGCCCCACATGGCGAAGCACCCACCCGCACAAACGCGCGGTGGCCAGGATGACGATGAGCTGCAGCAGGAGCGAAGTGACGGACATCGAGGGGTTGGAATCGGTGAAGAAATTCGGCCGATGTTAGTTCGAAGCCGCGTCGTCGAGCCAGCGGTTGGCCCACTGGTTCAGCGGCGTGAGGCGTTTGACGAGTTCGCTGCCCGACTCGGTGAGCACATAGCCTGCGTCGGCAAGCTCGACCACGCCGACGGCACGCAGCTCCTTGAGCCGGTCGTTCAGCACCGAGGGCGACATGTCGTCCGTGCTGACGCGCAGCGCCCTGAAACTCTGCGGCAGGCCGTCGCGCAGCTCCCACAGGATGCGCAGCGTGCCCTTGCGGCCGAGCTGCTCCAGCAGCCGCATGATGGGTCGGCGCGATGCCGTGGGTTGTGCGTCTTCCATGCCGAATCCTTCGAATGACTGATTGGCGAGTGTACGTCCTTGCGCTACGCATTTCGTAGCGATAGACTGCGCCCGATCGCTACGCTTTCCGTAGCGACTTCATCCACTTCATCGAAGGAATCACCCATGGCCGAGACAGCCGCGAACCGCGCGCCGAGGATCCCCCCACTCGAAGCCCCCTACCCCGAACCCATCGGCGAACTGCTCACGCGCATGACGCCGCCACAGGCGCCCGAAGTTCTCGCGCTGTTCCGCGTGATGGCCGTGAACCCCGCGCTGGCCGAGCGCACGCTCGACCTGGGTCGCTACCTGCTCGGCCGCAAGGCCGCCATCAGCCTGCGCGAACGCGAGATCGTGATCCTGCGGGTCTGCGCCCGCTGCGGCGCGGAGTACGAATGGGGTGTGCACTGGACCGGCTTTGCAGACGCGGCCGGCTTCAGCGAGACCGATCGGCGCGTGATGGCCTCGCCAGACGAAGATCTCTCATTGCTCGCGGCGCGCGATCGGCTGCTGGTGTCAATGGTCGACCAGCTGCACGACACCAGCGACGTAGACGATGCGCTCTGGGAAGCCTTGAACGCACACTGGAGCCACGCGCAGCTGGTCGAGCTGATGATGCTCGCGGGCTGGTACCACTCGGTGAGCTACGTGTGCAATGCAGCGCGCGTGCCGCTGGAGAAGTGGGCAGCGCGCTGGTAAGGCCGACAGCAACAACCTATTTCGGCACGCGCATCAACCGCAGCCCGTTCGCCACCACCAGCAGGCTCGCACCCATATCGGCGAACACCGCCATCCACATCGTCGCGCTGCCGAACACGGCGAGCACGAAGAACACGCCCTTGATGCCCAGCGCGAGCGTGATGTTCTGCCACAGCACCGAATGCGCGCGGCGCGAAAGGCGGATGGTCTCGGGGATGCGGCGCAGGTCGTCGTTCATGATGACCACGTCGGCCGCTTCCATCGCGGTGTCGGTGCCGGCCCCGCCCATCGCGAAGCCGATGTCGGCCTGCGCGAGCGCGGGGGCATCGTTGATGCCGTCGCCGGTCATCGCGGCCGCGCCGTAGCGCTGCTGCATGGCCTTGATGGCGTCGAGCTTTTCCTCGGGCAGCAGGTTGCCGCGCACGTCGTCGATGCCGGCGTGGGCGCCGATGGTCTTTGCCGTGGCGGTGTTGTCGCCGGTGAGCATCACGGGCACGACGCCAAGCGCGCGCAGCTCCGCAACCGCGGCCTGCGACGATTCCTTGATGGTGTCGGCCACGGCAAACAGCGCGAGCACGGCCTTGTCCGATGCGAGCAACGTGACAGTGCGGCCCGCTTCTTCATGGCGCTTCAATTCGGCGTCGAGCGACGGCGTGCACAGGCCACGTTCCTCGATCAGGCGGTGGTTGCCGAGCACGTAGGACTGCCCCGCGTGCGTGGCCTGCACGCCGCGGCCGGGCAGCGCGGTGAAGTCGCCGACCTCGTCCCGCTGCCCCTTCAAGCCTTCGGCAATGGCCTTCGACACGGGGTGATCGGAGCGGCCCGCGATGCTGGCGGCAATGGCGAACACCGTAGCTTCGTTGCCCGATGCGTCGATCAGCACGGACTCCACAAGCTTCGGCTTGCCTTCCGTGATGGTGCCCGTCTTGTCGAGCGCAACGGCCTTGAGCTTGCGTGCCTCCTCAAGGTAGGTACCGCCCTTGATGAGGATGCCGCGCCGTGCGGCCGATGCGAGCGCGCTCACCACCGTGACGGGCGTGGAAATCACCAGCGCACACGGGCATGCGATGACCAGCAACACCAGCGCCTTGTAGATGGCCTGCAGCCAGGTCCAGTCCATGAACAGCGGCGTGAGCGTCGCGACGGCCAGCGCCAGCACGAAGACGGTGGGCGTGTAGATGGCGGCAAACCTGTCGACGAAGCGCTGCGTCGGCGCGCGCGAGCCCTGTGCCTCTTCGACCGCGTGGATGATGCGCGCGAGCGTGGTGTTGGCCGCCACGGCCGTCACGCGAAACTCCAGCGCGGCGGTCTGGTTGATGGTGCCTGCGAACACGGCGTCGCCGATGGTCTTGTCGACCGGAATGCTCTCGCCCGTGACTGGTGCCTGGTCGATGGCGCTGATGCCGGCGGTGACAACGCCGTCGAGGGGCACGCGTTCGCCGGGGCGGATACGCGCGATGGTGTCGAGCACCACGGTGTCGGCCATCACAGTCTTCCAACTGCCGTCGGCCTGCTTCACCTCGGCCTGCTCGGGCGCGAGCGCCAGCAGGCTCTGGATGGCGTTGCGCGCGCGGTCCACGGTGCGGGCTTCGATGAGCTCGGCAATCGCATAGAGCGCCATCACCATCGCGGCTTCGGGCCACTGGCCGATGATGAAAGCGCCCGTCACGGCCACGGCCATCAGGGCATTGATGTTGAGGCGCCCGCGCACCAATGCGCCGAAGCCCTTCTTGTAGGTGTCGAGTCCGGCAAGGCCTATGGCGCCCAGCGCGAGCACCATCTCGGCGGCCATGAAGCCCTTGCCCTCGAGCCCCATGAAGGAGATCGACTCGGCCGCGATGGCCAGCACCAATGCGGCGACGAGGCGCGCGAGGCCCATGCTCATGCCCGCAATGCGCGCTGGCGCGACGGGTTTCGCGCCTGTCGCTTCGACTACAGGCTCGGGCTTGAAGCCGGCCTTGCGGATTGCATCGAGCGCCAGGGGCAGGGCAGCAGCGTCCGCCGTGATTGCCATCGTGCGTTCGCCGAGGCGAAAGCGCAGACCCTGGACACCGGCTACCGGCTCCAGCGCGCGGCGGATCTCGGACTCTTCGACGGCGCAATCCATCGTGGGAATGCGAAAGAGCAAGGCGCCCTTCGGGATGTCGGCCGTGTCGACGACGGCTGGCGACGAGCCGCAGACCGGGTTGCCGCAGCAGGAGGTTTCGGCCGGAGCATGCGCATGCGTCTGTCCGTGCGCATGGCTGTGACCATGGTCGTGATCGTGCGGGTGAAGGGCCGGAGTGACCGGGCTCAGAGTGGTCTGATTCGTCATGGAATCGATTGGAAACCCTGAAGCAGGTGTAGAGTCAACCGCTCATTTCCACTCGTACATTTGCCGCATCATGAAAATCGGTGAACTGGCCAAGGTCGCGAACACGCCGGTCGAAACCATCCGGTACTACGAGCGCGAGCGACTGCTGCCCGAGCCCGCGCGCACCGACGGCAACTACCGCATCTACGACGAAGACCACGCCCAGCGCCTGGGTTTCATCCGCCGTTGCCGCTCGCTGGACATGACCCTCGACGAGATCCGCAGCCTGCTGAAATTTCGCGACGCACCACAGGAAGACTGCGGCGAGGTCAACCAGCTGCTGGACGACCACATCGGCCACGTGGCTGCGCGCATCACCGAGCTCAAGACATTGGAAAAGCAGTTGAAGGCGCTGCGCCAACAGTGCTGTGGCCCCGAATCGGCAAGCGCCTGCGGCATCCTGCAGGAACTGGACACCGCCGCGCTCGCACCCGAGGCCTTCAGTCAGCACGCAGGCCACGTGCATGGGGCGCTGCACGCGCCCGCCAAGCGCGCCGGCTAGTCAGGCCGGCCGGCCGGGCTTGCTATTTGCCGATGAGCTGCGTGAGCTTGTCCGCCTCGAAGCTCTCGTCGCGCGCCGCGTCGCCGGGCACGCAGTCCTTGGTGCCGGGCTGCGCCGACAGCTTCTCGATGGCCTGCCACAACAGCGCGATCTGGTGCTCCTGCCCCGACGCGCTGTCGACCAGCCCGCGCAGCGCCTGGCTCAGCGGGTCATCGTCCAGCGTGATGCCGTAGGCGGAGAACTTCTGCGGCTCGGCCACATCGGCGCTCTCGTCGGTCTTCGACGGGATGATGCGCGCGGGAATGCCCACCGCCGTCGCCCCTGCCGGCACCGGCTTGATGACCACCGCATTGCTGCCGATCTTCGCGCCGTCGCCAACGACGAACCCGCCCAGCACCTTGGCCCCCGCGCTCACCACCACATTGCGCCCCAGCGTCGGATGCCGCTTGGTGCCCTTGTAGAGCGAGGTGCCGCCCAGCGTCACGCCCTGATAGATGGTGCAGCCGTCGCCAATCTCGGCCGTTTCGCCGACCACCACGCCCATGGCATGGTCGAAGAACACCCGCTCGCCGATCTTGGCCGCCGGGTGAATCTCGATGCCGGTCATCCAGCGCGCCCAGTGCGCAATGAAGCGGGCGGGCCACTTGAAGCCATGCGTCCAACAGGCGTGTGCCCAGCGATGCAGCACCACGGCATGGAAGCCGGGGTAGACCGTGATCACTTCCCAGGCGCTGCGGGCGGCCGGGTCGCGTTCGAGGATGCACCGGATGTCGGCGCGCAGTCGAGAGAACATCGCTGCCTTTTGTCGTTATATCGATATGGGGCGGGCAGTCTATAACCCGCCGTCATCGCTTACAGGCGATAAGGTTTTAAAAGGCTACGAGCCTCGCGGCGGGCGGGTGGCGTCGCTCATGGCCTTGGCGATGCCGCGCAGGATGTGGATTTCTTCCGGCGTGGGCTGGGCGCGGTTGAAGAGCTGCTGCAGCCTCGGCATCAGCTTCTTGGGCGCCTCTGGGTCGAGAAAGCCGATCTCCACGAGGGAGCGCTCCCAGTGATCGAGCATGCCGGCCACGGCCTGCGCATCGGCCGCCTGCACCGGGTTGGTGGCCTCGCGCACCTCGTAGCCGCCGAGCGCCAGCCGCCATTCATAAGCAACCACCTGGATTGCCGCGCCCAGGTTCAGCGAGCCGAACTTCGGGTCGGTCGGGATGCTCAGCGCCACGTTGCAGCGGTAGACGTCTTCGTTCCGCATGCCGAAACGCTCGGAGCCGAACAGGAAAGCCACGTGCTGGTCGCCCTGCTTCGCCAGCGGCTCCAGGTGCTCCCGGGGCGTGCGGGTGGGCGGGCCGAAGTCGCGCGGGATCATGGCCGTGGCGCACAGGTGGGTCACGCCGTCCAGGGCTTCGTCCAGCGTTTCGACGATGCGGGCGTTGGTCAGCACGTCGAGCGCACCACTCGCGCGCTGGATGGTTTCCTCGCGCCGCAGCACGTTGGCCCAGCGGGGCGCCACCAGCACGAGGTCGTCGAAACCCATGGTTTTCATGGCGCGGGCGGCGGCGCCCACATTGCCGGCGTGACTGGTCTGGATCAGGATGAAACGGGTGCGCATGGCGGGTTTGGAGACACTAACGGGCGGAGCCGGTAAAATGCCCGATTCTCGCCGCCCGCATCGCCGGGTCGCCTCCGGGGGACCAACCCCACCGTTCTTCTCACAATCCAGAATGTCGTCCCCCAACCTGCATCCCATGCTCAACGTGGCCGTCAAGGCCGCACGCGCCGCCGGCGCGATCATCAACCGCGCCGCCCTCGACGTCGAGGCCGTGCGCATCTCCCAGAAGCAGGTCAACGACTTCGTCACCGAAGTCGATCACGCCAGCGAAAAAGCGATCATCGAGACGCTGCTTGGCGCATACCCGGGGCACGGCATCCTGGCCGAAGAATCGGGCACCGAATACGGCGCCAAAGACTCCGACTACGTCTGGATCATCGATCCGCTCGACGGCACCACCAATTTCATCCACGGCTTCCCTGTGTACTGCGTGTCCATCGCACTGTCGGTGCGCGGCAAGATCGAGCAGGCCGTGGTCTACGACCCCACCCGCAACGACCTGTTCACCGCCACCAAGGGCCGCGGCGCCTACATGAACGAGCGCCGCATCCGCGTCTCGAAGCGCACCCGCCTCAACGAGTGCCTGATTTCCACCGGCTTCCCGTTCCGCACCGGCGACAACTTCAAGCAGTACCTGGCCATCATGGCGGACATGATGCCCCGCGCGGCCGGCCTGCGTCGCCCCGGCGCCGCTGCGCTCGACCTGGCCTACGTGGCCGCCGGCTTCACCGACGCGTTCTTCGAAACCGGCCTGAACCCCTGGGACGTGGCCGCGGGTTCGCTGCTGGTTACCGAGGCCGGCGGCCTCATCGGCAACTTCACGGGCGAGCCCGAATTCCTCGAGCAGCGCGAATGCCTGGCCGGCGCCCCACGCATCTACGGCCAGCTGGTGCCGCTGCTCGCCAAGTACTCCAAGTTCGCCAACGTCGACGACAAGCTGCGCGCCAGCGACCGCGTGCGCGCCGTGTCCGCCTCGACCAAGTCGAACGCGGACGATGCCTCGGTCGACCTCTACGCCCGCAGCACCGTGGTCGACTTTGCCGACGAAGCGGCCGAAGGCGCCACCCCGGCCGCCGCCGAAGCGAAGCCCGCTCCCCGCAAGCTCACGCGCGTGCGCCGTGACGCGCCCGCCAACGGTGCCTCTCCCCAGTCTTCCCAGCCTTCCCAGCCCCGCGAGGGCGACGCTTCCGCCAAGTGACGATGCTGGGGCCCAACGCCGCGCCCCGCGTTCGTGCCGCTCTGCGCATTGCGCTGAGCCACTACGTCGCGAGCGGGCTCACCGTTGCGCTGGGCCTGCTGTTCATCTCGGGCGGCATCCACTTCTGGCTCGGCACCATCGCTGCCTCGGCCGCCGCCACCGGCGTGATCGTCACCGCGCCGCCCGACCTGCCCGGCCCGCGCCGCGGCAAGTTCTTCCAGATGCTGCCGGCGCCGCTCATCGGCCTGCCGCTGTTCTTTGCCGTGCAGATGCTGCACACCGCGCCAATCCGCCTCGGGCTGCTGCTGGTGCCCGCCACCTTCATGGCCTTCCTGGCCATGGCCTGGGGCAAGCGGGGCATCCCGATCGCGATCGCGGTGATGTTCTCGATGGTGTTCTCCATGGCCACGCCGGCCCCCACCGGCATGGCCGACGCGCTGGAGCGCACCTGGCACTTCGGCCTGGGCGCGGGCCTGTACGTGATCTGGGCCACGCTCGCCAACCTGGCACTCAACGGGCGCTTTCGCACCCAGTCGGTAGCCGACGTGCTGTATTCGCTGGCCGCGCTGATGCGCACCGAGGCCAGCCAGTTCCTGCCGCAGGACGAAACCCGCGACGTGCGCGACACCCCCGCGCCGGTGCTGGGCCAGCTACTGCGTGAACAGGCCGCGCTGGCCGACCAGCTGCAGGCCACGCGCGACATCGTGCTCGAATCGCCGCGCACCCCGCGCCGCCAGCGCCTGGCCGCCATGCTGGTGATCGTGCTCGAAATGCGCGACCAGCTGCTGGCCAGCGAGCTCGACCTGGACACCCTGCGTGCCCACCCCGCACATGCCGAGGCGCTGATCGAAATGCGCTGCGTGCTCGAAGAACTCGCCGACGAAACCATCGCGCTGGCCGACGCCCTCATGATGGGCCGCCACCCCGAAGCCGTGGCCGACCGGCGCCCGCGCCTCGCGGCCATCCACGTTTCGGCCGACGACAGCGCAAACATGCACGGTGGAGGCGGCGGCCACATCGGCCCCACGGCTGCCATGCTCGCGCGCGGGCTGGCCAGCCGCATCGGCCACATCAACGACGAAGTGCTGCGCCTGTCGGCCATGGCGCGCGGCGATGCCGAGCCCAACCTTGCCGTGGTGCGCGCCAACTGGCAGCTCTTCGTGAGCCCGACCGACTGGTCGTTGCGCCCCTTCCTCACGCTGTGGCGCTGGGACCAGCCGCCGCTGCGCCACGCCATTCGCGCGGCGCTGGCCATTGCCGCGGGCTACGCCATCGCTGTGTCGATGCCCTGGGGCTCTCACGACTACTGGATCCTGCTGACCATCGTGGTCGTGCTGCGCGGCAGCCTCTCGCAGACGCTGGAGCGGCGCAACGCGCGCGTGGCCGGCACGCTGCTGGGCTGCGTGCTCGCGGTGGGGCTGCTGTCGGCGCACCCGTCGGCGCTGATGCTGCTGGTGATCGTGACCGTGGCGCAGGCCATTGCGCACAGCTTCGCGGTGCGGCGCTACCTCATCACCGCCGTGGCGGCCACCGTGCTCGGCCTGGTGCAGGCCCACATGCTGAACGTGGGCGTGGCGCCCATCTTCGCGCTGTTCGAGCGCATCGCCGACACGCTCATCGGCGCAGCGCTGGCCTGGGGCTTCTGCTACGTGCTGCCCTCGTGGGAGCGCACGCAGATTCCGGCGCTGGTGTCGCGCGTGCTCACCGCGCAGGCCCGGCATGCGCGCCTGGCGCTCGGCCTGGGCCAGCTGCAGGCCATCGACAGCAGCCCCGAGCTCGAATGGCGTCTCGCGCGCCGCGAGGCCTACGACAGCCTCTCGGCGCTGGTGCAGGCCACGCAGCGCTCGCTGTCGGAGCCGCGCGCGGTGCAGCCGCCGCTGGAGCCGCTCGAACACCTGCAGGCCCACAGCTACCAGCTGCTCGCGCAACTGAGCGCGGTGAAGTCGATGCTCGTGCTGCGGCGCGACCGCCTCACGCCGGCAGAGGTCGAGGGCCCCATCAGCCGCACCGCGCAGCGCATCGAGGCGGCCATCGGAACCACTCCCACCACCGGCCCCTCTCACCCCGAGAGCGCCGGCTCGACCACCGTCGGTGGCCCGATCCCCCTGCCCGACCCGTTCGACAACGACATCAGCCCCTGGCTGCTGCGCCGGCTCGACCTGGCCACGGCCCTGGCCACGCAGCTGCGCGACGACGCGGCGCGAATTCTTCAACCCCTGAACGAGACAACAGCAGCCACGACGACCACCGCCTGATGACCAAAGAGATACTTGCCCACCCCTGGTTCGGCACATGGATTGCCATCCTCGTCGCCATCCCGCTCGCTCTTCTGGTTCACCGCATCGGCGGCCTTGTCCTGAAGCGCATCACCCGCCCCGTACCCACGGTGCACGCGATGGTGATCAACTGCAACGCGCCGGCGCGGCTCGTGCTGCCGCTGGTGGCGCTGCTGCTCATCTTCCAGGCGGCGCCTGACGACCTTCGCTTCATCGGCAACGTTCGCCACCTCAATGGACTGCTGCTCATCGCCGCCGCCACCTGGCTCACGGTGAAGGCCATCAGCGGTTTCGCCGACGGCGTGCTGGCGCAAAACCCCTCCGACATCGCCGACAACCTGCAGGCTCGTCGCGTGCTCACGCAGACCCGCGTGCTTGCGCGCACCGCCATGACAGTGGTCGTGGTGGCCGGCGGCGCGATGATGCTCATGACCTTTCCCGGCGCGCGCCAGGTGGGCGCGAGCCTGCTGGCCTCGGCCGGCGTGATCGGCATCGTGGCCGGTCTTGCGGCCAAGCCGGTGTTCAGCAACCTCATCGCCGGCCTGCAGATTGCGCTGGCGCAGCCGATCCGCATCGACGACGTGCTGGTGGTCGAAGGCGAATGGGGCCGCGTCGAAGAAATCACCGGCACCTTCGTCGTCATCCGCATCTGGGACGACCGGCGCCTGATCCTGCCGCTCACCTATTTCATCGAGAAGCCGTTCCAGAACTGGACGCGTCACTCGGCCCAGCTGCTCGGCTCGGTCTTCATCTACGTCGACTACGGCATGCCGCTCGCGCCGCTGCGCGAAGAGGCAGAGCGCATCGTGAAGGCCGCGCCCGAGTGGGACGGCCGCTTCTTCAACCTGCGCGTGACCGACGCCACCGAGCGCACCGTGCAGGTCCGCGTGCTCTGCACCGCCGCCACCTCGGGGCTGGCCTTCGACCTGCGCTGCAGCGTGCGCGAGGGGCTGATCGATTTCATGCAGCGCGAGTACCCGCAGTTCCTGCCGAAGACGCGCATCGCGAGCGAAGGCAACCAGGAGCGCGAACACCAGCAGGCTGTGGCCTGATCCAGCCTTGAAGCCAGAGCAACCGCCCCCCGAACGGCACTCCGCGCTCACGCGGGCCCTGCTGTACGGCTTTGCGCTGCTGTGCCTGGTGCTCGGCCTCATCGGCGTCGTCGTGCCCGGCATGCCAACGACGGTGTTCATCCTGATGGCCGCATGGGCCGCGGCCCGCAGCTCGCCGCGGCTGCACGCCTGGCTGCTGAATCACCGCCTGTTCGGCCCGCTGCTGCACAACTGGGCCAACGGCCGTACCGTGAGCCGCCGCGCCAAGTGGAGCGCGACGGCAACGATGGCGGTGTGCGCGGTGATCGTTTCTTTCACCGCACACCGCACCTGGCTCGCCGTACTGGCCATCGCGTGCATGGCGACGGTGCTGGCGTGGCTGTGGTCGCGGCCTGTTCCTCCTCCCCCAGCCCCGCCGACACCGTGAGCATTGCGACCGGGGATCAGCGCCTGCGACGCATCGCAGGAAGCGCGAGGTTCGTGAACGCGCGCAGCAGCCACTCCACCGGCCCGTAGACGAAGCGGCTCATCCACCAGCGGCTCAGCACCAGCTGCGCCGCGAAGATCGCGAAGGCGATGGCCGTTGCCGCGAGCGGGCCGACCGTGCCGATCCAGCGCAGCCCGTACGCCAGGAAGAGCCATGCGCACACCAGCGACTGCATCAGGTAGTTGGTCAGCGCCATGCGCCCCGCCGGCGCCAGCAGGCCTTCGAGCACGTGACCGCGCGGCGTCTGCATCAGCAGCACCAGGCCTGAGGCATAGGCGGCGGCAAGAAAAGGCGCCGTCAGCAGCGTGGCCGCGAGGCCATAGAGCTCGCGGACAGCGTTGTCCAGCCGTATCGACGGAAAGGCATACACCAGGGCCCCCGGCAGCCCGATGGCCAGCCCCCAGAACAGCAGTCGCCGGAACAGCGCACGATGCGCATCGGCGTTCGCGAAGAGTCCGCGCCGCCCGGCGATGAAGCCCGCGAAGAACATCGCCAGCGCCGTCGGCGCCTGCACAAGCCCCGTGACCCACCAGATCTGCGACAGCTCGCGCAGGTGCTGGACGATCACCGTGGCGGGCGTTCCGCGATAGGCCCCCAGTGCCGCAGCCGCCTCGCCGTAGGCATTGCGCATCGTGTCCTGCGGAATGCCGGCCAGCGCCCACAGATACCCCATGCCAGCCCAGAGCAGCGCCGTCGCCAGCACCAGCCCGACCGCGCAGCGAGCGAGGAATACATCGCTGCGCCGCCGGAGCATCAGCAGCACCGCGCCCAGCACCGCATAGGTGGTGAGGATGTCGCCGTGATAGAGCACCACAGCATGCAACAGGCCGATGACCCACAGCGCCCCCAGGCGCCGCAGCAGGCGCGGCGCGAAGGGCTTGCCGTCGCGTTCGGCCGCGCGCATCTGCAAGGTGAAGCTGTAGCCGAAGAGAAAGGAGAACAGCAGATAGAACTTGGTCTCGAACACCAGCGTCCTGACGAGCAGGGCCGCGCGCTCCAGTGCCGATTGCGCCATCGGATCGGGCACGCCGACGCCGTAGTAGGTCGAGGAAAAGCTCGCGATGTTCACGACAAGGATGCCCAGCAGCGCGAAGCCGCGCAGGGCGTCGACCAGCGACTGGCGTTCAGGGTCGACTTTTCTCATGAGTCCACCATTAGACCAAGCGGCCGATCTGCGGTTCAAAAGCCCCTTGATCTCGAACGCCCCACTCGGCTTGAGCACTGCGGCGCACCATGGCACGATCCGCCGGATGACCAGCAGACCCACCGCCGCGCAGCAACTGCGCGACCTCGCACGGCTGCGCCGCGTTCGCGACCGGATCGACCGCGAATACGCGCAGCCACTGGACCTTGAAACGCTTGCCCGCGACGCGGGCATGTCGGCCGGGCACCTGAGCCGCCAGTTCCGCATCGCCTACGGCGAGCCGCCGTATGCCTACCTGATGACGCGGCGCATCGAGCGCGCAATGGCGCTGCTGCGCCGCGGCGACCTCAGCGTTACCGAGGTCTGCTTCGCGGTCGGCTGCGGATCGCTGGGCACCTTCACCACCCGCTTCACCGAACTCGTCGGCATGCCGCCCGGCAGCTACCGGCGCCAGGAAGCGAGCGCGACCGAGGGAATGCCTTCGTGCGTGGCCAAGCAGGTGACACGACCGATCAGGAATCGAGAAGCGCCGGCCCCGGAGCCGCAGCTAGCATCGCCACCCCTGCCTACCTAGCACTATCGCCATGAACATCACCATTCACTCGACCTTCCTCCCGCACGACGACCCGGAAACCTCGCTGGCCTTCTACCGCGACACCCTCGGCTTCGAGATTCGCAACGACGTCGGATACGGCGGCATGCGCTGGATCACGATCGGCCCCGCCGGCCAGCCCGGCATTTCGATCGTGCTGTATCCGCCGGCCGCCACGCCCGGCCTCACCGACGACGAGCGCCGCACCATCGCCGAGATGATGGCCAAGGGCACCTACGCCACGATCCTGTTTGCCACCAAGGACCTCGACGGCGCCTTCGCGCGGCTGCAGGCCGCCAAGGCCGAGATCGTCGAGGAGCCGACCGAGCAGCCCTACGGCGTTCGCGACTGCGCCGTGCGCGACCCGGCGGGCAACATGATCCGCATCCAGCAACTGCGCTGACCCATCACCCCAAAGACGGAGACACGGAGACACGATGAGCAAGGCCCCAAAGAAGGACTCGAAGGACACGCAGAAAAACGCACCGCACGCCGCCGACCACCACGACCTGATCCGCGTGCAGGGCGCGCGCGTGAACAACCTCAAGGACATCAGCGTCGAGCTGCCCAAACGGCGGCTGACGGTGTTCACCGGCGTCTCGGGCTCGGGCAAGAGTTCGCTGGTGTTCGGCACCATCGCCGCGGAGTCGCAGCGGCTCATCAACGAAACCTACAGCGCCTTCGTGCAGGGCTTCATGCCAACGCTGGCGCGGCCCGAGGTCGACGTGCTCGACGGCCTGACGACCGCGATCATCGTGGACCAGGAGCGCATGGGCGGCGACCCGCGCTCCACCGTCGGCACCGCGACCGACGCCAACGCGATGCTGCGCATTCTCTTCAGCCGCCTCGGCAAACCGCACATCGGCTCGCCGAGCGCCTTTGCATTCAACGTGCCATCGGTCAAGGCAACCGGCGTCATCACCGTCGAACGCGGCACCAGCAAGACCGTGAAGCAAAGCTTCAATCGCACCGGCGGCATGTGCCCGCGCTGCGAAGGCCGGGGCGCCATTACCGACTTCGACCTGACGGCGTTCTACGACGACAGCAAGTCGCTCAACGAGGGCGCGCTCACCATTCCCGGCTTCAGCATGGAGGGCTGGTACGGCCGCATCTTCAACGGCTGCGGCTTCTTCGACCCCGACAAGCCGATCCGCAAGTTCACCAAGAAAGAGCTCGACGCCCTGCTCCACAAGGAGCCGACCAAGATCAAGGTCGATGGCATCAACCTCACCTACCAGGGACTGATTCCGCAGGTGCAGAAGTCTTTCCTCGCGAAAGACGTCGATGCCATGCAGCCGCACATCCGCGCCTTCGTGGAGCGGGCAGTAACGTTCAGCACCTGCCCCGAGTGCGAAGGCACCCGGCTCAGCGAGGCGGCCCGGTCTTCGAAGATCAAGAAGATCAACATCGCCGATGCATGCACCATGCAGATCAGCGACCTGGCCGAATGGGTGCGCGGCCTCGACGAGCCTTCTGTGGCGCCGCTGCTCGCCAAGCTGGCGCACACGCTCGACTCGTTCGTGGAAATCGGGCTCGGCTACCTGAGCCTCGATCGTCCCTCGGGCACGCTCTCGGGCGGCGAGGCGCAGCGCACGAAGATGATTCGCCATCTCGGCTCCTCGCTCACCGACGTGACCTACGTCTTCGACGAGCCGACCATCGGGCTGCACCCCCACGACATCCAGCGCATGAACAGCCTGCTGCTGCGGCTGCGCGACAAGGGCAACACCGTCCTCGTCGTGGAGCACAAGCCCGAGGCCATCGCCATCGCCGACCACGTCGTTGACCTCGGCCCCGGCGCGGGCACTGCCGGCGGCACCGTCTGTTTCGAGGGTACCGTCGAGGCGTTGCGCGCCAGCAGCACCCTCACAGGCCGGCACCTCGACGACCGGGCCGCTCTGAAGAAGAAGGTGCGCAAGCCCACTGGCAAGCTGCCGATCCGCGGCGCGAAGACGCACAACCTGCGCAACGTGAGCGTCGACGTGCCGCTCGGCGTGCTGGTCGTCGTGACGGGAGTGGCTGGCTCCGGCAAGAGCTCGCTCGTGCACGGGTCGATTCCTGCCGGCGCGGGCGTGGTGTCGGTAGACCAGGGCTCGATACGCGGCTCGCGGCGCAGCAACCCTGCCACCTACACCGGGCTGCTCGACCCGATCCGCAATGCGTTTGCGAAGGCCAACGGCGTGAAGCCTGCCCTGTTCAGCGCCAACTCCGAGGGCGCCTGCCCCGCCTGCAACGGCGCCGGCGTCATCTACACCGACCTCGCGATGATGGCCGGCGTTGCCACCACCTGCGAAGAGTGCGAGGGCAAGCGCTTTCACGCCTCGGTGCTCGAGCATCACTTCGGCGGGCGCGACATCAGCGAAGTGCTCGCCATGTCGGTGACTGAAGCCAAAGAGTTCTTCGGCGCTGGCGATGCACGCACGCCGGCTGCGCACGCCATCCTCGACCGGCTGGCCGACGTCGGGCTCGGCTACCTCAGCCTGGGCCAGCCGCTCACCACGCTTTCAGGCGGCGAGCGGCAACGGCTCAAGCTGGCCACTCATATGGCGGAGAAAGGCGGCGTGTACGTGCTCGACGAGCCGACAGCCGGCCTGCACCTTGCCGACGTCGAGCAACTGCTCGGCCTGCTAGACAGGCTGGTGGATGCAGGCAAGTCGGTCATCGTCGTCGAGCACCACCAGGCGGTGATGGCGCACGCCGACTGGATCATCGACCTCGGCCCCGGCGCCGGGCATGACGGCGGCCGGGTCGTGTTCGAGGGCACGCCTGCTGACCTCGTCGCCAGCCGCTCCACCCTCACGGGCGAGCATCTCGCGGCCTACGTCGGCGCCTGAGCGGGGCGCTTCTTGCGCGGCGCAGCAGGCTTAGGCCGCTGCGCGCCCACCGCGCTCGCATACGCCTTCACGGCCCATTCGCGCAGCACGTGCGGGTCGTCCATCGCATCGACCGGCGCCTGGTAGTAGCTCGCCACCTTGACGTTCGAGACGCGCGTGGCATACGTGAAAGGCGTTGCTCCGATGCGTTCGAACTCCGGGCGGGTGGTGTCGTCCACTCGCAAGTAGAGCGTGCTCTTCATGACGAAGGCGAACTGCACACCCTGCATGACCAGACCGAAGCCGCCGAAGAAGCGCTTGACCTCGATCGGGCCCATCGCATGCAGCGACTCGGCCAGCTCGAGCGCACGCTCACGCGACGGTTCGGACTTTGTTGGTGCGGCTGTAGCTCCTTTTGCACGGCTCATGCGACGGCCTTGCGTCGCGGGTCCGTCACGGGGAAGCCACCATGCACTTCGAGCAGCCGGAGCAGCGCTTCGGAGCTGTGCGCCCTGGCCCAGTCCTTTTCTGAATCGGTAATACCCACGGCATGAAGAAAGTCGAACTGGCCCGAGGCCAGCTGCGCCGTGGCGGGGTAGTGCTTCGGCTCAGCCAGCACAACGCAGCGCAGGCCGATGGCGCCCTTCTCGCGGATCACATCGCCAATGGGGATGCGGCCGCCGTAGTCGAGCAGCGGTTTGTCTTCACCGAATTGCCCGTGCGCGAGCAGCACGTTGTAGGCCAGCAGCCGGCGCAGCAGCTTGATCGGCCACTGGTCCTTGGGCTGCGAGGGCACCTCGATGACCAGCTCGGAACCCAGCCACGAATATTCCTCGGGGTTGTAGTCGGCAGGCTCCGTCTCCCAGGGCGTCGATCCGCCCGAAGTGACGTAGAGCCACGAGTTGCGCGTGGGCGTCGGCTCGAACTCGAACACGCCGAGGTGCAGCCAGCGCGGATCGATGTTTTCGGCGCCCAGCGACGTGAAGTCGTCGTGGTCCAGCACGAAGATGCCGTTGTGCTTTTCACCGAACAGCTGCGGGTAAAGGGTCTCCTCGCGGTAGGCCCAGACTTCTTCCAACGAACTCATCGGCTGCTCCTCCTCTGTATGTCCATGCCGACGAGAGCATAAGCGTGAGACCGGACAGACGCCACCGGCATTAAGGACTAGAGTGCCCCACGCGGATGTCTTTCTGCGCATCACCGAAAGGACTCCCATGACACACACCAGGCCTTGCGATGGCTGACGCCCCCTTCTTTCACGACGCTTCGGGCACGGTGCGCTTTTCGGTGGCGGTGGAAGGCCACGACGTGAACGCAAGCATCGGAAGGGAAACCCTGCGCTATCACTACCGCACCGGCGAAGACGCCGACCCACTGAACACCTACGGCCTTCATGCCCAGGAAATCGACGCGGCCGTGCGACGCCGGCTGGCGCAGGGCTCGATGGAGCCCGTGATGCTGCGGGAAAACGACCTCAAGGCTCCCGCCTAGGGCCTCAACCCTTTCGCTTGAGCACGATCCCGCGGATCGTCGCGAGCAGCAGCCGCGCGCCCTCCCCCAGCTCGCCGCTGCGGCGCACCGTGAACCCGACCGGGCCTTCGGTGCTCGACGTGTCGATGGCCACGCGCTTCAACTCGCCGCGCGCGATGAAGCCTTCCACCGCTCCTTGCGGCGCGAACCATACTGCGTCGCAGCGCTGCAGCAGCCCCACCACGAAGCTCGTGTCGGTCGCCTCCACCAGCCGATTGGGCAGCGCCAGGCCTTGCGCGATCAGGAAGGCATCGGCCGTGTGCCTGATGAGCGTGCCCGACACCGGCAACACCAGCGGGTGCGCGGCCAGCGCGTCGAGCGTCGGCTTGCGCCGTGACGCGAGCGGATGGCCGGGGCGCACCACCAACAGCAGCGGCTCGCTGAAGAGCTGTTCGAAGGCCAGGTCAGCCATCGCCGAGGCTTGCGCGAGGCGGCCGAGCACGACGTCGATTTCGCCCTGGCGCAGCTGCGTCATGAGCTGCGCATTGGTGCCGCTCATCACGCGCACGCGCAGCGCGGGGTGCGCTTCGTTCAGCAGGGCGACGGCTTCGGGCAGCAGGTTGGCCACCATGTTCGGCAAGGCGCCAACGGCCACGCGCAACTGGTCGGCCTCGGGCTGGTCCATGGCCAGGCCCATGCCTTCGCGCAGGCCGCGCAGGGCAGAGACGGCATGGCGCACCAGCACCTCGGCGGCCGGCGTGAGCTCCACGCCGCGGCGGCGGCGCAGCAGCAGCTGGCGGCCGACGATCTCTTCCAGCTCGGCAATGGTCTTGGACACCGCCGGCTGTGTAAGCGACAGCGCCTCGGCCGCGCGCACGAGGTTGCGCTCTTGCGCCACCATCACGAGGCATTGCAGATGGCGCAGCTTCAGGCGCGCAAAGTTCATGGCTGACATGGGGCTTTCCTTGAGCGAGCGGCCGTTTGAATATAACCATTTGGAATACCTGGCAGAAGAGCTTTCAGTTGTACCGGTGCTCCCAGCCTCCTAGAGTTGCCTCCAACAAGGAGACAAACAGAGACATGACCACCGGTTCACCGAAAGCCTTCGGCGGCACACGCCGCCTTGCCTTTGCCATCACTACCTGCGCGGCACTCGCCCTTGGCACCATCGCCACCCACGCCACCGCAGCCGATGCGCCCTACCCCACCAAGGCGGTGAAGTTCCTCACCAACTTCCCCGCAGGCGGCCCCATCGACATCCTCGGCCGCGCGCTGGCCGATGCGCTGCAGAAAGACCTGAAGCAGCCCTTCATCGTCGACAACCGGCCCGGCGCCGGCGGCAACATCGGCGCCGACCTGGTCGCCAAGAGCCCGGCAGACGGCTACACCGTGCTGCTGGGCATCGACAGCACCTTCACCATCAATCCGCATCTGTACGCGTCGATGCCCTTCGCGGCCAAAGACCTGAAGCCGCTGATGATCTTCAGCTCTTCGGGCCTGAGCTTCGGCGTGGCCCCGGGCGTCAAGGCGAAGACGCTGCCCGAGTTCATCACGCAGGCCAAGGCCGAGCCGGCCACCTTCAGCTCGGCAGGCAACGGCAGCCCCGGCCACATTGCCGCCGAGATCTTTGCAACCGAAACGGGCGCGAAGATCACGCACGTGCCCTACAAGGGCAACTCGCCCGCCGTGCTGGCGCTGATGGGCGACGAGGTGCAGGCCGGCATCCTCGCCACGCCGGGCCTGCTGCCGCAGGTGCAGTCGGGCAAGCTGCGCGCGCTGGCCGTTACCGGCAAGCAACGCTCGCCGCTGCTGCCGCAGGTGCCCACCGTGGGCGAACTGGGCCTGAAGGGCCTGGAGTTCGAGGTGCTCTATATCTCGATGGTGCCCGCCGCCACGCCCGAACCGGTGATGCAGACGCTGCGAGCCTCGCTGCAGAAGGCGATGGCCCTGCCCGAGGTCAAGGCCCGGCTGGCCTCGCTCGACATGGTGCCGCTCGGCGAAACCGGCAGCGCGGCCAGCGAGCACCTGGCCGCCAGCCAGGCGCGCTACGGCCGCATCGTCAAGGCAACCGGCATGAAGGTGGACTGATGAGGCCGGTGTTGTCGCGGGGTAAACCCCGGCAATGGTTGATTTGATCAATCGAACGCAGCGTCTTCAGAATCGTCCGCAACCGCGAGCCTCGCGGTCACACTTACTGGTCACCGCCCGACCGAAGACGACGACAAGGACTTGCCCATCATGCTGCCGACCTCCCTTTTCACCCGCCGCGCCGCCGGCCTGCTGGCCATTGCCGGCTTTGCGGCGGCCTTCGCCACCCAGGCAAGCGCCCAGGCCAAGTTCGACACACCCCTGCACATCGTGGTCGGCTACGCCCCCGGCGGCGCCACCGACCGCGTGGCGCGCATCGTGGGCGACAAGCTCGGCGCCAAGCTGGGCGTGGCGGTGGTGGTCGACAACAAGCCCGGCGCGGGCGGCCGCCTTGCGGCGCAGCAGGTGAAGATCACGCCCGCCAACCAGAACGTGCTGATGCTCGCCAACCCCGCCGTGATGATCGTCGCGCCGCTGGTCTTCAAGGACAACAACTACGACCCCGAGCGCGACTTCGTGCCCGTGTCGTACGTCAACGACTACAACTTTGCGCTTGCCGTCTCGCCCAGCCTGCCCGTGCGCGAGCTGAACCATCTGCTGGCCTGGATGCGCGCCAACCCCACGCAGGCCAACGTGGGCGTGCCGGCCACCGGCAGCCTGCCGCACTTCTTCGGCCTCATGGTCGGAGAAAAGGCCAACGTGCAGACCCAGGTGATCGGCTACCGCGGCTCGGCCCCGCTGCTGAACGACCTGATCGGCGGACAGGTGCCCATTGCCGTCGACACCGAAGACGTGGTGGTGCCGCAGCATGCGGCGGGCAAGCTGCGCATCCTGGCGCTGTCGGGCGCCAAGCGCTCGCCCTTTGCGCCGAACGTGCCCACCTTCAAGGAAGCCGGCCTCGACCTTTCCGCCACCGGCTGGAACACCTTCTTCGCGCCGAACAGCATGTCGAAGGACAAGGTCGAGCGCCTGTCCAACCTGATCCGCGAAGTCATGCAAGACCCGGACACGCAACGCAAGTTCAAGGACTCCGGCATGACGCCGGTGGTGAGCACCCAGGCACAGACCGCTGCCATGCTCAAGGCCTACCGCGCGCAGTGGGCGCCCGTAGTGCAGAAGTCAGGCTACCAACCCTGACCCCCGAAAGAAACGTCAAAGAGACATGACCACCAGACCCAACATCATCTTCATCGTTGCCGACGACCTCGGCTATGCAGACCTCGGCTGCTACGGCGGCCGCGATGCCGTGTTCGGCCCCGTGTCGCCCGTGCTCGACGGCCTGGCTGCCAACGGCCTGAAGCTCACGCAGGGCTACGCGAACTCGCCCGTGTGCTCGCCCACGCGCTTCGGCATGATCACTGGCCGCTACCAGTACCGCCTGCGCGGCGCCGCCGAAGAGCCCATCAACAGCAAGAGCCGCGGCAGCACCACGCTCGGCCTGCCCACCGACCACCCCACCCTGCCGTCATTGCTGAAAGCCAGCGGCTACCAGACCGCGCTCATCGGCAAATGGCACCTGGGCTACCCGCCCACCTTCGGCCCGCTGCGCTCGGGGTACGACGAATTCTTCGGGCCCATGTCGGGCGGCGTCGACTACTTCACCCACTGCGATTCCACCGGCCGCCACGACCTGTGGTTTGGCGAAGAAGACAAGCAGGAAGAGGGCTACCTCACCGACATCCTCTCCAAGCGCGCGGTCGAGTATGTGGAGCGCATGTCAGAGCAGGAAGCGCCCTTCTTCCTGAGCCTGCACTACACCGCCCCGCACTGGCCATGGGAAACGCGTGACGACGCCGCCAAGGCGCCCACCGTGAAGGACAACCTGTTCGACCTGGCCGGCGGCAACATTCATGTGTACCGCCGCATGATTCATCACATGGACGAAGGCATCGGCTGGATCATGGCCGCACTGCAAAAGCACGGCATGGCCGACAACACGCTGGTGGTGTTCACCAGCGACAACGGCGGCGAACGCTTCTCGGACAACTGGCCGCTGGTAGGCGGCAAGATGGATTTGACCGAAGGCGGCATCCGCGTGCCATGGATCGCGCACTGGCCCGCGGTGATTGGCAAAGGCGGCGAGAGCACGCAGCTGTGCATGACCATGGACTGGTCGGCCACCATGCTCGACGCGGCCGGAGTTTCAGCGCACTCGGACTATCCGCTGGACGGCGTGTCGCTGATGCCCGTGCTGAAAGACGCGAAGCACAGCTTTCGCAGGCCGCTGCACTGGCGCATGAACCATCGCGGGCAGGAAGCGATGCGCGATGGGGACTGGAAGTACCTGAAGGTGGACGGGAACGAGTACCTGTTCAACATTCCTGCGGATGAGCGCGAGCGGGCGAATCTGGGGAAGAAGGAGCCTGAACGACTGGCTGCAATGCGGGCGGACTGGGCGGCTTGGAATGCGACGATGCCTGCTATTCCGGAGGATGCGACGGTTAGTTTGGGGTATTCGGTTCGGGATATGCCACAGAGGTGAGGGGCGACAGCAAGGGCTCTTGCCGTAGAAAGCGAGCGCATGTCCCCCCGAAGACGCAAGGCCCGAAGGCCTGCACCGGTAGACATGATCGAGCCATCTCAAAGGGCGGATCTAAGCGCTTCAAAGTGCAATGGGTCTTGCACTTCGATGAGTGAGATCAGATCATCTACCGCAGCCTCGATGTCGCAGATTAGGTCGGTATTCGAGGCAATGCGTTCGATGTTGTTGGCATGTGAGAAGTAGTGCAGAACCTTCAATATGCGCTTGGACTTTTCCCGGCCAAACAGCCTCTCGGCGCGTTGGTCTACCGTTCCGTTGACCGAATCAGGATATTTTGCATATGTGTAGAGCTCCACGAAGCGACGTACCGCATTGGGAATGTGCATCAGCACCTTGTAGTCGGACTTGTCCGTGGCGTTCCTGAAATCATCTAGCACCGAGAAGAGGAAGTGATATTCCGAGGAGTACTTGGACATCGAATCCGGCATATTCCCGAAAGTCGATGCGGTTGGCGAGACTCGCTTGATCAAGTAATTTGAGGTCTTCTTCGCGCTCACCGGCAGCTCGCGGAGAAGTCCGAAGAATTCGAAGTTGTGCGTGGAGAAAAAGACCTGCTGGCACTTCGTCTTCCACTCCCCTCCCGGCCCTCCTGCCTGCTCAAAGAAGATCTCACGAATGATTGCAGCAACCTGAAAGATGTGATTGCTGTCAAGGCTGGAGATCGGATCATCGATATAGACGATCGCCTTGTCGAAGTCCTTGAGTTCTTTGAGTTTGGTTAGGAAGAACGAGAAGGCGATAGCCGTCTTCTCGCCTTCGCTTAGGTGCTTAGCGATGCTGCCGTCGCGTCGCACCAGCTGGAATCGCTCCTCGCCCGCGATCTTCAGCACCTTGATCTGCACGCTGTCCGAGCCAAGGAGGTTCTCGATGCACTGGTTAATTTCCTCACGGCCTTTTTGCGATTGGCTGATCGTGGCTTCTAGGTCGAGCCTCTGCTTTTCGACCGATTCGCCACACGCTTTCAGCTTCTGCACACGCGCGCCATATCGTTTTTGTTTCCCCGCGCGCCCGTCCAGATCCTCGCGCTCGTAAAAGGCCTGGGCATGGTGGAGCTTGGCACGCTTGATCGCCTCATGCTTCTCCTTCTTGAAGTGCTGAGCCACTTGATTGTGTTCGCCGATCACCTTATCCAACGCTACTCCTGCCTTGATCCAGGCGTCCACCGCGGTCTCGTCGAGGGTCGCAAACTCTCGGGCGGCGAAGGGCGCCGCGATTTTCTCTCGCACCTCCCCTTCCAACTTGGCTACGAGCTTGTCATGCGCTTCGCCCGCTGTCTGCGCAGTGTCGGCTGCTGCCGTATAGCGATCTCGAAACTGCGCATTCACCGTCAGTGCACTCGCTGGAGCGAACGCCAGTTGGGCCTGGGAAACACGTTCGAGGAGCATTTCAAGCTTGTCCTTGAAGTCGGCCTGATCCTTTGAAAAGTGCTCGCGGAGCTCCTTCAACCGCTCCGCGCTCAGAGAATTTCCGCAGAACTCGCAATTCTCCTTGTGCTCATGCAACGGAAGCCCGATCTCGATCCAACGCGCGACCGCGGTGTTTTGAGTGAGGTATCCGATCGCATGCGCCATCTCTGGCTTCTGCGCAAGCAGCTTCCGGGCGTCGTTCCAGACGTCAGGCAACAAGCTCTCGGCGTTCAACTTGTCAATCGACGGCAACGCGTCTTGCTCCGACGTTCGAGCAAGCTTCGTGTCAGCGTCGAGCTGCTCGTCGGTCAGCTTGCAGTCTGAATCGCCCCGGCTTTTGTGGAGGCTCAACACTCTGAGAGGATTGAGCCATGAAGAAATCGAACAAGTTCTCACCCGAGGTGCGTGAGCGCGCG
>NZ_FOII01000040.1:0-13356 GCF_900111625.1 Variovorax sp. OV084 | reverse complement strand
GCCACAGCCGCAAGGCACGGTTCGCCGGCCGCATTCCAGCAGCTCACGACGGCGTGAGTCACGCTCGCGGCGCCCGAGCACCAGGCCTTGGTGCCCGTCAGGCGAACGCGATGGTCTTCTATTGCGTCGAGCACCACGCGCGCGTCGGGCGGCTCCGCGCACCAGGTGCCCCAGCGCGCACCCGCGGGTGCGGCCGACGCGGCGCCGAGTTCGGCAAGGATGACGAGAGCATCGGCATGCCCTTCGAACAGCTTCACCAACGAAAGGTCATGGGCCGCTACATCGGCCAGCACACGCCAGCGCGCCAGGGTCCGGCCGGCGCCCGGTTTGGGAAGCACGTCGATGCCCGCGTCGACCAGATGCTTCAGCGCGAGGTCGCAACCGTAGCGAAGCTGCAGTTGCCGCAAGGCATCGGCGAGCGCGGGTTCGGACATGTGAAGTAGCGGCTATCGCACGGAGCCTTTGGCACCATCGGTCGGCGTCAGGCAGTCACCGGCGAGGCGGCGACCAGGTGCTCGGTCAGGAACCACACTTGCAGTTCGTTGGTGCGAAGCACGTTGCTGACGAACACGTCGTTGCTGCCGGCGTCGCCGGACTTGTCGGCCTGCTCGGCCGCATCGCGCGCCGAGATGATGATCTGCTCATGCGCCTCGGCCAGCCGGCGCAATTGCACGGCAGCCGGTTCGCGCCCGCGCGGCGGCCTGGCGATCTTGGTGGCTTCGGCGATGTCGGGCGCCATGGCGAGCGCAACGCCGCCAAGCAGCTGAATCCGTTCGGCAACGATGTCTACCAGCAGCACCTGGCCTTCGTAGTGCTGGTCGTACATGAGGTGCAACTGGTTGAAGGTCGGGCCCACTACCTGCCAGTGATGCTTCTTGTACATGTCGCGCAGCGTGATCGTGTCAGCCAGGCACTGGTTCAGCAGCGCCACGCTTTGCTTGCAGACCTTCTCCGACAGCCCGTTGGGGAGCTTGATGATTTCCCCGTACCGTTGCGTCTCGTGACTCTGCTGATGCAGGTTCGGCTTCACTTCCTTCGCTGACGCCGGGGTTGGCGAAGTCGGCGAGCCTGCCGCCTTTGACTTGCCGTTCTTTGATGCTGCCATGGGTGCGCTCCTGAATTTGGAAGATCGACTTCTAGCACCCGTGCAATGGCCCGCGCGTAGTCCAGCCGCCCGCTTCGAGCGGCTGTTTTTCTTCGTCGAGCCCGCATGTCTGTCGCCTACAGGCCCGCCGCGTTTCTCCTGACGTGGCGTGTACGGGCGGCTCTCTATCTTCGGTACTTGGCAGGCAATCCGATCTACAACGGCACAAGATCTCAACCATGCTAGGTATCGTCATCCCGGCGCACAACGAAGAGCAGCTCATTCGCGGATGCCTGTCTTCAGTGCGCATCGCATCGCAGCACCCCGCACTGATGGGGGAGCCCGTGGAGACGATCGTGGTGCTGGACGACTGCACGGACGCCACTGGCATCCTGGCGTCCAGCTGTGGCGCCATGACCGTCACCATTCGCGCGCGAAATGTCGGAGTGGCTCGGGCCGTGGGTGCGAAGGCTCTCCTGGCAAGGGGCGCGAGATGGCTTGCGTTCACCGATGCCGACACGCTGGTCTCGGAAGACTGGCTGGCGGCCCAACTTTCTCTTCAGACAGACGTTGTATGTGGAACGGTGTCCGTGCTGGACTGGTCGCCTCACGGGAGCCATGCAGCGCTGCTCGAGGCACATTTCCGGGAGACCTATTTCGACTGCGAATCCCATCGCCATGTGCATGGCGCAAACCTCGGCGTCTCGGCGGCGGCGTATCTTCGCGTCGGCGGGTTCAGGCACCTCGCGTGCAGCGAGGACGTCGCCCTGGTGAATGCGCTGGTCGATGCCGGCTGCAGCGTATCCTGGACTTCGCTGCCGCGGGTCGTGACCAGCGCTCGCACCGATGCACGGGCGCGTGGCGGCTTTGCGGGCGCGCTGCTGAATGCCGTGGCGCAACGCCTGGCCGAATCCGCAGGCGCTGCGATGCGACCGGCAATTGCTGGCGGGTGACGCCGTGAGTGAAGTCCTTGATCTGATCCAATGGCCGGCGTTCATCGCATCTCTCACGGCTGCTTGGCTAGTCGCATCCAGCGCGAAGCGACGCAGGAATATCGGCTTCTGGATTTTCCTGTTCAGCAATATGCTGTGGGTGGTCTGGGCCTTGCACGCATCTGCCACGGCACTCGTTGCGCTTCAGGTTTGCCTGGCCGTGCTCAACGTTCGAGGTTTATTCAAAACGGATCCGCCGACATAGGTCCGCACTCTGTCGCCGTCCGCGCAATTCATGTCGACGCGGCTTCTCGTCAAAAACTTGGCAGCCGACCCGCTGAACACCCGCGGCTGCGCAGCATGATGCCTTGCTTCAAAAACGAGGGAGTGCAATGACCGGTCGAACTGCCTTACCAGCGCTTCCACCAGGGCCGTGCAGAGTCCCAAATGGCGAGGGGGCGAGTGTCTAGCAGTTCTTGGCTCATGGCAGGAGCACTGCCGCGAAGCCGTCGGACTTCCACTTCGAGCGCGTGGGCGATGCCTCGGGCATCTCGATCGCCACGAAGCGCTCGTCGGCGCCATTCGGCAGCCTGGGCTGCCAATCCGTGTTGATCTGAGTTTTCCAGTTCCACCATGGAGAGGGATTTTTCATTGCTTATGACAACTGGCTGTAGGCGGACGGAGTGTGCGCTTGTACGAAAAGATACAAATAGCTGTCTGCGCTTGCAGGCGCGCATCAATGGGACCGCCCGTCAATGCACGGCAGCGCAATAGGCGAGGAACTCATTGACCTCTGCTGCCTTATCGAAGACCGCATCGGCGCCCAGACGAATGCACTCCGCACGGTTGTCTGGAGAAGCCGCATTGGTCAACGCCACCACGATCCCTCTCTTCCCGCCGAGCGCTGAAAGGGCGGCCAACACGCCGAGCCCTGTGCCATGTTTCAGCAATAGGTCCACGACGAGAAGCTGCCATGCCTCTTCATTCGCCTGGAGCCAGGCCACAGCTTCGGTCTCGGAGAGCGCAGTACCTATTACCTCGGCCTGCAAGTAGCCCTCGAGTACAACCTTGAGGCTGTCTTGGATCAATGGCTCATCTTCCACAATAAAAACGGCAAGCGTCATTTTGGGGAGCCTCCTGCGGATATCGACATCGAATGCGGGGGGCGCATTGCCAATGTCCTGTAGAAGGTCGTGCTTTCGAGGAGGCCCTGTTGTAGGTAGACACCGCGTCAGCTTGTTGGCGCAGCAGCCAAGCCCGTCCCGTTATCGTGCGTCCGACGCCTCCAGATCGGCAGGGCGCTGTGTCGAGTTCAACAGGGAACAAGCACGCATCTTCAGGGCCGCTTCGCCCTTGGCCGTCACCCGTATCACCGTGGCCTGACCGGAGTAAGTTGTTCGCCCTTGGTAGTGCATGAACGGCGGAAGATCTGCCTCTATCAGTCTTGCAGCGCGCAGCAAATCACATTTCTCGATGTCCTCGTGCACGTCGATGGTCACTGGCATATCTGCGGAGCAAAGCCGCTCGAGCAATTGCATGGGCATTGCAGATCCTCGCATCGATGCAGGTCGACGTCGCCGGTTGATGAACTCGCTTGCACCGCAGTGCCTAGAGGCGTCCCGTCAACAACAAGACGATCAGCACGAGCACGACGACGCCGAGAATGCCGCTCGGACCGTAACCCCAGCTGCGGCTGTGCGGCCATGACGGAAACGCCCCGATCAGAACGAGGATCAGGATGATCAGAAGAATGGTGCCAATGCTCATGATTCACTCCTAGGTGCTTGCTTGATATCAAGTTACCGAAGCGGCGCATTCCAGTCTGTTCGCTATCGAACAAACCGGAATGCACTGCCTGGTTGTCCGACCGCCGGCGTCAGTCCAGCGTGTCGGCGTAGGCCTTCCGATCGGCCGCGTAGCAGCCGCACGCTGCCGCTTCCAGGCCGCTGCGATCAAGCACCTTGAGATCGCCACGGTGGTAAGCAATCAGCCCGCTGTGCTGCAAGGCGTTGGCAGCCACGGTGATGCCCACGCGTCGCACGCCGAGCATGTAGGCCAGGTATTAATGCGTCACGCGAAAGCTGTCGCAGTGGGCTCGGTCCTGGCTCATCAGCAGCCACCGGGCCAGACGTGGGCCGATCTGATGGAAGCGAAGACATGCGGCCGAGGTTGTCAGCTGGGCCATCAGCACGTAGAGGTAGCGACTCAGCACGCGCTGCAAGGCCACGCTGCGTTCGAGCTCCTTGCGGAAGGCACCCGCGTCGACGCGCCATGCCGTCCCCGCACCTTGCACAACCGCACGCAGGGGCGTTGTGCCCACCCCCAGCACGATTTGCGCGCCCAGCATGCCCTCGCGCCCGACCATCCCGACTTCGAGCTCAGGGCTGCCGCCGGTCAACGTCAACAGCGAAATAAAGCCTTCCGTGGGGAAATAGGCGTAGCGCGTGTACTCGCCGGGCGAGCAGAGCACGTCGGCCAAGATCAATGGAATGGGTTCGCAGATGGCGAGGAAGCGCCGACGGTCCTTCGCGGGAAGCAGTTCGATCAGATGGTTCTCGACGGCGGTCAATCTCGCCCTCCGGTGCGTTGGCAGTCCGAACAAGTCTGCAACCGTCGTCAAAGTCGTGGGATCGAGCGAAGCGCACTCGCCTAGACTTGGGGCAGCGTGGTGCCGCCAGCGGCACAACCGGGAGGCGTTGCCGCCCGCCCTGGATCGTGCCGAGCGCGCACACCTGATCAAAGCCATTCGCCGGAGACGAGCATGAAGTCCGCAGGACTGAAGGGAACCATCGCGATCGAACTCGTGCATGAAGCGCTTCATGCCGCGCAGCTTCGCAACATGGAGATCACCCATGTCCTTGAGCTCGCCAAGCTGGATCGCGAGTTGCTGAACTCTCCTCGCGCGCGCATCTCCGCAGCGGCGTATTCGCGCATGTGGGTCGCGCTTGCCGATCTGATGGACGACGAATTCTTCGGCTTGGACAGCCACGGGCTTCGGCGGGGAAGCTATGCGCTCATGACCCGTACCGCTGTCAGCTCGCACAACCTCGAACACGCCCTGCGCCGCATTCTCAGATTTCTTCGATCGACGCTGGACGATTTTCGTGGCGAGTTGATCCGTACGGAAAGCGAAGCTCGCGTGATCCTCCACGACGGCGGCGTGCTGCGCCGGCTGTTCGGCTACGGCACCTGGTTCATCCTCGTGCACGGCCTGGCATGCTGGCTTGTGCATCGGCGCATTCCCTTGAGCGAGCTGCAGTTTCGGTGCGCGCCTCCCGCCGACGACAGCCACTACCGCACACGGTTTTGCGACAACGTGAGCTTCAATGCCAAGACCACGCACATCGTGTTCGCGAGCGACCTGCTGGACCTGAAGATCGCGGAGACGCCCGAGACGGTCGACAGCTTTCTGAGGGCGGCGCCAGCCAACCTGCTGGTTCAATACCGCAACGACGCCAGTACAAGCGCCCAGATCCGAAAGAGTTTGCGCAGCCGGATGCCGGACGAGTGGCCGGAGCTGGAAAGGATCGCTCGGGAATTACGCCTTTCCAGTACAACCCTACAACGCAGGCTGCAACAAGAAGGGTTGAGCTATCAACGGTTGAAGGACGACCTGCGCCGGGACATCGCCATTGACTTGCTCTCGAGCGCGTCGCTGACCGTGGCGGAGGTTGCCGCTCAGACTGGATTCCAGGAAACGAGTGCGTTCCATCGCGCCTTCAAGAAGTGGACTGGCGTCAGCCCCGGCACCTATCGCTCCTCCAGCAACACGACGCAGGAATGCTCACCGCGCCCGTAGCTACCGTGTCCTGACGCCCCGCCCATATTGAGGCCCTTGGGCATGGGCACCGAAGAGTTGCAGAAATAACCTCCGGTCGACGCCGCACAAAGCGGCCAACACTAACGACAGGAGACAACATGCAACAAGTCGATGTGCACGCCTTGGCGGGTCGATCGCGCTTCAATGGATTCCACGGGCTCGTTCTTTTCTGGTGCGTGCTGATCCTCATCATCGACGGCTATGACCTGGCCGTCGTCGGGGCAGCGCTCCCGTCGATCATGAAAGACATGGGGGTCGATGCAACAAGCGCCGGCGTCATGGCCGGCTCCGCGCTGCTCGGCACGATGCTGGGGGCCATCTCTCTTGGCACCTTGGCGGATCGAATCGGGCGCCCTCGCATGATCGCGGTGTGCGTTGCGCTCTTCAGCCTTTTCACCGCTGCGGCCGGTTTGACCAACGACCCGATCAGCTTCAGCGTCGCCCGCTTCATCGCCGGCCTGGGCATCGGGGGCGTGCTCCCCATCGTGACGGCGCAGATGGGCGAATTCGCTCCATCGAATCTGCGCACACGCCTGGTGACTCTGGTGTTTGCCGGCTATTCAGTGGGCGGCATTCTTGTCGCCCTGACCGCCAAGCAACTCATCGAAGGCTACGGGTGGCAGTGGGTTTTCTACGTGGCAGGGCTCCCTGTGCTTCTGATCCCGCTCATCCTCAAGACGATGCCGGAGTCGCTGTCGTTCCTCGTCAAGAAGGGTGACCAACGACAGCTCAGGGCGATGGCGGCAAGGATTGCGCCTGAGCAGTTGCATGCAGTGGACGCCATCTACGGTGGATCGCCCACCGACAAGGTGCGCGCAGCACCCATACGCAGCCTGTTCGAGGAAGGCCGGGGGCTTAGCACCGTGATGATCTGGGTCGCATTCATGACGGGCCTTTTCATGGTCTACGCGCTGAACTCGTGGCTCACCAAACTGATGGCCATGGCGGGGTACAGCCTCGGCTCCGCCCTGAACTTTGTGATCGTCTTCAACGTCGGTGCCATTGTTGGCGCGATCGGCGGAGGCCTGCTGAGCGACAAGTTCAATATCAAGCACGTTCTGATCGGCTTCTATGCCGTAGGTGCCATATCGCTGACCGCACTCGCCTATACGAAGTCGACCGAGCTGCTGTTCCTGGCCGTGTTCATCGTTGGTGCTTCCACGTTGGGCACGCAACTCCTGGCCTATGCATACGCCGGCGATTTCTATTCGCCCGCGACACGGTCAACGGGCGTGGGCTTCGCATCCGGCGTTGGCCGCATCGGCGCCATCGTCGCGCCGGTTCTGATCGGTTGGCTTGTCTCCTTGAAGCTTCCCATGGAGCAGAACTTCATGGCGATCGCGGTTGCCGGGCTTCTAGGGGCTATCGCCGTCACGTTCGTGAACCAGTCGCGAGCCGACTCGACGCGCGCCAGCGCCGTGAACGCATTGGCCAGCTAGCAAGCAAAAGCCCGCATCGGAATGTCCGTATGCCCCACGCTACTGACGTGATCGGACATGGCCGCAAAGGCACACGGTGGATAGAGTGAACCGACAAGGCGCCTGCCGGTGAGCAGGCGCGAAGGAGACAAGAATTGCAAGCAACAGATCGTGGTTTCGTGATCACGGGTGCAGGTTCCGGCCTGGGCGCAGCGACGGCCCGACGCCTGATGAGAGCAGGGGCTTCCGTCCTTCTTTTGGACCGGGACATTGCCGCAGCGCAAGCCCTTTGCGATGAGCTGGGAGAGCGGTCCATTGCAGTCCGGGCCGACGTCACGTCCGCGGCCGATGTCGAGAACGCGCTGAGTCTGTTCCGCGAAGCCTTCGGCGACCTCCACGGCGCCGTCAACTGTGCCGGGGTGGCGCCCGCAGAGAAGGTGCTGGGGCGCGAGCGCCCCCACGACCTGGATGCCTTCGCGCGCACGATCCAGATCAATCTTGTCGGCACCTTCAATGTTCTGCGGCTTGCGGCCGCGCAGATTGCGAAGAACAGCGCCGCAGAAGACGGCGAGCGCGGCGTGATCGTCAACACGGCGTCGGTTGCCGCCTTCGATGGCCAGATTGGCCAAGCGGGATACGCCGCCTCCAAAGGGGGGATTGCCGCCATGACTTTGCCCGTTGCAAGGGAACTCGCGCGCGTGGGCATTCGGGTGGTGGCCGTGGCGCCGGGGATCATGGAGACGCCGATGCTTTCGGCCATGCCGGCTGAGGTGCAGCAAGCGCTTGGGCAGATGGTGCCTTTCCCTCCGCGCTTGGGTCGTCCGGACGAGTTCGCGGGCCTGGTGCTGCACATCATCGAAAACCAGTACCTCAACGGCGAGGTGATTCGTCTCGACGGTGCGATCCGGATGGCTCCCAAGTAAGACAAGGATTTTCCGAATGAACCGAGTGACCGCGCCCGCGTTGAGCGCAGAAGTCCTGAGAGAAGCCGTGGATTGGGCCATCTCCAGTCGGCGCAGCGTACGGGCTTTCCTGCCCACGCCCGTGCCTTCCGAGGAAGTCGAAGCCATTCTCTCGACGGCGCGTTACAGCGCCTCCGGCATGAACATGCAGCCTTGGCGCGTGCATGTGTTGACCGGCGAGGCGAAGGCGAAGCTGTCCGAGGCTCTGGCCGAGCTCGACGACGACCCGGAAGGTTCGCGGGACCTTCAGGAGCCCTATGACTACTACCCGCGCGAATGGTTTTCCCCGTATATAGAACGGCGCCGAAAAGTCGGTTGGGACCTGTATGGCCTGCTGGGAATAGCCAAGGGCGACAAGGAGCGCATGCACAAGCAGCATGGGCGCAACTATCGCTTCTTTGACGCTCCCGTCGGGCTCTTCTTCACCGTGAATCGCGAACTCGCGGAAGGAAGCCTGCTGGACTACGGCATGTTTCTGCAGAGCGTGATGATCGCTGCGAGGGCGCGGAATATTCACACCTGCCCTCAGGCAGCGTTCCTCAAGTTTCACCGCCAGATCGCCGACTTCCTGGAGATTCCCGTCGGGCAGATGCTCGTGTGCGGCATGAGCCTTGGCTATGCCGACCCAGCTTCCATCGAGAACTCGCTCGTCACCGAGCGCGAGCCGGTGTCGACCTTCACGACGTTTCACCACACCACCAAGGAGACAAGACCATGAGTGCGAAGTCCTATGGAACGGGCCTTGACCGCTGCGAAGCGAACCATGTGCCACTGACGCCGCTTGGCTTCCTGGATAGGGCCGCCCTCGTGCATCCGAAGCGCGTGGCGGTGGTGCATGGCGATCTGACGCGGACGTGGGAGCAGACACGCGAGCGCTGCTATCGCCTCGCGTCGGCACTTGTCGCGCGAGGCATCGAGCCGGGCGACACCGTCTCCGTCCTCGCGCCCAACACACCGGCCATGCTGGAGGCGCATTTCGGCGTGCCGCTGGCCGGTGCGGTCCTCAACGCCATCAATCACCGTTTGGACGCGGAGGGAATCGCGTTCATCTTGCGGCACGGCGAGTGCAGGCTGCTGCTGGTCGATCGCGAGTTCTCCGCTGTCGTCGCCGCGGCGCTGAAGAAGCTCGACCATCCGCCTTCGGTGATCGATATCGAAGATCATCTGGCACCGCCAGGCGAGCGCATCGGCGAGGCTGACTACGAATCGCTGCTCGCAAGTGGCGATCCGGATTTCGCGGGCCGCTGGCCGTCTGACGAGTGGCAGCCCATCGCCCTGAACTACACCTCCGGAACGACGGGCGATCCCAAGGGCGTGGTCGTCAGCCACCGCGGCACTTACCTGATGAGCCTGCTCCAGAACACGAACTGGGCCGTTCCGCGGGCGCCGAGGTATCTGTGGACGCTGCCCATGTTCCACGCGAACGGTTGGTGCTTCACGTGGGCCATCACGGCAGCGGCGGGTACGCATGTCTGCCTTCGCCGGGTGTCCGCCGAAGCGGTACTGCAGGCGATCGAGGCGCACCAGGTCGATCATCTCTGTGCCGCGCCGATCGTCATGGCCATGCTGGCGGACTCTTCGCGGCACACCAGGTTGAGCCGGCCGGTGCGTGTACTGACCGCCGGATCGCCTCCGCCGATCTCCGTGCTGGACGCGGTGTTGGCCATGGGCTTCGACGTGGAGCATGTCTTCGGCATCACAGAGGTATCCGGCACGCCGGTGAGCTGTGTCTGGCAGGACGGGTGGGACGACCTCCCGCCGGCCGATCAAGGCAAGCTCAGAGTGAGGCAGGGCGCGAGGGCCGCCATGTTCGAAGGCCTCATGGTCGGCGACGCGGACACGCTCGATCCTGTTCCTCGGGACGGCAAGACCGTCGGTGAATTGATGCTGCGCGGAAACACGGTGATGATGGGCTACTTCAAGAACGAAGCGGCCACGCGCAAGGCACTCGCGGGCGGCTGGTTCCGTACCGGCGACGTCGCGGTGCTCCATGAGAACGGCTATGCCCAGATCACCGACCGTTCGAAGGACGTGATCATCTCGGGCGGAGAGAACATCTCGTCCGTCGAAGTCGAAGACGTGATTCATGGACATCCAGCGGTGCTGCACGCCGCCGTGGTCGCTCAGCCAGACCCGAAATGGGGCGAAGTCCCTTGCGTCTTCATTGAACTGCGAGCCGGCGTTGCAGCACCGACCGAAGAGGAGATATTGAATTTCTGCCGCGAACGCCTGGCCCACTTCAAATGTCCGCGCCGCGTGGTGTTCACAAGCCTCCCCAAGACCGCCACCGGAAAAATCCAGAAGTTCCGATTGCGCCAGGAAGCGGGAAGCACGGAAGCCATCACCAGGTTGGCAACTCATGATTGAGTGCATGCCGGCGGTGGGCCCCGCGATTCAGGCTGGGTACTGCTTCTCGCGCGTCCATCGCTTCGATGACGAGCAGGTTCGCACGTTTGCACGGGCAGCGGGGGACGAGAACCCGCTGCACCACGACTCAGACTTCGCACACAGCACGCGTTTCGGTGGACTGATCGCCAGCGGGGCGCATACGACCTCACTCTTGATGGGCTTGGTCGGGTCTCACTTCGCCAAGAGGGGCCATGTCTTGGGCATGAGCTTTTCGGTCGATCTGCTGTATCCCGTATTCGCAACTGAGACCGTGACCCTGGCGTGGGTCGTGACATCCACATCGGCCGCCGCCCGCCGGAAGAACGGAAGCGTTCTCGAACTGGAGGGTTCGATGAAGGACGCGAATGGGCGGGTCAGCGTGCTCGCGTACGGCAGGGTCTTGTTCGATCCGGGACTCTAAGTCGAGGTCACGCCCCGAGGGGTGACCCGTTTCGCTCGGGCAAGCAGGCGCCTGCCCATTCTTAAAACGAGCTATTGGAGACAGAAATGATCAATCTGGATAGGCCCTCTCGCGCTTGGCCAGGGGCCGCCGCCGCCACAGCACATCGTGCAAGCAAATCGGACCCTGGACGCCCTCTGAAGAAGGCGGCCGCGCTCTTGCTGGCGGCACCCCTTTTTTTGGTTGCTTGCGGCGGCGGTTCTTCGGGTGCAGCGCCTGCGGTGCCAGTGGTGGCCAAGTCGGCCGAGGCCGCGTGCAAGGAATTGCAGGGCCAGACTTTCGAAGGTGCAGTCGTTGCCAAGGCGCAGTTTTTTCCGACGGCGGGAGCAGTTCCCGAGAACTGCCTCGTACGCGGCGAGATGCCCAAGGATCTGGCCTTCGAAGTCAGGATACCAACGGCGTGGAACCATCGGACCGTCTTCATGGGGGGCGGCGGATTCGATGGTGTGATTACCGCCAGCGCGTCCAGCCCGGGCGTGGCCGAGAGGGGTTATGCCACGATCGCGACGAACCACGGGCACTCCGGGTCGAGCCTTGAGGGAAGTTTCGCCCTGGATGCCGACATGCTCAACGACTACGCGTACCTGGCGGTGGCACGGGTGCTTCCTGCGGCAAAGGCGATCATGAAGGCCCGCCTGGGCAGCGCAGAAGTCGCCGGCGCGAAGATGGTGTACGAAGGTTGCTCCGGCGGTGGACGCCAAGGCCTGATCCAGGCGCAACGGTATCCAGACGCGTTCGACGGCGTCATTTCGCGCGCACCCGCGAATGCCTACACGCCACAGTTCCTCTACTACCAAAAGCAGATGAAGCAGTTAGCCAAGCCCGGCGCAGCCCTGAGCAAGGCGAAGGTCCAGACCATTGCCAATGCCGTGATGGGCCAGTGCGACGGACTCGACGGGCTCAAAGACAATGTTATCGGTCGGCCCGACCTTTGCACGTTCAACCTGTCCGCGCTCAAGTGCACAGGCGCCGAGTCGGATTCGTGCCTGACGGATTCCCAACTGGAATCGGCTAGGACGATGTACGAGCCCACCAGCGTGGCAGGGGGGCGCTACAAATGGCCGGGATTTCCCTTTGGAGGAGAAACGGCCGACCCGGCGCTTCTGCAAGCCTGGGGTGGACTCGGCCCGATGCTGCTTGGCGGCGACTTCATGAAGTACTTCGTCGCCCAGAGCGCGACCGCGGATCCCCTGCAGATCGACCCGGCGCAGTACACATCGCGTCTCGACTATCTCGTCGGCTTGATCGATGCGGTGAACCCGGACCTCTCGCGGTTCAGGGCACATGGGGGCAAGTTGCTGCTTTGGCATGGCCTGACGGATTGGTTGATCACGCCGCATAACACCACGGACTACTACAACAAGGTGATTGCCTCGGCGGGTGGCCAGACCGCGGCGGACCAATTTGTCGAGTACTATCAGGCGCCTGGCGTCGATCACTGCGCCAACGGGCTCGGTGTCGGAAAAGGCGCTGACCAGGTTGACCTGGTCGGGCCCATGTTCGACTGGGTCGAAAAGGGCGTGAAGCCGTCGAGCAAGAAAATCGTAGCGAGCAATAGCTTGGCAGCGCCGGGGACCAAAGCCATGCAACGCCCGCTCTGCAAGTATCCGCAGTTCGCAAAGTACAACGGTAGCGGCGATCCAGACGCTGAATCAAGCTTCATCTGCACGCCCCCGTAGCCACCCGATCAGCCATTCGGCCGCAACCCTGACCCGGCGGGGGCGGCAGAAATCTTTGGCTAACCAGCGGCTGTTGATTGGAGTGAACCCCTGCGGCTGGACCACCGGGCAGATCAGAACTGATACGCTGGCCGGGCCTTCAAAGGGATGTCTACTACGGCCTTGGCTACCTGCGAGCCAATGTCGCAGACAAGAAGCATGAAGCACTCGCCTGCGACACCGACCGCGCACAAGGCCTCATGTGCGAAGAGACCTGGGGCGCCGACCGTTAGCGCAGGAGGTGTCAAGCACGCACCTGCGGCAGGACTGGTGTCCCCCAATTCGCCGCCTGCCACCTCTACTCCCCCGGCAAGCGAAGACCGTCACTTGCCAGACTTGGGTAGCCGCTGCGGGCACCCTCGCCGCACCAGGAACCGATGATTCCTGGCGCGGCGTCCCCTCACCACTTCATGCGCAGCCCGATCGAGCCCTGCAGGGAGGTCTTCACATCCGACGCGCCGCCCGAGGCCCACAGCTTTCCGACTTCGCCGTAAATGCTGGTGGTCTGGTTCAGCGCCAGGGTGAGGCCGCCGGCCAGTTCGCTGACAGTGGAGCCGGTGCGGCTCGTGATGTC
>NZ_FOII01000039.1:0-13890 GCF_900111625.1 Variovorax sp. OV084 | reverse complement strand
GTTCGCTGGAATGGCGCCCTGGACATTCACGATGTGGTCGTGGCAGATCCGGTCGAGCGTCTCCGTGCTCACCCCCGGCACGACGTAGGGCTCGACCATGGCTAGAGCCTCCGCGGCAAGCCTGCCGGTCCGCCGCATGGGCAGCCGGCTCCGCGTTCAGGCTGCTGCAAGCCTGCCTTGGCTTGGACATCGATGCCATGGAAAACAAGGTGCGCATCGTCAAGCCACAGCTTCCCGCCGATATCGAGCACGTGCGCGTCGAACGGCTCAATGTCGGGCGCAGCCATCTGGACCTGCGATTCCAGCGGATGGAAGGCCGGATCGTCGTGGCCGTCGAGGAGCCGCGGCAACGCGCCTCGCGCGTAGAGGTCGAGCTGCATCTTTGAGATGCCGGAGCACATCGATGGTCACCCCGAGGCGCCGCGTTCAAGCTACCTGGATCGCTATGCGCTTCGGCTGCGCATGCCCGCCTGAGAGGGGCCCCCCGAGGCACGGCGCCACCGTCGGCCTGTGCCTACATCACGACAGCGCGAACGCGCGTTGCGGGCCGCGAGGCGCTTTCTAGGATTTTCTTCAGGCGCGTGTTTTTCGCCCCCTTCGTCCCGCGCCGCCTGGAGATTCCCACATGAAATTCGAGACCCCCCTGGTCGGCGCGGACGAACACGGTGCCGGCCGCCTGACCCGCCGCGCCATCTTCCAGTCAGGCGCGCTGCTCGTGGGCGCCCAAGCCCCCTTGATGGCACATGCGCAGGCCGCTCCCGCGGCAGCCCCGGTAGCTGCCGAGTTGCCGCCACAGCGTATGCAGGTGCAGTTGCAGATCAACGGGCAGGCGCATCACCTTGAAGTCGACACCCGCACCTCCCTGCTCGATGCCCTGCGCGAGAACCTTCGCATGACAGGCTCGAAAAAGGGCTGCGACCATGGCCAGTGCGGCGCCTGCACGGTGCTGATCGACAGCCGCCGCACCAATGCCTGCCTCACACTGGCCGTGATGCATGACGGCCAATCCGTCACCACCATCGAAGGCATGGCGCAAGGCGACACGCTGCACCCGCTCCAGCAAGCATTCCTTCAGCACGACGGCTTCCAGTGCGGCTACTGCACGCCGGGTCAGATCTGCTCGGCGGCGGGCATGCTGGCCGAGGCGAGGCTGGGCATGCCAAGCCATGTCACGCGCGACCTGGACAGCAGCAACGTCGCGCTGACGGATGAGGAAATCCGCGAGCGCATGAGCGGCAACCTATGCCGCTGCAGCGCCTACCCGAACATCGTTGCCGCGATCAGGGACGCATCGAGAGAGCGCTCATGAAGGCCTTTACCTACGAACGCGCCGGCACGCCCGCCGCCGCGGCGGCTGCGGCCGCCCGCCCCGGGGCACGGATGATCGCCGGCGGCACCAACCTGCTCGACCTGATGAAACTGCAGATCGAGACGCCGACACATCTGGTCGACATCAACCGCCTCGGCCTCGACCGCATCGAGCCCGGCGAGAACGGCGGCTTGCGCATCGGCGCGATGGTGCGCAACTCGGACCTGGCCGCGGACGCGCGCATTCGCCGTGACTATGCGGTGCTGAGCCGCGCGCTGCTTGCCGGCGCATCGGGCCAGTTGCGCAACAAGGCCACCACCGGCGGCAACCTGCTGCAACGCACGCGCTGCTATTACTTCTACGACACCGCCCGCCCCTGCAACAAGCGCCAGCCTGGTTCGGGCTGCGCCGCACTGCAGGGCTACAACCGCATGCATGCGGTGCTGGGCGCGAGCGACCAATGCATTGCCACGCATCCATCGGACATGGCGGTGGCCATGCGCGTGCTCGACGCCCAGGTGGAGACGGTGATGCCCAGCAGAACGCGCCGCGTGATTCCGATTGCCGACTTCCACCGCTTGCCCGGCAACACGCCGCACATCGACACCAACCTGCAGCCCGGCGAAATGATCACCGCCGTGACCCTGCCGCCGCCCCTGCCCGGCCACCACGTGTACCGCAAGGTGCGCGACCGCGCCTCCTATGCCTTTGCGCTGGTTTCGGTAGCTGCGATCGTCGATGCCAGCGGCGGACGCATCCGTTCGGCGCGCATGGCCTTCGGCGGCCTCGCGCACAAGCCGTGGCGCGTGGAAGCGGCCGAGGCCCGCCTCGCTGGCACCGTGCTCGACGAAGCCACCGTCAACGCTGCCAGCGACACCGTGCTGGCGGGTGCGCGCGGCTTCGGCCACAACGACTTCAAGCTCCCGCTGCTGCGCCGCACGCTGCAGATCACCATCGACGAAGCCGCACGGACAGCCTGAGAAAGACACGCCATGGACATGACAGCACCCGCCGCCCGCAATCCGATCGACGAAAACCGCAGCAGCCTGATCGGCAAGCCCATCGACCGCGTCGATGGGCGCCTCAAAGTGACCGGCAAGGCGCCCTACGCCCACGAGGTGCAGGAGGCGCCGGGCAAGCCAGCCTATGGCTTCATCGTCGAAGCAACCATCGCCAGGGGCACGGTCGCCGAGATCGATGCTTCGGCCGCCGAGAAGGCGCCCGGCGTGCTGCTGGTGATGACGCACCGCAATGCGCCGAAGCAGGCGCCGTGGGGTCCCATCGATGCCAAGGACCGCTTCGCACGCGCCACGCCGCAACTGGCGAACGACAAGGTGCGCTACTACGGCGAGGCCGTGGCTTTCGTGGTGGCCGAGAGCTTCGAGATCGCGCGCGCGGCCGCGCAGCTGATCCGCATCCGCTACGACGCCGAGCCTGGCGAATACGATCTCGCCGCCGCGCGCGGCAAGGCCGAAAAGCCCAAGGACGACGAGATGCAGAAGGCCGACAGCCGCATCGGCGATTTCGACGGCGCCTTCGCGGCCGCGCCGGTGCAGGTCGATGCGACCTACACCACGCCCCACCACATCCATGCGCAGATGGAGCCGCACGCCACCCTCGCATGGTGGAGCGGCGACCGCGTGACGGTGCATTGCGCCTCGCAGTTGCTGGAAAGTGCGCAGAACGCCGTTGCCAACACCTTGCAGATCCCGCCCTCCAAGGTGCGCATCGTGAGCCGCTACATCGGCGGCGGCTTCGGAGGCAAGCTGCCGGTGTACGGCGACCTGATGCTTTCCGCCATGGCCGCGCGGCAGCTGCAGCGCCCGGTGAAGACCGCGCTCACGCGGCAGCAGATGTTTCACTTCACCACCCACCGCAGCCAGACGATCCAGCGCCTGCGCCTGGGCGCCACGCCCGACGGCAGGCTCACCGCCATCGCACACGACTCGCATTCGCACAGCGCGCGCTTCGACGACTTCTACGAAACGGCCAGCGCCCAGACGCGCTCGCTCTACGCCGCGCCGAACCGGCTCACCACGCACCGGGTCGTCAAGCTCGATCTGCCGGTTTCCGATTCCACGCGCGCGCCCGGCGAGGCGGTCGGCATGCTGGCACTCGAACAGGCCATGGACGAGCTGGCCGAGAAGCTCAGGCTCGACCCCATCGAGCTGCGGCTGCGCAACGAGCCCGCCATGGACCCGGAGAAGAACATTCCGTTCTCCACGCGGCAGCTGGCGCGCTGCATGAGGGAGGGCGCCGAGCGCTTCGGCTGGAGCCGCCGCAATGCGGTGCCGGGCACGGTGCGCGAAGGCCGCCGGCTGATCGGCATGGGCTTTGCCGCCGCCACGCGCAACAACTACCTGATGGACGCGAAGTGCACGGTATCGCTCGACCGTCAGGGCGTGCTTACGGCACGCATGGCCATGACCGACATCGGTACGGGCAGCTACACGGTGCTCACGCAAGTCGCGGCCGAGATGCTCGGCCTGCCGGTGCAGAACGTTCGCATGGAACTCGGAGACAGCGACTTTCCGGAAACGCCCGGATCGGGCGGCTCATGGGGCGCGGCGAGTGCGGGCTCGGCGCTGTTCGACGCCTGCACCAATCTGCGCGGGCAGCTGGCGCGCCGGCTCGGCGCGAAGCCTGACGAGGTGGTGTTCGCAGACGGACGCGCCAGCACCAGAACCCGCTGCGAAACGCTGGGTGCGCTGGCCGGCACCATCGGCCTGCGCGCCGACGGACAGATCGGCAAAGGCGACATGGGCAAGAAGTTCTCGCAGCAGGCCTATGGTGCGCACTTTGCCGAAGTGGCGGTTGACATGGACACCGGCGAGATCCGCCTGCGCCGCATGCTCGGCATGTTTGCCGCAGGCCGCATCCTGAACATGAAGACAGCCACCAGCCAGGCCACCGGCGCGATGATCTGGGGCGTGGGCTCCGCACTCTTCGAAGACGCGGTGATCGACCCGCGATACGGCGCTTTCGTGAACCACGACCTGGCGGAATACCACGTGCCCGCGCATGCCGACATCCCGGCGGTGGAGGCCGTGTTCCTCGACGAGGTAGACGACAAGACCAACCCACTGAAGATCAAGGGCGTGGGCGAACTGGGCATCTGCGGCGCGGGCGCCGCAGTAGCCAATGCGGTCTACAACGCCACGGGCGTGCGCATCCGCGACTACCCGCTGACGCTCGACAAGGTGATGCGGCTGCAGGAGCGGCGGGCCTGAAGTCGGAACTGCCGCTCATGCCTGCGCGCTCTTCCAGATCCTCCGGCGTACTCGCTCCCGAAAACGCGGCAGGACACACCGCGCTGTTGATCATCGACATGATCAACTGCTGGGATTTTCCCGACGCGCAGAAGCTCTTGCCGCCCGCTGCGGCCATTGCGCCGCGCATCGCCGCGCTCAAGGCCCGCTGCCGCAACGCAGGCGTTCCCGTCATCTATGCCAACGACAACCGTGGCCGCTGGCGCTCGGACTTCCCGTCGCTGGTGGAACTGTCGCTGGACGAGGGGGGAGCGGGTGCCGCGATCACGAGCGCGCTGCAGCCCCAGGCCGACGACTACTTCGTGCTGAAGCCCAAGCACTCCGCCTTTTTCGGCACGCCGCTCGAGCTGCTGCTGCAGCACCTGAAAGCACGCCGCCTGATCCTGACCGGCGTGGCCAGCGACCAGTGCGTGCTCGCGACGGCCATGGAGGCGGTGATGCGCGATCTTGCCGTGGTGGTGCCGCGGGACTGCGTGGCTTCGCAATCGGTGGCGCGAAACGACACCGTGCTGCGCCAGCTGGAGAAGTTCCAGAAGCTGCCTACGACGGCGGCGTCGCGCATCCGCCTGGTTCCGCTACGGGGCAAAGCCGCCAAGAGGTGACGCTGAACATGTTCGCCCACATACAGATCGGCGTGAGAGACCTTGCGAGGATGTGCGAGTTCTACGATCCCGTGCTTGCGCACTTCGAACTCCGGCGGGCCGTCGATCTTTCGCACGTCGGGGCGGCAGGTGTCTACTGGCAGCACCCGGGCCGGCGCTGGCCGCAGTTCGTCATCGGGGCTCCGGTCAACGGCCAAGCCCCCTCGTGCGGCAACGGCAGTCAGGTGAGTTTTCTGGCCTCCTCGCGGTCCGTGGTCGATGCCGCCTGGGCAACTTCCCTCGCGCACGGTGCCTTGGACCAGGGTGCCCCGGGCCTCCGACCACGATACGCGCCGGACTTTTATGCGGCGTATTGCCTCGACCCCGAGGGGCACAAGCTTTGCTTTGTGCACACCATCGCGCAGACGCCGCTGTGAAGCCTCTCGTTCGAGGCCTCTTCATCGCCCTTGCCTGATACGTCCGGCACGCTCATCATCGGCCTTTCAATCGTTGGAGCACTTGATGCCTGCCTCTCCCGAGTCGCGTGCTATTGCCAAACTGTCGTGGGAAGCTGCATGGGAAAGGCTCGGCAACGCCTTGCGCCCCCCGCCTGGCTATCCTGAACCAACACCAGAGCACCTTCGAGAGTGTTTCGCGAACGCGCAGCAATGCCTGGAGGAGGTCCGGCTTGCGTACGATATCCAACCCGAGACGGCATCTACGAAGCCAGGCTCATGAAGATGAACGCGACCGACGCTGCTGCCATGGCGGCGGTGGCGGCCCAACCCAGCACACGCCACCCCAGCGGCAGCAGCAACTCACCCATGAGCCTGCGACTTCCCGCTGCAAGCATCACGCCGACCATGATCGGCACCGACATCAGCGAGTTGATCACGGCCGCCCACACCAGCGCCTTCATCGGATCGACGCCGACGAGACTGATGCCGATGCCACACACCATGGCCGCGGCGAGGATTGCGTAGAACGCCGGCGCGGCTCCCACCGGTTTCTCGAGCCCTCGTCGCACCTTCAGAAATTCGGCGCAGGCATAGGCTGCGGACCCGGCAAGCACCGGCAAGGCCAGCAACCCGGTGCCCAGGATGCCGAGCGCGAACAGCACGAAGGCCGCATCGCCCGCGACCGGCCGCAGCGCCTCAGCGGCCTGCGCCGTCGATTCGATATTCAGTTGGCCGTCCGCATGCAGTGTGGCGGCCGCCGCCAGCATCATGAAGAAAGCGATGCCGTTGGAAAAGCCCATGCCAAGCCAGGTATCGAACCGCAGCCGCCGCAACTGCGCCGGTGCCTGGCGGGGTGCCTTCGTGAGCGGCTGGTCCTGCGTGACCCGTTCGATCTCCTCGACCTCCTGCGCCGCCTGCCAGAAGAAAAGGTACGGACTGATCGTCGTCCCAAGAATCGCCACGACCATCCTGACCGTCTCGGAGTCCCACTGAATGCGCGGCAGCAAGGCGCCCGCGAACGCCGCCCCCCAGTCCACATTCGCAACCATGGCAACACCGACATAGGCGAGCAGCGATAACGTCAGCCACTTCAGGATGCGCACGTAGCGGCGGTAAGGCAGCCAGGCCTGCAAGCCGAGCGAGATCGCTCCGAAGGCCAGTGCATACGCGGCCTCCGGCCCGCCGATCGCGAGTCGCATGACCTCTGCCATGGCCCCCAGGTCGGCCGCGAGATTGACGACGTTGGCGACGAGCAGCAGCATCACTGCGGCCATCACCACCGGACGCGGCCAGAGCACAGCGAAGGCCGAGGTCAGCCCGCGCCCCGTGGTCCGGCCGATGCGCGCGCTCGCGAGCTGGATGCCCGCCATCAGTGGATAGGTCAGCAGAAGCGTCCAGCCCAAGCTGTAGCCGAACCTGGCGCCGGCCTGGGTGTAAGTGGCGATGCCGCTGGGATCATCGTCGGCCGCACCGGTGATCAGACCGGGGCCGAGCTTCCTCCAGAACCCCTGGTGCTCTGCCGACAACGCCTCCCGTGTTCCTTGCGCCATGCCGGGCCGCCTGAGGTCATCGGCCCCGGGCGCAGTTGCCGGGTGGTTCTCCACGGCGATGCTCAAACCCGAGGCGGATCGGAATCACGTGCCGGATGGCGATGCATGCCTGCGGCGGCGATGAAGTCGCTCGCGGCCGTGTCCGCATGCGCAGCATCCGCAAGGATCAGCCCCGGGTCGGCCGATCCGTCCGGCAAGCTCATCGGAATGCCGGCCTCGGCCAGCAGGGCCTGCGATGCACCGAGTGCGAGGATGGTCTTGCAGTGTCGGTACTGGTCCTTCACGAATTCCATCGAGTGGCCAACGGCGGCCAGCGCCTCCGTGGCCGCGAGGCCGTCGGGCAGCACCAGCGCATCGAAGAGGAAGCCGGGGCTGTTCTCCATGCTGGCATCGGCTTCGAGCTTCTCTCCGCCCGCGGCGATGTAGGTACCGAGGCGCGGCCCGATCAACCGTGGCACGGCGCCCGCCTGCACCAACGCTGTCACCAGCTTGCCGATGGATGCGCCTTCTGCGCCATCGGCCACGAGGATTGCGATCTTGCGCGTTCGGATGCCACCTTCGCCCGGGCGAGCCATCAACGAGAGCGCGGGCGATCTGTCGACCTCGGGCGTGGCCGGTGTTTCCAGCGCCGTGGGCAGTGGCGCGGGCAGTTCCATGCCCAGCCCTTGCGCCACCTTGGCCGCAAGCTCGGACGACACATTCAGCAGGCTTGCAACGACGCGCTCGCGAACCGCTGGCACCGTCACCTTGGACAGCTCGAAGCGAAAGGCGGCGGCGATGTGTGCCTGTTCCTCGGGCGTCTGGCTCTCGAAGAAGAGCGTGGCCTGCGTGTAATGGTCGGCGAACTTCTCTGGCTTGGCCCGCACCTTGTCGCTGCTCTCCTTGGCATCGAGACGCTTCGCGATGCTCACGAAGCCCTGTGCAGCGCCGGCCTGGAACGGGCAGCCGCCGCCGAGCGAATTGGGCTCGTATGCCGTGCGCCCGCGATGGACAGCTTGGCGGTGCATGCCGTCACGCTGGTTGTTGTGAACCGGTGCAATCGGCGAATTGATGGGCAGCTCATGGAAGTTTGGGCCGCCCAGGCGCGTGATCTGTGTGTCCACGTAGGAGTGGATGCGTCCCGCCAGCAGCGGATCGTTGGTGAAATCGATGCCGGGTACCACGTGCGCCGCACAGAACGCGACCTGCTCGGTCTCGGCGAAGAAGTTGTCGGGGTTCCGGTTGAGCACCATCCTCCCGACGATCTGCACCGGCACCAGTTCCTCGGGAACGATCTTGGTGGCGTCGAGGATGTCGAAGCTGAATTGCCTAGCTTGCTCTTCCGTGAAGATCTGCAGGCCCAGTTCCCATTCGGGGTACTCGCCGGCGTCGATGGCCTCCCACAGGTCGCGGCGGTGGTAGTCGGGGTCGGCGCCGGAGATCTTCACCGCCTCGTCCCACACCAGCGAATGCGTGCCGAGCTTGGGTTGCCAGTGGAACTTCACGAGCACAGATTCGCCCGCGTCGTTGACAAGCCGGAAGGTGTGCACGCCGAAGCCCTGCATCGTGCGGTAGCTGCGCGGAATGGCGCGGTCGCTCATCTGCCACATCAGCATGTGGGTGCTCTCGGGCATGAGCGAGACGAAGTCCCAGAAGGTGTCGTGCGCCGAGGCCGCCTGCGGCATCGCATGGTGCGGCTCGGGCTTCACGGCATGCACGAGGTCGGGGAACTTCATCGCGTCCTGGATGAAGAACACCGGCATGTTGTTGCCGACCAGGTCCCAGTTGCCCTCGTCGGTGTAGAACTTGACGGCGAAGCCGCGCACGTCGCGCGCCGTGTCCTTGGAGCCGCGCTCGCCGGCCACGGTCGAGAAGCGCACGAACACCGGCGTCACCTTGCCGGCCGCCTGGAACGGCGCCGCCTTGGTGTGCTTCGTCAGCGGCTCGTAGCACTCGAAGAAGCCGTGCGCGCCCGAGCCCCGCGCATGCACGATGCGCTCGGGAATGCGCTCGTGGTCGAAGTGCGTGATCTTCTCGCGCAGGATGAAGTCTTCCAGCAGCACCGGCCCTCGCGCGCCGGCCCTGAGCGAGTTCTGGTTGTCCGCAACCGGCACGCCCTGGTTGGTGGTGAGCCGTTCGCCACTGGAATCGACGCGCACACGGTCCAGGGTGCCGATGGTGGCATTCGTGCCTTCGGGCGCCACCGCCCCCGTCTTGCCGGATGCATTCGACTCCGACGGCGTGCTGCCGGTGGGCAGACGCGAAGCTGGCTTTGCGCTGAGGCCGACGGGCGCGGACGGTGTGTGTTCGAGCGGCTTGTTGCTGTTGGCGGGCATTGCCGCGGCAAGTGCCTGCGTGTCGATCGCCTTTTGCGCGGGAATGTCGCCCTTGCCTGCAGCAGGCGGCGCCGGGTGCGCGGGGCCGCTGTCAGTGTTGCGTGCCGCGGCGCGGGCTGCATCGAGTGCGACGGAAGGCGGCGCACTCGCCTTGGGTTGTTTGGCCATGGTTTTGTACGTGGTTGGGTTCGAAGGGAGTCAAAACGTAAAGCGCGAGATCAGGCGCTCTTGTAGGACGCCGCAGCAAGTTCGGTGCTGCCTGCATCGAACTTCGTCGCGAACTTGTCGTCGTCGCCCAGGCCGGTGGCAAGGCCAAGGCGCATTGCCAGGTGGGCGGCATCGTAGGGAGCGCGCACCTTGGTGTCGTTGTCGAAGTAGCAATACACGTCGCGCCTGCCGCGCCGCGCGGCGGTGGTCGAAGCCAGCCTGGCATCGGGCACCTGGCGACCCTTGCGCCAGGCGTCGATGCGCGCCGCCCAGTGATCGAGTGCTGCATCGCTGTATCCGCTGGCATAGAGCTCCTTGTCGCCATGCAGCCGCACATAAACGAAATCCGCGGTGATGTCCTCCAGCAGGGGCCACCTTCCCGCGGTGTCGGCCACCACCAGGGCCACGCCATGGCGGCGCAGCGTGGCAACGAACCCGGGATCGACAAAGCTGCGATTTCGCACCTCGATGGCGTGCCGGATTCGAAGCCCGCGAGCCGCCTTCAGCACAGACCGGCCCTTCACCTGATCGTCGTGTTTCCGGGCCAACGCCGCCGCCGACTTCGCATCACGCGGCAGGAGCGACAGGAAGCGCTCCATCCGGTCGGGGTCGTAGCGCATGCGTGGCGGAAGCTGCCAGAGCACAGGCCCCAGCTTCTTGCCCAGCGCCAGCACGCCCGATGCGAAGAAATTGGCCAGTGCCGTGTGCACGTCGTCAAGCTGACGCATGTGCGTGATGTAGCGCGACCCTTTGACGGCGAACACGAAGCCGTCGGGCGTCTCGTCGTGCCATGCCCGGTACGACTCGGGGCGCTGCAGGGAATAGAACGATCCGTTGAGTTCGATGCTCGGCAGCATCCGGGAGGCGAAAGCGAGTTCTTTTCGCTGCGCCAGCCCGGGTGGATAGAAGCGCCCGCGCCATGGTGCATAGCGCCATCCGGAAATCCCGATGCGAATTTCGCCGCGCGGCCTCGCCGTTCGTCCGGATGGTCTTACCAAGCTTGCGCTCCTGCACGTTTCCGGCTTGGTGAAGCGACGACAGGAACTCAGGCCGTGGCGCCAAGCTCTTCCATCAGCTCCTCCTTGCGGGCAGCCAGCTGCTCGCGCATGGCGACCAGGTCGAGGCCACGGGCGGCGCGCGCCTTCACGAAGATCTCGTTGCGCTCTTCCTTCACGTGATGATCGATATATTCGCCCAGCACCATCACCTTGGCGTCGAACTTGTCGTCGACATCGGTGGCCTCCTGGATCTGCACGATCAGGTCCTTGGCGCTGGCGTGCTCGACCTCGGCCTCATCGAGCAGGTCCGTTTCCTTGATGGCTTCGCGCAGCGAGGGATAGAAGATTTCCTCCTCGATCTGAGCGTGGACGGTCAGCGCCATGCAAATCTCGTCGGCAAGCTCGCGCTTTTTCCGCTCCGAGGAAGCGGCGCGCGAATGAGCGAGTTCTTCGTATTCCTTGAACATCTTCTTGACGCTGCGGTGGTCGGCGTCGAGGAGGCTGCAGGCATCTGGCTCTGCGCGTCGGGAAGTGGGCATCGTGGGCTCTCCAATCGAGTTGCGGGGAAATCGGACGATGAAACGGCGACAAAACGAACTGTGTAGGAGAGCTCCGTATCCACATACCAGTGCGAATCACGCATCGCAACAAGTGGCGACACCGCCGATGCGCGGTACCGACAGGCCACCACCGACGCTCGCACACGCCAGCCAATTCCCACTTCGACCCCATTCATGGCCTGACAACGGCGCCGCGTCGCCCCGCTACCGTGGCCTGAAGTTGCGTCGGCTTCTCATCGCAGGCATGTCGCCCGCGAGGCTGGACGCATCGACCCAAGGAGTTCACCTTGACCCAAGTCAACGAATTGATGACACGCGGTGTTCGCACGGCCGCCCCCACGGACACGCTCTGCGATGCCGCACAGGCAATGGAGGAACTGGATGTGGGCGTGTTGCTCGTATGCGACGGGGAGCGTCTCGTCGGCGTGATCACCGACCGCGACATCGCGGTGCGTGGCGTCGCCCAAAGGCTGTCGCCTGACCGTACGCATCTGGACGTGATCATGACCGGAGAGGTCCGCTGGTGTTTCGATGACAGCACCGTCGAAGAAGCCCTGCGCACGATGAGCGAGTTACAGATTCGCCGTCTTCCGGTGATCGACCGGGACAGGCGCCTGGTCGGCGTCCTGTCCCTCGGCGATGCCGCCGCGAAAGGCCAGGCATCGCAAGCCGGTGAGCCTCTCGCACGAATTTCGCAGCCGGCCGAGCCCGACCGCTCCAGTCAATCGGCCGCAAGCGGTGCGGCGGGCGGTGGCCAGTCGAAGCGAGTTCGCCCAGGCCGAGCTTCCGGCGCGAAGCCGTCCCACTAGGAGCATGCAAATGAGCCAATCCCCTGGCCATCAAAAATGGCCCGATCACCAGGTCCGGGAAGAACACCTTCATCGGCCTGTCGAAGTCGAAGTGGAGGGTGTTGTCCTGGCCACTTCGAGCGACGTCATCAAGGTTGACGAAGACAAGTCTCCCGTGCGCTACTACTTCCTGCGCTCCGATGTCCGCATGGAGAAACTGGAACGCTCGAAAACGACCACCGAATGCCCGTTCAAGGGTGTGGCGAACTACTACGGCTTGAATCTCGGAGAAAGGCGGCTGGAAGACGCCGTCTGGACCTACGAGGACCCGTACGACGAGCACCGGGCTCTGAAGGCAAGGCTCGCGTTCTACGACGACAAGTTTCCCGAGATCCATATCCGGTTTCCTTGATCATCGATCCCCGCTGCCCGGGCATGACCAATGGAGTGCCTCACCCGCGGCTGCGATCTTGGAATGTCATGGCATCACGCGCCAGCAGCAATGGCCGGCCGCATCGCGCAACCCGTGGATTCGGCCAGGCGTTGCGCCACGGCGTTCAGCAGCGCGCCTGCAAAACCGCCGCGCGCCCGCGCATCGGTGCGCGCGCTGGTCACAACCCGCGGCAGCGAACTCCAGGCAACGCTGCAGCCGGCGCCGACCAGCGCATTCACCAGGGAGACGTCCTCACTGCACGCGAGGTGCCTGAATCCGCCGACGCGAAGATATGCCGCCGCTGACACGCCAAGGTTTGCGCCATGAATATGGCGATGGGATTCCCGGTCGAAATAGGTCTCCTGGAAGTGCGTCTGGAGCAGCGCCGCATGGCGGCCGTGAGGCGACCAGTCCAGCACGGACACCGTTCCGCATACAACGTCCGTCTGAAGAGAAAGTTGAGCCGCAAGCCAGTCTTCGGAAACCAGCGTATCGGCATCGGTGAAGGCCAGCCATCTCGCTCCCCTTGCCAGGAGAGCCGTCGCACCCACGGCCCGAGCCATGCCGACATTTCGCGCGCGAATGGCCACGGTAGCGGCACCGCAACAAGAGGCCAGGATGCCGGTGGCGTCCGTGCAGTCGTCCAACGTCACGATCGTCTCCACGGGCTCTCCCATCAGTGCGGGATGCTGCGATGCGGTGCGCACCGCAGACAGACATTCGCGAATCAGTTGCTCCTCGTTGTGCGCCGGAATGACGATACCTAGCATGGTCGAGCCCTCGTGTCGTTGCAGATCGGATTGCCAGGCGCTGAAGATAGAGAGCGGGCCTGACACATCACGTCAGGAGAAGCGCGGCGGTCCTGTAGGCGACGGACAATCCGGGCCCGACGAAGGAAACATCCAGCCGAAGCGGGCGAATGGACTACGCGCGGGTCATTGCGCGGGTGCTAGAAGCTTGATCTTCCAAACGATAGCCGCTACTTCACATGTCCGAACCCGCGCTCGCCGATGCCTTGCGGCAACTGCAGCTTCGCCATGGGCGCGACCTCGCGCTGAAGCATCTGGTCGACGCGGGCATCGACGTGCTGCCAAGACCGGGTGCCGGCCGGACCCTGGCGCGCTGGCGTGTGCTGGCCGAGGTGGCGGCCCATGACCTTTCGTTGGTGAAGCTGTTCGAAGGGCATACCGATGCACTCGCCATCCTCGCCGAACTCGGCGCCGCGTCGGCCGCACCCGTGGGTGCGCGCTGGGGCACTTGGTGCGCGGAGCCGCCCGACGCGCGTGTGGTGCTCGACGCGACAGAGGGCCATCGCGTTCGCCTGACCGGCACCAAGGCCTGGTGCTCGGGCGCCGCGAGCGTGACTCACGCCGTCGTGAGCTGCTGGAATGCGGCCGGCGAACCGTGCCTTGCGGCTGTGGC